>NZ_SJPG01000001.1:4637727-4897727 GCF_007859715.1 Rubinisphaera italica
ACCTGGCTGGCGATGGCATCGATTTTCGTGTTTTTCTGCAGTTTCTGGTAGTCGTGCCGTAAATCGTTGAGCTTCCACTGAGAGATATCCTGATCAATCATGTGTCGGAAGTTATGATCGAGGGCATCGAGGATATCGCGATCTTTTTCGATCGCTTTGAGGTCGACATTGTTGGCGACGACGCCGGTTTCATGCGACCACTGCTCATCAGGCCGATCGACCCGCATCGCTTTTTCCTGGGAATCGACCACAAAATGAGCCGATTTCTTTTCAGCGACCGGATACCTGTCGACCGGTTTGCGCTCGACAGGATCTTTCATTTCGAGTTCGATGCCGTTGGAAGGGTAGGCGAAGGGGTTGGTGTCGTGTTCTTTTCGCAGGTTGCTGTCGACCGGGATGAGGTAGTCGCCCTTGACCCAGCGGAACTCGCCGCGAGGGGGTTCGACTTTGAACATGCTGACGACGCGGCCGCGATCTTCGATCTGTTCTTCGCCGAGGATGCGAACTTTGTCGCCCTTCATGAGCCGACGCTGTTCGACTTCGTGATGATCGCTGAGTTGGCTGCCGACGCGGACGATGACGTTATTTTCCGCAACCACGCCGCTGCCGCCGCCTTCTTTTTTGACGTACTCGGCTCGGACGAGACTGTAGCTCCCATCGGGGGGGACAATCATGTACCAGCCGCCGGGATCGTGGCGGTGAACCTGGACTTTTTCGCCTTTTTTCAGGGCTCCAGTGAGATAAAACCGACTGCCGGGGCCGCTGTGGACGGCGACATCGGCGGTGTTGGTTTGGGCCTCATAGGGGAATTGCATCCCAGCGAAGGCGTTGGTGGAGAGGCCAATCACAAGACAAATCGAACTGCAAAGCAGCCGCAGGGTGTTGGAATGACAGAATCGCGGACGTGCTGGGCACATAAGACCAGGCTCCTGAGATTTTTTAAACGAAAGGGAATCGTGCAGAGTCGCAGAGGGAAAGCCGCCTGCTGAATGGAAATCCAGCCACGACAATCCCGAGAGGAATTTTCGGAAACTTACCCGAAATTAGAAAAACGATTCAAGATGGCCTGGAAAAGAGCCGAGACGGGTAGAAATTACAATTTCGTGGGGGTGGGGGAACCGCCAAGACGCCAAGATGGGGAGGATGGGTTGGGTTTTTGGGTAGGGTTGTGTGACTTTTTGAACCACGGATGGGCACGAATTTTCACGGATGGGGGTCCGGTTGGAGATTGGGTAGGGGATTTTGTTTGCAAGATTTTTTGATTAAGGAGAGACTTGGGAATTAACTTCTTTTGACTTTGTTGCATCGATAACAACTTTTGTACAGAAGATGAATTTCGTGTTCAATATAAATTGAGAGCGAATGGTGGGACATCTTGTGCTTTCAGCACCCAACCGACAAAGTCGGTTGGGCCACCCGTGACTGGAATGAAAGTTATTGATTATGGGGCATAACCTAATGGACGAAATTATGAGGCTTTCGGATGTGTTAGATGTTGCGGGTGAGTTTCAATGGAGCGATGCATTATACTTACCTATAAATACTGCGTTTACTTTGAATACACCCGCAATCGTTTACGATCCAGATGATGTGGTTGATGACGGTCAAGAAACACCTGTATTTCCCTCTGAAAACGGTATGGTTTATGTGCTTGGAATTAATACGGTTCAAGAAATTTTATCTAATTTAAACCAGCAGAAACCTGAGTGTACGGCTGACGATAAACTTAAAGCACTGAATCACTATGTCCTAAATGATGCATTTATCTGCTTGAACTAACTTGTTTTAGTAGCGCCGTTCACAAGTTGGTTGGCAGCCACCCTCCGGTGTTACCCGTCCAATTTGTGTCACACTCCCTCAACGATCAGTCCATGGTAGACACCCCTCGGAAGCGGTGTTGAGCTACTTCCTGATAGGCCGGGCGGGTGGCCCGATCGAATTTGTCGGTTGGGTCGCGAAGTGAGAAGATGTACTTATCCTGCGGTTTCTGATTTTATTGGATATTCCTCAACCCAAAAAGCCAGACATCGTTCAAACGCAGAGTCTACGATGAGAAACAGATCCACTTCGTCACGTTCTCGTCATGCAAAAGACGATCGAACTTGCCGCCTCCCAGGAAGTATTTGCTGTTCAATCGACTAAGAGAGCGAATGGTGGGACATCTTGTGCTTTCAGCACCCAACAGACAGGAGTCTGTTGGGACACCCTGCTTCTGGCTCATCCTGTCAGAAACATGCGTTTGGTCCATCCCTTCTACGAACTCTATAAACTTTCAAGTGTCATGATTTGAAATCACAAAAAGTCTCAATTTTTCATCGGTTACAGTTTCATGCTATCGAATCGACTACAACATTTACTTCAAGAACTTTATCGATTCTCTGAGCAGCAAAACCTCGTGGGAGCCAGCAAGAAAATTGAGAAGACCATCTCCCTTATCGAACAAATTGCTGCTCAGAGTGAATGTGATGATGTTCCCTATTTGGTGCCATATCTGGTTCGATTTCTTTTTGGGAGATCTCGAAAGTTAAAGGTCGCGAACTGCCTTGCAATTCACAGGCTCCTGACATCGGTCTCATCTGAAGAACTCCTAAAGTGCGAAGTTCAGTTTGCTTCGTGGTGTATGCCGCGTATGTGGAATACTCTAAAACCAACACAGATCGATACTCTTGTTGCAGATGAATTGTGCCGTTCCTCAATTCTTGGGTTGGCGAGTTTTCACCGGAATGGTTATGTCAGACATGAAGCGATTCGGCTTCTCACCAGAATCCATGATGGCAGCGAGTTACCATATCTCCTGATTCGACAGAATGATTGGGTTGAGCCGATCAGCACAGAAGCAATTTCTGCTATCAGAGACCGGCTCAAAGAGGAATACCTACCACACTTCGTTCGTAACTTACCCTTGGTGGTGCATTTGCTTGAACTTGGTCGCCACGACCATGTATCTGTCGTAGAACAGATCATTGAGATGCTCCTCCAACCAGAATGTCGAGAGATATTGACAGGGGTCATTCAGGCTTCAGGTCGTGCAGTTCGCAGGAATGTCGTCAAACTGTCCCTCAATCTTCCCGGTGATCATCGTAGGCAGATTATAGAACAGGGATTAACCTCTGAAGACACAGTTCTGCGTATCTGGTGTGCCAGAGAAGTGCACTCGATCGATTCAGGTGAAAACTTAAAAGAACGACTGATCCAAATCAAACAAGATCCTTTCATGCCAATTAGAAGGGTGGGATTTCGTCTGGAAGCGAATGAATTTCCTGAATCTGAACAGGAAATATGGACCGAGGCTTTGCTTGACCACAATGCTTCAATTCGAGAACTGGCGCAGTTTCAATTACGAAAACTCGGTTTTTTGAATTCGGCACAAATCTATCGGGAAGCATTAAATATGCGACCAGATTATGTAGCAGCACTGGCCGGGTTGGGTGAAACTGGGGATTCATCAGACCTTCCAACCGTCCGTCTTTATCTCGATGCCAAGATTCCCTACCACAGAAGGACTGCTCTTCGAGCCTTTGCCAAACTTGGAGGTGTATCGGTCCTGGAGGAACTTATCGATAGGTTCCAGGATGACAGCCCTCAAGTTGTTCGAGAAGTGAAGCGACAGTTGCAGGAATATCTTCATATGATCGATGGGAGCCGATTATTGGCGATCATCAAGCAGGATTGCCGCCCTCATGTTCGAAAAAATGCGATTGAATTGATATTCGAGATGTCAAAATGGCGAAGTATTCCCTGGCTTATCAGATCATTGGATTGTGGAGACCGCTCTACTGAGGAACAGGCTGAAAATTTCATCGAAGCTTGGTTTTCGCCACCTCGTTGTAACAAAGTTTTTACTCGTCCTTCGGATTCGGAACAGCAAGCGATTGAACAAGCGATTAATAAAGTAGGATCGCAAATTGATAAAACGCTTTTCGAACAGTTGCATGATTGGTTGGAGAGTTGACCATTGAAAACATATCGTATTACAAATCTACATCTCGCGGTTGTGCCGCCCCTAAGGAATCAATCGGGGCCACCCGCCTGGCTGTGTTCCGCAGAAAAATCATTTTGGGATTTGAAAACATGCCTATTGCTCCCTTTATTCGCGCAGGTCTGGGAGTGCATCCTGTCGTTGATTTTGATGCACTGGAAAGCTATTACCCGGACATAAAATCAGATGTTTACAATATTGGTAGTGCAAGCGATTTAATCTCCTGGGAACAATTGCGACATTGGCATGGTATTGAAGATCCAAAAGCAGTTCCCTGTGATGTTTTGTCTGGGGTAAGGGCAAGCCGCCCAATCTCCGTATGACTCGTGTGGGAGGCACACCTTTTCTCCCAAAGCGAATTCCATGGCCAAAGGTCAATGACACGGTTACACAATTTCTTTGTCAATTTGATTTTCGTGACAGTCGCAATCTTACGGGACAGACTGTGTCTCGAGAGTTACCTGGCGACTTATTACTGGTTTTCGTCGCGGATCAGGAGGCGGTTCTTACCGCTGATATGGAGAAGCTACGATTCATCTGGGTATCAGCCGATGAACGAGATGAAGATATTTTGACTGCCTCGGACATGCCAGAGCCGACTCATGCTTTTGAATTTACTACTGCCTGGGGTGTTCGATTTCGAACTGTAGATGTGCCGTCCAAATGGGACGCCGCATATGACTCCTATGACGAAGTAAGTCGGGTTCGTACCTGGATGCTCCCCGTTTACTGGGCGACGAAAATTGGGGGAGTGCCCTATCACTCTCAAGAAATTCAACGGACCACTCCGCCAGATTATCTTTGCCAACTTACTTCCATCCAAGTCAGTGCTAAAACCAAATGGCCCTGGGTCAATGAAGAGGCTCCAATGCACCTTAGACCTAGAGAAGACGGGATTCATGACAAGAAAAACTGTCTCATGATCGGTGACATGGGAGAGTTCACATTGTATTTGAGTAAGAATGGAGAGATTTCAGTGGAAGCAGCATGTGGATGAAATTGATAGTCAATAGACATGGATTGCGAATGGTGGAGCGTTTTGTGCTTTGAGCACCCAACCGACAGAAGTCGGTTGGGCCACCCTGTGTTGGTCAAAAGAACTGTATGGCCCAGACGCGTCCCTGGAGATAGCTTCTAGCGCATATTGAATAATTACCTGCAGCATCCGGCAGGAGCAAACACAGCGTTTTCAGGACATTTGAGGCCCAAGCGACTGCAGATACCATTTGAAAATGGTCTAGTGACTTCGCTGCACTGGTATCCGCTTTGCCACCACATCTGTCAATTTGTAGACTTTGGCAATTACGACACTATTATCATTGACACACGAGAAATAGGTGGATTCAATTTTGAAATGCACGGGTTGATGGAAAAAGAGTGACATTCGTGAGATGGTTTGTTTTGACCAAACGACCATCAATCCTACTAAGAAGAAATCACGAATGTCACACACGCATCTTACTGCTGAGGAACGTGATTCCATAGCGCACATGCACGCCCTGGGACACTCTCGAATAGAAATTGCGCGCGAGTTATCCCGAGACCCCAGCACGATCTCCCGAGAACTGCGGCGGAATTCGGATGCGACCGGGAAGTATTTCGCCGGGAAAGCCGACCGCAAAGCGCGACGGCGTCGACAACTCTGCAAACTCCCCTGGAAACTCAACCACGCTCCGCTCAAAGAATTCCTGCTCGATAAGTTGTCTCTCAAGTGGTCGCCGGAACAGATTGCAGGTCAACTCTTGCGACTGCATCCTCGGGAGGCCAGAATGCGAATATCCATTGAGACGATTTACGCCTGGATCAAAGCAAACAAAAAGCAGGGCGGCAACATCTACAGGCAGCTGCGTCAATCGAGAAAGAAACGCCGCAAACGCTACGGCACAGGGATCTCCAGACGATGCGACCCGACCAAAAAGCCAATGGATCAGCGACCGGTTTCTGCACGCAATCGTTCGCGGATCGGGCACTGGGAATCGGATACCATCGAGGGTCAAAAGGGGACCGGCTACATTGTCACGCATGTCGAACGCAAGACCGGCTATCTTGTGGCGAGCTATCTGCCGGACAAGAAAGCATCGACGTTGAACGCGGCTTCGGTGTTTGCGTTTGAGGGGTTGCCATCGTCATTGATTCGAACTTTGACGACGGACAACGGGAGTGAGTTTTCGGGTCATCGAGAGTTGGAGCAAGCCCTGCATTGTGCGATCTATTTTGCTCCGGCTCGCCAGCCGTGGCAACGCGGCCAGAATGAGAACACCAACGGGCTTCTGCGGCAATACTTCCTGAAGGGGAGCGATTTCCGTAAACTGAAAGCCGAGGATATTCAAGCGGCTGTGATGGAGTTGAACAACCGGCCTCGCAAAAAGTACCAATTCAAATCACCACACGAACTGTTCGAACCCAAAACCCGTGCATTTCAAAATTGAATCCACCCCATCCTTGTGCCATCTGCAGACAAAGCCACCTCTAGAACATCGTCGAAATGCGCATCAGGCCATCGCTCTAGCGCTCTATGCTTTTCGTGCTCTGTAGTCGCGAGTCTGTACTTAAAAATAGTCCCTTCAATAGTCCCAAGATACAATATTTGGTTCTTATCAGAAATAGCAGCACATAACACTCGGCCTGGTACCTCTACACTTAACTCATAAGTGTCGTTGAACGCTGAGATTCCACGATGAACAATTAAGGTCTCGACATTTCCATCAGTATGCGCCTCAATAAAATATGGCTTATGGGTATCAGAAGAATAAAGAGGCACACCCTCAATCCCCCCCTCTTCATAAGGTGTCTTCGATAGATCTTTTATGTTCACAGAAGCCATTGGTCCCCGGGAGCGTTTTTCAATTGACCCACTCCAAATATCAATAACTCCATTTTCTTCATCGACGAGAACTGCATTCCCAATTAACCTCACACTCCCCTCTAAAAACACATAATCATACCCTTTCCCATTGAAATCATATACAATTAACGGCATTGCATTTTCATTGTAAGGACCACTTCCAGGCCGAGACACCACATTGTTACACATGAGATACAATTTATGTGTATTCGGGCTATAATAAGAAGAAAGAAAAATATTAGAAGGGTAATTTCTTTGAGTATAAATATTATTGTTTGGATTTACTTTTGACCAATCAAATTCAATTGTTGCCAATTTATTAATTGTGTTTATACGATCTGTTGACGCAGAATATAAATTCCCTGTGTATCCCTGTAGCGCATATATTAAATCACTAGTATTCCCAAATTCAAATAGGTTGATTCCAGTATTATAACGCTCAACACGATCAGGAGAAAAACGAATTACAGGTGTCTCTTCTTTTTGATTGAGTAGATTGATGAGAAAATACCATTCCCATTTTCTCAAATCCTCCCGACATTGCCTGAGCAAATTATTTGCATACTGAAGGTCACCTTCCTGCAAACTCTTGTAAGCTTGCCGGATAAAACTACGGTAGCTAAGTACTTGCTGTTCACTAGATAATATGCTCACACGTTCTGCTTGTTCCTCAGCTCTTTTTGTTTCCAAAGCCGCTATTTGCCTTTGCTGTTCTGTGTTCTCCTGCTCCTGGATTACTTTCTCCAATGCGTCTTCAGCAGCTTCTTTTTGAGATAATGAGTAATGCAATAGAGAGCTTGAGATAATGAAACCAATGGTGGTCACGAGTAGCACGGCAATTGTTAATCCTCCCACAAGCGGGTTACGTTTTAACCAGCGGAAAGCTTTTTCCAATTTTCCAACCCGTCTGGCAGTTATGGGACGATCATCCAGTAGTCGCTCCAAATCATCAGTAAATTCCTGACAGTTCTCGAAGCGTTGGCCCGCCTCCTTACACATTGCCTTGGCACAGATGGTCTGCAAATCCAATGGGATATGAGTAGCCAGTTTTGCTATCGGCTCCGGTTCTACTGATATCACATTGTAGAGCACAACTTCCACAGGTCCGGAAAAAGGGGCTTGGCCTGTTAATAACTCATAGAGGACTGCCCCCAGACTATATTGATCTGAAAGCGGTCCGACCTCTTCTGAATTTTTCGGACTCGCCTGCTCTGGTGACATATAGGCTGGCGTACCAATCAATGCTCCTGCCTTTGTGATTTTATCTTCGTCGGTTTCGAAGCGGGCCAGACCAAAATCCATCAAATAGGGCTCTCCCTGCTCATCGATCATGATGTTGTGAGGTTTGATATCCCGATGAATAATTCCGCATGAGTGAGCATAATGAACCGCTTCAGCGAGTTTTCTGACGATCGCAGCTGCCTCTCCTGCCTCCAGTGCTCCTCTCTGGCTGACATACTCGTCAAGAGAAACTCCCTTCACAAAGCGTGAAGCGATAAAGAAATTATCCTCCACCTGGCCTGCATCATAAACCTGCACAATATTCGGATGCGTTAATCGAGCTGAAGTTTTCGCTTCTCTCAAAAAACGTTTTGCGGATTTTGAATTCTGCAGTAACTCATTGTGAGGTAATTTCAGTGCAACTTCTCGATCTAGAACCGAATCGAAAGCCAGATATACAATCCCAAATCCACCTGCTCCCAGCTTCTTGAGAATCTCAAAGCGACCGATTCTCTTTGGTGATTTGGAGATGGAAGATTCGCCGGGTGACGAATTCGATTTCAAAATACTAGATAGGCGTTTGTCAGTGGAAATTGCGCCTTCTGCAGTGATCAGCATGCTGGTGTTACACGCTTTGCACCTTGCTGACCTTCCCATCTGAGTGTCGTCTACAACGAAAGTCTTTCCACAAGTCTTGTTGGGGCACTGCAACTTCTTATTTGGCACGAGATCAAAGTCCTATAGTCGAGAACATATGTATCGCAGCTATTTTGGCTTATTGAATTGCTTGAGTCAAAGCATCCAGCATTTCGGAGGCATCCTGATAGCGATCCTCGGGTTGAGTTGCTAAAGCTTTGTCAATGACCTCTGCAATGGCTGATGGCACACTTAATGATTTCTCGCGGATGGGAATCGCATCTTTGGTAAGAATGATTTCCAGAGGGTCGTCTCCCTCGTTTCTGGGCCGAGGGTAACACCCTGTGACCAGATAATAATAACTGGCTGCCAAACTCCATAAGTCACTAACGGGATTCAGGTACTTGTAATTAGTCAGCTGCTCCCTCGGCATATAATCGAGTGTTCCTGAGAAAGATCCTGTCACAGTTAACCCGGAAAATCCGGCCGTCTGGTAGTTTTTAGAAAGCCCAAAGTCGCTCAATTTGGGAACCGCCTTGTTTTGTTCCTTTTGTATCAGAATGTTCTCAGGCTTAATGTCTCGATGGATATACCCACTCTGGTGGGCGTAATGCAGGGCATCCAGCAGTTCGATGAATATCTCGGCCATGTTTACTGGAGACGAGAAATCTTTATTCTCTGAATGATAATTGTCCAAACTTCCATGGTTGCAGTATTCCATCACACAATAAATGAATGAGCTCTCCATACCGACGTCATAAAACTGGACGATGTTTGGATGACGTAGGCTGTCCAGGATTTCACACTCACGAACAAACTCCTGGGCAATGGATTTCGATTTAAGATTCTCCTGCATCGTGTGAAATGTTTTAATGGCAACAGGACTACAGTTCTCCAGGCTGGTGGCCAGGTAGACTTCTCCCATGCCTCCTTTTCCCAATCGTTCATTAATCTGGAAACCACTGACTTGAGGGAACACCGCATTTTCATCAGAGCGATCGGAAGTGATCTGGCTTCTGATCTCGTCAAAACGTTGTGCTTTTATTGCCTGACAGCTTTCACACTGGAACTGACCAGCAGATACCATTTCAGCAGCCATCACAGGGATTTGAATACCGCAAGTGGAACAGCTTGCAAACTTCATTTTCACCGTATCTGAGTGAACTTTTTCTGGCTGCACTATTTTCGGAGCAGTATTAATCGTGACATGGATGACCGTTTTTCCGACCCGTAAGCGATCCCCATTCTGTAATTCCACAGTGGCGTAGGTTTTTGCCGCTGCCTCAGCAATTGACTCCCCTTTTGTTCGACCTCCGTATTTCACTCCATTGATATAAGTTCCATTTCTGCTTCCCAGATCTCGAATCTGCACCAAAGGAGGATTTACTTCCATCAAGAAATGATGCCGTGAGATGTAACCATCTTTGGGTAATGCAATGTGGCAGTCTTTTTTACTGCGTCCGCAGATAAGAATGTCGTGTTGCTCAATCTGGAAAGCCTTTCCCATCAAAGGCCCTTCTTCAATGTGCAGTTCTATGGAATCGTTCATGAGACAGCAATAAGCTATTACTAAAGTGTCTGATTGAAGTGCGATTTAGAGAAAAGTACTTCGTGATGATTTTTTGTCTAATCCCGAGCTTTATTCCTGAATGATAATTAAGCTCGACTCAAATTATCAATTCCTACTCATTGAACTCAACTGTTTCTCGGGCTGTCGTCTAAACAACGAATCCACCAAACCATCGAAGAAACATCCACGTACCAATTCTCGCGACGTGTGGTTGGATCTACAGAAGAGCACTTTCAATGAGAATTTATTCATTTGATTATGACTCATTAATGTGGAGAGTTTCACGAATAGCATCACTCCTTTTCGCGGGTGGCACCGGTTGACGCAAAGCGGCTACCGGTGTGACGAAGTCACAAGAGGCGATTCTACCAAAGGAATGCCTCTGAAATCGCTGTGTCCCATTACTGGTTTACATCACAAAAAAACGCGAAGAGTCATATAGTACTCTTCGCGTCCTTGGCGTCTTGGCGGTTTCATTATACGGTTACGGTGTGAACGGATCCGACTTTCCAATTCCCCCGAATGGATTCACCGTGTCAAATGAACGCAGTGGCGTCTGCGGAGCGGTGAAGCCTTCACGCGTCAACACGAGTGGGCTACGGTCTTTGCGGTCGGCGATGGTGCCGGCGTGGTTGACGGTTCGTACATAAATTGGCTGGGTGAGTTCACTGCGTGAGCGGGAAGTTTGATAGCTTCCGGCCATGGTGGTCTCTTCACGAGCCGGTTGAGCAGTCCGGTTTGTGGCGTTGTAAGCCGGGGCGGAATCGAGTTGGGCCATTTGATGATTGCGTTCAGGAGCAGAATTGGTCGCGACATTCTGAGAGACAATCGGGCTTGGAGCCGAGGTTGCAGGGGCATTCAGGTCAGGTGATTGTCCACGAACAACGGTTCCTTCCGGGATTCGATTTTCATTCAATGCCAGTTGATTACCTTCAGGCAGGTTCAATGAAGGGCTGCCGGCAATCACCCAGCTGTCCCACTTCTGTTCGAGTTGTCCGACGGAGTTCACCCCATAATGAGCACTCAAGGCATGATCCCAGTTTCCTTTGCGATGAGCATCCTGCAGGAACGCCAGGAAAGTACGACGGCCACCCTGCTGAACCAGATAGTCAGTCAGTGAGTATCCTTGAGCATACAGTTTCATCACATCCCGCATGTCAGAAGGATATTCGGTCATGCCGAGGAGTGACTGCAGAGGAATTTTCTTGCCGCCCCGCATCACATCGTCAAGCAAGCGTGTCTGACGACGGCGTTCGGATTCGTGTTCGATCAGAGTCGACATGCCTTCATCGGCCCAGCGGGGTAGGGGACGTCGGAAAATACAGGCCAGAATGGTGTGAGTAATTTCGTGAGGTAGAACGGAATCGAGAATCCGCTCTTCGGTGCCCTGAATATTCATCCGCCAGCCGAGCACTTCGCCGTTCTGGAAATTGAATGTCGTGGCTCCGCCCGCTCCAATTTGTCCAACTTTACAGCGAATCGGGCAGGGAGCAGACCAGTTTGGCAGGTTCTTGCCAGCCCACATTTCCGAGAGTTCTTTTCGGAAACGCTCGGCTTCCTGTCCTACCCGTTCTGCAAATTGCTGGGTTGGTGCTTCGACCACAAAATTCGCAGTCCGATAGGATGCGGCCTGGAGTTGCAACTGATTCGCGAACAGTCCGGCACAAACAGTGAGCGTAACGCGAGCGGCAAATACACGAGCTTCCATGCTCTGGTATCCTTTTTGATTTTGAACATTACAGTCCATTTTCAAATGGTTTCTGCAGTCGCCTGGGCACCAAAGGAGCTAATAACGTTGTGTTTGCTCCTGCCGAACGCTGCAGATAATTTTTGAATATGCTCTGGTAATGCTTACGATCGATTTATGTCCCGAAGGAATTCCATTCCTTCGTCCCCTATGTTCACCGTTTGATCCCCCCGGACCCCGCGGCATGTTCCAATCATTCCGAAGAATGCCGTAACGAGAGATCAATTATGCAACACCCGTGCCAGAACCTCCCCAACTTTTTCCGGGACTGATCTTGACTCGATTTTCCAGCAGTCAAAGAACGCCCGATAATTTTTCAGTCCGATCAGCCCTGTAAATTCTGCCTTGTAAGCCTTACACGGAATACAGCATCCGTTCACTGAATTGACGATGTAATTCTGACAATCGAGCGTTGATTTCCATTTCTACAATGATTAATGATGTTCAACCGTCACTCGTTTCAGAAGTCAAACCTGGGAACAGTTAGAACCGCAGATGTACGCGGATCAACGCAGATAAAAATAAACTGTGCTACTACTGTAATTTGCAGTTTATGGTAGCGGAATATCTGGGGGCTCCGCTTCGCTTCGACCCCAGCCACCCGTCGTCGTCTTCCGTCACACAGGCGAGAGTGTCGTGAAACAGGAGCTTGTTGCTCTGATTATTTTACCACGAAGACACAAAGGCACGAAGAGTTCTGTAACAATATTACCTCAAATTCATCATCATGTTCGTGATTGTTTTTCATGATTCATAAATTTCTTTGTGCCTTCGTGTCTTCGTGGTTCCAAAATTATTATTTCAAAGAACTTCTTGTTTCCCTTGGCGTCTTGGCGGTTATTTTCTTCAATTCCTGGTGATCGGTTATGGCTACGCCGGGTTGGGAGCATCCGTGGTTCAAAATTCAACTCTTCCCCACTCAACTCGCTTTCAACCTCATTTGGCATTGTTCGAAATTTCTGCACTTCTTATCGTGTGAACTTCGGTGAATCACAGACAATAGGAAAGGGAAGCCCAGATGGCAGATGTGGAAATCGAAATTGAGGAACAGGAGTCTGAACAGCTTTATTTTCCGGAGCCTTCGGAACGACAATTGACCGCTCGAGCCGTCATTGTGGGATGTCTGGTTGGCAGTATCGTTTCCTGCACGAACATTTATATTGGCCTGAAAATCGGCTGGGCGTTCGGGGCTTCGATTATCTCCGCTGTCCTCGGGTTTTCGATCTTCTCGCTGTTGAACCGCAAACTCTCGGTTCTTGAAACCAACATCGCACAAACCTCCGGCTCCGCAGCTGGGTACATGTCTTCGGCAGCTGGCTTGCTGGCCCCAATTCCGGCAATGATGCTGCTTGGTTATAACTTCAGCTGGTACGCCTTGATGATGTGGTCGGTTTCGGTTGCCTTCCTGGGTGTCTTCTTTGCCGTGCCATTAAGACGTCAGGTGATCGATGTCGATAAGCTCCGCTTTCCGACGGGAACGGCGACTGCCGAAACGATTCTTGCCATGTATGGAGATGCAGCTGATGCTCTAGCTAAAGCTCGCGTACTGGTGATAGCCGGGATTTGTGCAGGTCTGTTTACTCTGGCCTACCACTTTGTTCCGGAACTCGAACAGCCTCCCATTCATGAATGGGAGTGGGTTCCCGGAGTAGCATATTTGGCGGTAGCGGCTGCCTGGGGATTCAAAGTTTATCTCGGTCCCTCGCTGCTGGGAGCTGGATTTCTGATCGGCCCGCGCGTGGTGCTTTCTCTAGTCGGCGGAGCGATTCTCGGCTGGGGAAGTCTAGGACCTTATTGTCAATCTATGGAGTGGGCACCAGGACCAATCATGGCCTATGAAAATGGTCCCCGTGGCTGGTTACTCTGGCCGGGTGTGGCTCTGATGGTTTCAGAAGCTCTCGGATCCCTTGCTTTCTCCTGGAAAACATTTGTGAATGCTTTCACAATGCCCGTCGCCAAAAGTCTCGATGAAGAACAAACCGTCTCCGGGCACATCCCCAACAGTTGGTGGATTGGCGGCTTGATTGGCGGATCCATTCTGGCCATTATCATCACACAGTTCGTTTTCGATATCCCCTGGTATTTAACACTCATCGCCATTCCGGTTTCCTTTATCCTTTCAATCGTAGCCGTGCGTTCTGCTGGAGAAACCGATATCAATCCGATTGGGGGAATGGGAAAAGTGACGCAGTTGATTTTTGGAGGCATCGCACCCGGTTCTATCTCGACTAACCTGATGGCAGCCGCGATTACTTCTGCAGGAGCTTCCCAAGCAGCTGACATGATGCAGGATCTGAAAACGGGCAAGATGCTCGGAGCCGCTCCTCGTAAACAATTTATCGCCCAGTTATGCGGAATCTGTGTCGGAATCCTGTTCGCAGTTCCTGTCTATTTTATCTTTACTAAGGCTTACGAATTGGGGAGCGAACAACTCCCGGCTCCAGCTGCGATGGCCTGGAAAGCGATGGCTGTCATTCTGAACGAAGGCTTCGGAGCCCTGCCTCCATTTGCCGAAGAGTCGATCATTATTGCCGGCATCATTGGGCTAGCCATTGCAGGTCTACGACAAATTAAATCGATCGCCAACTTCGTCCCGAGTGGACTGGCAATGGGCATCGCTTTCATCGTCCCAGCTTATTATTCCCTCGTGATGTTTTACGGCCTGGTCGTCTGGTTGATCTGGAAAGCGATCGCGCCAGCAGCCGCTCAGAAATACAACTTCGCCCTCGCCTCCGGACTGATCGCCGGCGAAGGTTTGATGGGTATTGTGAACGCGGGGCTGACGATTGTTGGAATTCATGCATTTGGTGATATTCAATTGCGTATCCGTGAATTACTACAGTATCTTGGGCTGCAGTAATCGTCAAATAATGGCCAGATTCACACACTCGCTTGCGCTTCGTGCTTGTATTCCTGTCCTCTGACAGGAGTCTGGGGGCAGGAATATTATGATTGTCCAACTTCATGTCCAATGAAATTGCCCGTCAACTTTATTCGCAGGAGTTCAAACGGAATCCTTACCCGATTCTGCATGAACTCCTCGAACAGGGGCCGATTGTTCGCTCGAAGTTTCCCTTTCTGGGTAATGTCTGGATGGTCTCTTCTCATGCAGCCGTTAATGAGATGCTCAAAGATCGGAAGCGATTTGTTCGCGACCCGGCCAGTCTTGGCAAAGGTCAGCGAGGTTACTTTCCGTTCTGGATGCCGCGGAGTTTGCGGGTGATGGCTTCGGGCATGATTCTGCGGGATGAGCCCGATCATCGTCGCTTGCGAATCCTCGTTGAACAGGCATTTGCTCGACGAAGTCTCGAACAGATGCAGCCTCGCATCGAGGAAATGGCAGACGAATTAATTCAGGAGATGCGTGAAAAACATCGAAGGACTGGTCAGTCTGTCGACTTGATGGCCGAATATGCCCAGCGATTTCCAATAGCCGTCATCGCAGAATTGCTCGGATTACCCGAAGCGGATCGCTCTCGGTTCGGCAACTGGGCGGAGAAGTTTGCGATCGAACCAGGACTAATCGGCTTTCTGAAACTCGTCCCTTCGCTTGGGAAAATCGAAAAGTATCTGCGTGGTCAAATTCAACTTTGTCGAGACGCTCCACGCCCCGGCTTATTGACGGAACTGGTGCAGGCGGAAAGCGATGGGCAGCGACTGACCGAAGATGAGCTGGTTGCAATGGCGGTGCTGCTGTTATTTGCGGGGTTTCTGACGACAACCCACCTGATTGGCAACGGCATGCTCGAACTTTTTCGGCACCGTGATCAGCAGGAACGGCTATTGGGCGATGATTCGCTGATGGAAAGTGCCATCAACGAAATTCTGCGTTACACATCCCCAGTGCAATTCACTAAACCGATGCGTGCTGCTGAGGCGATGAATTATTATGGAGCCGAACTGGAAAAGGGAGACGTCTTGATGGCGGTCCTGGCAGCTGCCAATGTCGATCCTACGGTCTTTGTAAATCCAGATCGATTCGATATCACCCGCAAACCGAATCCGCACATTGCTTTCGGAGCGGGAATTCACGTCTGTCTGGGTATGAAACTGGCGAAACTCGAAGCGCGGGTTTCGTTTCAAAAATTATGGTCAGAACTGAAGAACCTGGAACTGGCTATTACTCCAGAAGATGTCCAATGGAGCAAACAAAAAGGTGTCCGACGTCCTCAAGCCTTACCGATTCAATTCGGCTGACAATAAGCACGATGCACAAGCGAGTCCGTCTCTTGTATCGATCGCAAATTGACGGACTGGATTTCGCCTCATGCTTCTGCCGGCATTGATAATCTCTACGAAGCAACCTGTAGAGTGACAGACTGAGTTTTCTTGGTACTCTGTGGCACTTCGGCTTCCGAGAGATCCAGATCGATTTCACCACGACGGATATCGATAAAGGAATCGGCTTCGATTCCGAGTTTAACTCGACCATTCGAGATCTTCAGAACTTTGATCTCAATTGAGTCGCCGATGATGATTCGCTCATTCAGTTTTCGTGATAATACAAGCATCGAACCCTCCGTGGAAATATGCCGCTAATAGAAAAGCTCAAGAATCGAGCAACGGTTCGGACATGTGCACACAGTGTGCCAAACTCGTATATATCCCATTAACTGTAACAATGGGGGCAATAAGAAGCCTGGGGCGTAGATGCTGTGGTTGATTGGTAACCACTATTTTAGTTATTGGACACAGACTGATCGCAGAGCGTCCCAATTGAAAGCTCTGCGTTCAGGGAAAATCAGGCTCTGTTGCGTTTTAAACCAAGATCAAGTGCTGCAAAATCAGACAATGACGACAATTGCACGGATTTTGCAAGAATTTGCTCAAGCGAACTGACTGAGATAAGGAATTTTTTCCGCGGTCTGCTTGATGAATTCCTGATTTTCCAGCAGGAGAGTCATAAAATCCCACTGACCCGAGAGCAAAGCGTCGCGAGCAGAGTCGAGGATATCGATGTCGCACGAGAAATCTCCTGCAGTCACCTTTTTCGCGACCAGATCGACTTTCACTTCCAGTTGAGGATCGGCTTCGACCCGTCTGCCCAGTTCATCCACATCTGTTGAACTGGCTGTGACAGCTGGAACCCCGAGAGCGGTACAGTTTCCGAAGAAGATCTCCGCAAATGATTCCGCAATGATCGCCTTGATTCCCCATCTCATCAGCGACTGAGGAGCGTGTTCACGGGATGACCCACACCCAAAGTTGCGGCCAGCCAGCAGCACTGAACTGTTCTGATACTTCGCATTATCGAAGGGATGATTCGGATTCTGCTGCCGGTCATCTTCAAATGCATGCTCGCCAAGTCCATCGAAGGTGACGCAGCGGAGGAATCGAGCCGGGATGATGCGATCGGTATCGATGTCATCCAGGATCAAAGGAATGCAGGTGCCGGAAACTTGTTTGATTTCGTTCATTGCTCGACCTCTATAACTGTAGGGTGCATCTAGACGCACCGGAATCGACTATGATCATTATTAATTGGGGTAGCGGGGGCGCTCCGCTTTTGCGGAAGCCCCCGGAAGTTCTATCATTCAGGGGCTTCTCTTCGAGAGCGCCCCCGCCACCCGCGTTTATTTAGCGAGTGGCACTGGTCATCTCAAACCCCGACAGGTTCCATCATTTCCCGGACATCGGCCACATGCCCATTGATCGCAGCGGCTGCCACCATAGCCGGGCTCATCAATAAGGTTCGGCCTGTCGGGCTACCCTGACGTCCCTTGAAGTTGCGGTTACTGGAAGACGCACACACCTCGCGGCCCTTCAATTTATCCGGATTCATCGCCAGACACATCGAACAACCGGCTGCTCGCCACTCGAAGCCCGCTTCTTCAAAGATTTTATCCAGACCTTCTTCAACGGCCTGTTTCAGTACTAGTTGAGAGCCAGGCACAACCAGTGCTTTCACACCGGGAGCAACCTTGTGACCCTTCACGAGTTGAGCCGCTTCTCGAAGATCGGAAATACGTCCGTTGGTGCAGGAGCCGATGAACGTCACATCGACTTTCACACCTTTGAGCGACTGCCCCGCTTCCAGGCCCATATACTCGTAAGCTTCCTGAGCTCCGGCCCGGTCATCCTCTTCAAAACTATCGAGCGTCGGCACATTCTCGTTGATGCCGATCGACTGTCCCGGCGTAATTCCCCAAGTCACGGTCGGCTCGATATCGCTCGCATCGAAGGTCACGACATCGTCATATTCGGCATCCGGCCCTGAAGCCAGGCTCAGCCACCACTCGGCTGCCTTGTCGAAATCTGCCCCCTGAGGAGCCTGCGGACGACCGCGTAAATAATCGACGGTTGTTTGATCCGGATTGATATATCCACAACGGGCACCCCCTTCGATGCTCATATTGCAGACCGTCATCCGCTCTTCCATCGTCATCCGGTCGAATACATCGCCCGCATATTCATAGGCATAACCAATGCCGCCCTTCACACCCAGCTTCTGAATGATGTACAGTGTGACGTCCTTGGCATAAACGCCGGGATTCAGTTCGCCATTCACTTCAATCCGGCGAACTTTCGGCTTGCCGAGTGCCAGAGTCTGTGTCGCCAGCACGCCGGCAACCTGACTGGTGCCGATTCCGAAGGCGATTGCACCGAATGCCCCATGAGTCGAGGTATGACTGTCTCCACAGACGATCGTCAATCCGGGCTGAGTCAGTCCCTGTTCCGGGCCGACAATGTGGACAATTCCCTGACGAGAGTCGCTGATGTCGAAGAGAGTGACGCCGAATTCCCGACAGTTTTTCTCGATTTGAGACATCATCTGCTCAGCCAGCAGATCCTTAAATGGCCGCGCCTGATCATCCGTCGGCACAATATGATCGACTGTCGCGACCGTTCGCTCGGGATACATCACGCTCAAACCCCGCTCGCGAAGCATGGCAAACGCCTGCGGGCTGGTCACTTCGTGAATGAGATGCAGACCGATGAACAATTGTGTTTGTCCGGTCGGCAAGGTGCCGACGTTATGCAGATCCCAGACCTTGTTAAACAGATTCTTTTTCTCGCTCATTATGACCTTCAAATTTGATGAGGACAGTTCGTCAAAGCAGACAGAGCCGAAAGCGATTCCCGCTCGATGTCTTTCCATTCCAATCGCGTAATATGCAATTCGCCTACACTGCCACAGCAGTTCGTACACGATGCACTTATCTCACAGAGTGACGATTTTATTCACTCTACACAAAAGCGAGACAAGAGCAAGTCGACAGAGTTCGCCAGAATCGAGATCCCACTGTTTTAAGGCCAGAAGGAATCCACATCAGTCACATCGATCAGGCATGGGTGGATATTGATGGGTGCTCTGAGGATGTGCCCATACGGTCATATTCCAGGCGAATAATAATGAACTGAGGGAAATTCTCGGGTGGCCCAGATAGCTCTGCTATCTGGGTGGGCGAAGTCCATAAGAGGGTTTCAGTTAATAGTGAGTTGGACGTGAAGAATCTTACGGCTACGCCGCCCCGAAAGAATCTTTCAGGGCCATTCGCGTACGACCTTCCACATAAGGCAGGAGCCTGCCCTACTTGACTTAGCCACCCGCGGGGACATGTTTACTAGACATAAGGGGAAGCCTCTTGTGACTTTGTCACACCGGTCGCTGCTTCGCATCAAACGGTGCTACTCGTTGCCCAGCCACCTGCAAGTTCCACTTGTCGCTCCACGTGTTATTGTGGACTTTAACGGTTACAGGGATTCATTCGATCATATGATAAATGTCAAGTGAAATGAGGCTACCTGTCGATTCGAATAGTAGTGCTAACTCATTCTTTCTCGAGGCCTTAGAAAATGATCCGAATCCTCTTTTGTTTTTGCGTGATTGTATTGTGCTCAGTCGATGTTTATGCACAACAGCTGCGTTCCATCGATGCGTCGAATCCAATTGGTCGCGGGCAGCGTGAACTCATCATTGGGGATCGCCAGACGGGTCGATCGAATTTTGCTTTGAGTTCAATATTCGATCCAGAGGATTCATCAGGAGGGTATACCGGCATTGATGCCGCAAAAATCACTGTGGGAAGCGATCTTTATACCGGCGGAGCCTTCAGTACGTTGCTGAATCCGGGCACCCGTTTCGAAGTTCAAGTCCCATTTATTTCCGTTCGCGAAATTGCGTCTCCCACACGGATTAACAGTTTCGAAATTCTGGGGGGATTTTCTTACTCTCGTGCTCACGGAAATGACGACTTCCAGCTCAACGAGCCGATCGGAGGTGGACTGCAGGCCGAGATTGATTCTGTGGACCTGTATCAATTTCACCTCGATTGCCTCTTTCGGACGAAAATTCGGTCGGAGAGCCGAGATCAGTTAATAGAGCTCTTTGTCGGAGCTGGTGCAGGTTTGGGAAAAACGAAAACGGACTTGAATTTCACGACGTTCAACCCGAACAAAACGCAGTATTTCGTACCGGTGGGAACGGGAGTCTCCGAATTGGAAGATGATGGTGTGTTTGGTGGACGGATTACAGCGGGCGCGGGCACAGAAACCCGATACGGACAATTCAATCTGATTACGAATCTGTTCATCCTGCAGACGGGGGGAGTAACGGGGGCTTCGGGCAACTCGACAGGTGTGACTGTTGGATTTGAGTTTCGCCCCGGTCGTTCAAATGCAGACTTCAATCGTGATGGCTATGTGGATGGATCCGACTATTTAATCTGGCGAAACAACCTGGGAGCAACTGAATTCTCGAACAGCGGCGGGGATGCCAATTCTGATGGAACGGTCGATGCACAGGACTTCAACATCTGGCGAAATCAAATGAGGCAATAAGTTCTGCAACTCTCTGTATCGTGGAGCATGGTGACCCGAACGACTTTGTCGGTAGGGTGCTGAAAGCACAAGATGTTACACCGTTCGCTCTTCATCTCTAATGTAAGCCAAATTCATCTTCCATCTCCAAACTGCGAGTGGGTGTTATAGAATCTTCCATCGCCACCCACGATGATGGCAAACGTTGCAGGATGCCGACCAGCATGGCGATCACATACACCGAATAAAACGCGGAACCAGCATTACGGCTTGCAATTCAGTTTTTCTGTAGCTCACCTTCTACAAGGTTGGCGAGTTGTTGGCCGGTGAGGCCAGCTTGAAATCCGCTGTCCGACTCGGAGCCGATCAATACGGCATCGGGTAATGTAATTTGAAAATTGTCTTCGAGTTCCATAACCAGTTCGACCAGATCCAGCTCATCGGCACCAAGTTTTTTCCCCATTATTGGATCAGCAAGGCTGAACGTGTCCTCCGCGACGTTGAATTGCCTGGCGATGATCTGTTTGACCATTGCTCGGGTTTCGACTTGAGCCGGGACACCTGCAGGTGGGTCAGAGTAGCCGCCACATCCGACGAGCAGTGCGAGTGTGGCACTCACGATAAGCAACGGAATCGGTCTCATTTCATTGCCTCGGTTGCTGGATAACTCATGATGGACAGGATTAGCTTCTGTCTCATAAAGTTTGACATTCTGTATAACACATTTTTCAATATCGACTGAGGAATCGATCTCTGTCAATCAGGAGAAGGTTCGTTAGAGCAGTAGGGTCTGCTGTGCTTAACAAGTGGAAGCCTCCTATGACTTTGTCACACCGGTCGCTGCTTCGCATCAACCGGTGCTACCCAGTGCGCCGCCCTGAAAGAATCTTTCAGGGCCACTCTATATTTTGTTATTCTTCGATTTGAAATTCTATTCGATCTTTCCCATACGCATAATAATATGCTGGAATATTAGATAAAGCATTATTTTCCTCAAATGACACTATTTCATCACCGTTGTAAATACACCCCTTAAATTCATGACTGTTAAGTTTTGCATTGAAAAGCGTGTACAGAACCTCATTGCAAATAATAGATTCATGCACTTCAACATCTTCGAAACCGGATTTTTTTATAATACTTTCAATGGTTTCTTCTACTTCAGGTTCCAGTTGATGAACTTCTTCTGGGGATTGTGAGATCATGAGATACATACCTAAATATGATATTATCAGGTCTTCAGGTTCTACTTTATCATGATCAACGTCGCAAAACGAAAAACAGCATGGACCATTAAATCCTCCTCCCTGAGAACCATCTCGCATCTCGTAATCTAAAAGAGTTACATATTCTACATCATCGTGTCCATCTATTTTGACCATAGCTTCATAACGAATATGAATACGCCTGGGCTTTTCACCAAGCTCAAACGGCGTCGACAACCACTTTGAAAACTGTCGCTTCATTATAAAATGTAGAATTTTTTGTAACATGTCTTATAATATCTGAGTGGACGAAGTCCATCAGATGCTTTCAGTTAAATGAACTGTTCTGCCAAGTCCTGCTTACGGCTATGCCGTCCTGAGAGAATCTGTCAGGGCCATTCGCGGTAGTTGATTCGCATCAACCGGTTCCATCCGCGGCAAAGTTTATTTTGCAAATATAGAACCACCTCAGTAATTACGTGTCGTGATAACATTATGAAAAATAATTGGCCCAAGCTTGGTGACAAACTGTTTTCCGAAACAGACCAAGTAGATAGTGACTTCCACCGTGAAAGTCTCTTCTGTCGTAATCAACCTCAAGCGGGTGCATTTTATGATGCTGCAATCACATTGATTGATAACTCCAAGTGCGAAGACAGGTACAAGGACTATTTAATTATTCCAGTGTGCTATCTCTTTCGGCATTCGGTTGAAATTCGTTTGAAGAATATACTTAAGTACTGTATTGAAACCGGGAGAGTTAAAGAAACTAAATCAATTGTTAAAGTGTTGAAAGGGCATTCACTTCAACCTCTGTGGAATAAGGCCAAACATTTAATTGAGGATATGGGTGATGATCCAGACCTAATCCTTGCGACCGAAACGATAATTCTAGAACTTCACAACACTGACCGAACCGGCCAGACGTTCCGCTATTACCAAAACACTGACGAGACTGTAAATGACTACTCACAACTTCCAATCTGGATAAACAAAAAGAACTTACGCGACAGGATGGAGGGTCTCAACGGTTTTCTTTCGTCTTGTGAGTTGATTGCGAAAGAGGACTTTCAGAATGGTTAATACACCAAGCCGAGCAACCTCTTAAGGCTCAGACTTCGTGCTATTTGACTCTGGGCTTTTTTGCCAGTCGTAAGATGTCCCGCCCGACTTTGTCGGTTGGGGCCTGGAAGTACAAGATGCTTTACCATTAGCTCTCCATGCCTAATGAACTGCAAAATCATTTTCTCAATCGCCTTTTTGGTTTGCTTGCGAGTCGAATTGCAATTCCATAAACTACCCGTTCTTCGGTTAAGACTGGCCTGACATTATGAACAGGCAACTTCTTCATGTTTGAGTCCATTACAAAGAGTTTAGGCAGTGCGCTGGGCAATTTGCAGCGTGGCCGTATTAATGAAGCCAATATTCAAGAGGCGATTCAGGAGATTAAGCAGGCGCTGCTGGAAGCGGATGTCAGCTATGATGTTGTTGATGAGTTCATAAAGACGGTCACGCAGCAGTCTCTGGGGGAAAAGGTTCTCAAGTCGCTTAAGCCGGGCGAGCAGATTGTCGGGATTGTTCATCAGGAACTGATCAACCTGATGGGGCCTGTCGACCATTCGCTGCATATGCGGAAGTCGGGTATCAGCATCATTATGATGTGTGGTCTGCAGGGGTCCGGGAAAACGACGACCTGTGCCAAGCTCGCCAAAATGTTGCTGGCTGAAGGTCGCAAACCGATGCTCGTCGCAGCCGACTTGCAGCGTCCGGGTGCGATTGAACAGCTGAAAACCGTTGGTGCTCAGGTTGGGGTGCCGGTGCATGCGGAAGATCCCAAAGGGAATAATCCGGTCAAAGTTTGCCAGAATGGTGTGGCAGCCGCGAAGAAGACCAGTTCGGTTGATACTGTCATTCTCGATACCGCCGGTCGATTGCATGTCGATGCGGAATTGATGAAAGAGCTGTCTCAAATCGATCGCAAGTTGAGCCCAGATCAGGTGTTGCTCGTGACCGATGCGATGACTGGTCAGGATGCGGTCCGCTCGGCGAAAGCGTTCAACGAAGCTCTCGAACTCGATGGAGCGATCCTCACCAAACTCGACGGCGACACCCGTGGTGGAGCGGCGTTGAGTGTGAAGCAGGTGACCGGCGTGCCGATTAAGTTTATCGGTGTTGGCGAGCAGCTCGACAAGCTGGAACTGTTTCATCCGGATCGTATGGCGAGTCGAATTCTGGGGATGGGCGATATTGTTTCGCTCGTCGAAAAAGCCCAGATGCAGTTCGATGCCGAGGAGATGGAGAAGCAGCAGGAAAGAATGGCCAAGGGGAAATTTACCCTGGACGATTTCCACAAGCAGATGAAGCAGATCAAGAAGCTCGGCTCGATGGGCGAAATCATGAAAATGATTCCCGGCATGGGTGGCATGGCTGACATGATGGCTCAGACCGACGGGATGAATCCGGACAAAGAAATCGGCCGCATGGAAGCGATGATTTCTTCGATGACGCCCCAGGAACGTCAAAACCCGAATTTGATCGACCGCAGCCGACGTAATCGAATTGCCCGGGGTTGTGGATCGGAGCCGGGAGCGGTCGGGAATCTGGTCAAGCAGTTTAACGACATGGCTGGCATGATGCAGAAGATGGCCGGCATGGGTGTCCGCGACAAAATGCGAGCCGTCCAGGAACTCTCCAAAATGGGCATGGCCGACCCAGGCGGACGGATCACCGATAAAAAACTCCGCAGCAAACGCGGCCCAGCTGATGAGAAGAAACTGCAGCAGATTAAGAAAGATAAGCGGAAGCAGGCACGGAAGGCGCGGAAGAAGAATCGGTGATTGTCGGGGTTCGGGATTCGGGTATCGGGTTTCGAATTCACAGATTGCCTCACTTGAACATACGAAACCCGAATACCGAAACCCGAAACCCACATTAAATGACACACGACATCTACCAAAATCCGCTCAATACCCGTTACGCTTCTCGTGAGATGAGTGGCATCTGGTCTGCTCAGAAGAAACATTCGACGTGGCGGCGGCTGTGGCTGGCGCTGGCGGAATCTCAACAGGAGTTGGGGCTGGATATTTCGGAGGCTCAGCTCAATGAGTTGCGTAACAGTCTGGATGATATTGATTTTGAGAGTGCGGCTAAGCATGAGAAGAATGTTCGTCACGATGTGATGGCTCATGTGCATACGTGGGGAGATCAATGCCCGGCTGCCAAACCGATTATTCACCTCGGAGCGACCAGCTGTTTTGTGACCGACAATTCGGAGTTGATTCAGATTCGCGAGAGCCTGATGCTCGTTCGCGAGAGGCTCGTGAATGTGATCGATCAGCTGGCGAAGTTCGCGAAAAAATATCGCGATCTCCCCTGCCTCGGTTTCACTCACCTGCAACCGGCTCAGCCTATGACCATCGGCAAACGGGCGACGCTGTGGTGTTATGATCTTGTGCTCGATCTCGATGAAATCAATCATCGACTCGCAGTGCTGAAAATGCGGGGCATTAAAGGGACGACCGGTACACAGGCGACTTTTCTGCAGTTGTTTGGAGGCGATCACGGCAAAGTTGCTGCTCTCGACAAACTCGTTTGCGAGAAGATGGGGTTTGAGAGTTCCTATGCGGTCACCGGGCAAACTTATTCCCGCAAGATTGACGCTCAAGTGCTGGCCAGCCTGAGTGGGATTGCTCAGTCATCTCACAAAGCGGGTTCGGATATTCGGATTCTGCAGCATCGAAAAGAATTGGAAGAGCCGTTCGAGAAGAATCAGATTGGTTCGTCAGCAATGGCTTACAAACGGAATCCGATGCGGTCCGAGCGGATGTGTGCGCTCGCTCGATTTGCGATGTCGCTGCAGGCGAATGCCGATCAAACGATGGCGACCCAGTGGATGGAACGCACGCTCGATGATTCGGCCAACCGAAGGCTTTCGTTGCCGCAGGCGTTTCTGTCGGTTGATGCGATCCTGATCATCTATCGCAATATTTGCGATGGGTTGGTCGTTTACCCGAAAGTGATCGAGAAGAATCTGAATGCGGAATTGCCATTCATGGCGACCGAAGAAATTCTGATGGCGGGCGTTGCGGCTGGCGGGGATCGTCAGGAACTGCATGAGCTGATTCGTGTTTACAGTCACGAGGCGTCGAAAGTCGTGAAAGAAGAAGGCTTGCCGAATGATTTGATCGAACGGCTGACGAAAGACGCAGCTTTCTCCAAAATCGACCTGGCGGCTACGCTGGATGCGAAACGGTATATCGGTCGGTCTCCGGAGCAGGTCGATGAATTTCTGCGGGATTATATTGAGCCCATCCGTAAGGATTTTGCGGAGGCGCTCAAGCGTGGAAACGAAGATTTGGATGTTTAGTGCCGTTTCAATTGCATCAAGATCTGCATATGATGAACTGGAAGCGAGTGAATCATTTATCTGGAGCAGTAGGATGATCTCAAGAATTACGATTGATCCTGAAATCTGTCATGGCAAGCCCTGTCTGCGGGGATTGCGGTATCCAGTTACGATGGTTCTTGAGTTGCTGGCCTCGGGAATGTCGGTTCCTGAGATCCTGGCTGATTATCCAGATCTGGAAGCGGACGATATTACTGCATGCCTGCAGTATGCGGCTCGCTTAAGTGATGTGAAATCGACAACACAGGTTTCCATATGAAATGGTTGGTCGATGCGCAGTTGCCTAAACGACTCTCCGAACGTCTTAATGAGCTTGGGCAAGACTCGATCCATACACTTGAGCTACCTGAAGCAAATCGCACGACTGATGATCAAATTAGTCAGATTGCAGATGGTCAAAACAGAGCAGTAGTCTCGAAAGACAGTGACTTTCTGGATTCCCACTTGGTAACAGGTTCACCAAAGCAATTTTTGTGGGTGAAAACAGGAAATCTCTCGAACAATGCATTACTCACATTGTTCGAGAACAAATTGATCGAACTGGAATCTGCCTTTCAGCAAGTCGATTGTGTCGAGTTGACTCAAGCCGATTTAATCCTGCATCAATAATTACTATGCCAAATCTTCAATCCGCGAAGCTTTTCAAGATCTCCTCATATGTCTTGACGTGATCCCTAAAGGTTTCGGGTGTCGCGGTGTAGGTGATGATGTAACTCTTGTCCTCATTCTGACTGGCCATGTAAAACTGACGTTGTTTCAAGGTATTGGGGACCGTTTCTGAGGGATTCATCCGCTGGTCGACAATCACTCCTTTGTTGGAGCCGAAGGTCTGAATTTTTGATTTGAAGTTATCGACTTTCATGCCCATCTGCTTGTACTGCTGGGGGAGAATTTTCACGATTAGATCGGCAAATTCCTGAGTGGCCGGAAGTTTACTATCGATGACGACAACATTCACGTTTTCGAGAAAATCATCCTGTCCATTTCGGATCAGCAGGACTTTAATTTTCTCGAAATCGAAACTTTGCTTTTTCAGGTAGTCTTTGGCGGTATCGGTTATCCCGCCATCAATGAGTTCGGATTTGAGCGATCCATTGATCGGCAGCCAGCCGGTAGGATGGGTGAATGAAAATCCCGATTTATCTCGGTAGTCTTCACAAAAAGCGGTATTGGCCAGACCAACAAGCATTAGGCTGAAAATCAGCAGGGACGATGATAAGCGTTGCATCGGAGATTCCTTTGGGTGAAATTTAAGGAAAGAACAGTTATAGAACTCCTAACAATACACGAAATTAAATTCGTTTTAGTCGTATGAAATCACGGGTGGCGAGGCGCTCTCGAAGAGAAGCCCCCGAATCGTAAAACTTCCGGGGGCTTCCGCTGACGCGGAGCGTCCCCGGCACCCCAGATCATTTAGACTGAAATCAGTTTTGTTAGCGGTTCATAATCGGCTTTATCATGCCGTCTCATTTGGCAAATGTACACTGTAGTGAGGGAATGTTACAGATTGTTATGCAATTCGTGATTGTGAAATTAGGTAAGTTTTAAGCGGGACTCATTTTTTTGATCGCGAAATGATCTGGAATGGTCTTCTCTAGTTGAAAAACTGTTGAGATCTGACTACAGTACCGAATTCCGCGAATTGGCGCGATTCTAAAAGACGGCGAAGTTGCCGAATTCCGAGTGGGATGTTCACTCATTATTGTAGATTTTCTGTAAGGGTGTTTTAAGGTATGTCAATCACCAAAGTGAAGAAGCAGGAACTGATTGATGATTATAAGCGAACCGAAGGGGATACCGGTTCGCCCGATGTTCAGATTGCCGTTTTATCCCATCGTATCAGCGAGTTGACCGCTCACTTGAAGACTCACAGCAAAGATTTTGCAAGCCGACGTGGTCTGCTGATGCTGGTCAGCCGTCGTCGCCGATTGCTCGATTATGTTCGAGCCAAGGATCCGTCACGTTACGCATCCCTGATTGAGCGACTCAGTTTGAGAAAGTAGCGGTTTAACCCGGCGAGTTTTCGTCGGGTTTTCTCTTTTACCCGCCTTGCGTAAGGGTGGAATGGCTACTGATTGATAGCCGAATTGATGATCTGAATTCCCGGGAAGCCGCTGTGGATTTCAGGTCGATGCTGGACGCATTTCTGTATTACTGCGTCGTTGATTTGTTAACGAAAATGTTGTCGAACGCTTGCAGGCTGGCTGCTGATGAAAGTAGCCGTGAATTCATTGCTAAATATCGATAGAAAAAAGAAAGAAAATCTGTGTCAGGAAAACAAATTGTTGTTGAGAAGGAAATCGCAGGTCGTCAGCTGAAAATGACGACTGGAGAAATTGGGAAACAGGCCAGTGGCGTTGTCATGGTTCAATACGGCGAGACCAGCTTGATGGTCGCCGCTCAAACAGGTCCCGCTCGAATGGGGATCGACTTTTTTCCACTGACTGTTGATTATCGCGAACGCTATGCCGCAGCCGGGAAGTTTCCTGGTGGTTTCATTAAACGGGAAGGTCGTCCTTCGACTCACGAAATTCTGACGGCTCGATTGACCGACCGTCCCCTTCGCCCATTGTTTCCCAAGGGATTCCGTGACGAAGTTCAAATTCAAACTGTCGTGCTCTCCAGTGATCAGGAAAATCCCTCGGATGTCCTCTCGATCAACGGAGCCAGTGCCGCTCTGTGTATTTCACCGATTCCCTTCCAGGGGCCAATCGGAGCCGTGCGGGTTGGTATGGTCGATGACAAACTGATTCTCTTCCCGACCGACGAACAGACCAAATCGGGCGATCTGGATCTGGTTGTTGCCGGTAATCGGGAATCGATTCTGATGATCGAAGGTTTCGGTCGCCAGATTCCAGAAGATGTGATGATTGATGCTCTGCTGTTCGCTCACAAAGCGATTGGCGACCTGTGCGAATTGCAGGAAGAACTGGCTGGCAAAGTCGGCGTCGAGAAGAATGAATTCACCAGCCCGGCTGAGAACCCATTCGTCTCCATCGTTCGCAAAGATGCCCTCGATGATTTGAAGAAGGCTCGACAGAATCCGAAAAAAACGGAACGCTCTGCGGCAGCCGCTGAAATCAAGCAGGAACTGATTGACAAGTACTTCCCTGAGGGAGCCGAGGAAGATAGCGAAGGTCGCACCATCGGCGATTTCAAAGAAGCCTTCTATCAGGTTGACAAGCAGGCCTGTCGTGATTTGACCGTGAATGGTCATCGTCTCGACGGTCGTTCTCCCAATGAATTGCGGGATGTCTCCTGCCGGGTCGGTATTACTCCTCGCGTTCATGGTTCTGCCCTGTTCACACGCGGTGAAACTCAGTCGATCGCTTCGCTGACACTCGGAACCGTTCGCGATCAACAACGGGTTGAAGACCTGTTCGGCGAGCATACCAAGCGATTCATGCTCGATTACAACTTCCCATCGTGGTCGGTTGGCGAATGTCGTCCGATCCGAGGACCAGGACGTCGCGAAATCGGTCACGGAGCTTTGGCAGAACGATCTGTTCAATGGGTTCTGCCAGATGAATCGGTTTTCCCATACACGATTCGAATTATCTCTGATATTACCGAATCGAACGGAAGTAGCTCAATGGCTTCTGTTTGTAACGCGACTCTGGCTCTGATGGATGCCGGTGTGCCGATCAAACAGCCTGTCGCTGGTATTTCTGTCGGGATGGTTAAAGAAGGCGACAAGTACGCTCTCCTGACTGACATCATCGGCGATGAAGATCACTTCGGCGATATGGACTTCAAAATTGCCGGAACCCAAAAGGGAATCACCGGGATTCAGCTCGATCTCAAAATTGATGGGATCAATGAAGAGATCATGCGGAAGACTTTGGAGCAGGCCCGCAAGGCTCGCCTCGAACTTCTCCGTTCGATGCTGACTGAAATTCGTCGTCCCCGCAAAGAAATTTCGATGCTGGCTCCACGAATTGAAACTGTCAAAATCGATCCTGAAAAAATTGGTCTGCTGATCGGACCTGGCGGAAAAAACATTCGTCAGCTTCAGGAAGATACCGGCACTCAAATCGATATCTCCGACGACGGAACCGTGACAATTGCTGCTTCCAAGGGAACCGGAGCGGAAGATGCCAAAGCTCGCATTGAAGCAATGACCGAAGAAGTTCGCGTTGGTCGTGTTTACAACGGAACTGTTATTGCGATCAAAGATTTCGGAGCATTCGTTGAAATCGCACCAGGCAAAGATGGACTTTGTCACATCAGTGAATTGTCGAATGGCTTCGTCAAGAATGTTGGCGACGTTGTGAAAATCGGCGATAAACTCGAAGTGAAAGTCATCGCGGTTGACGAGCAGAATCGCGTCAAACTCTCCCGCAAAGCTCTGCTGCCCGATGCGGAAGAGGAAAAGGCGAAAGACGATGATGATTCCGAAGATGAAGAAGATCTGAGCTTCGACGACTAATCGTCAGGTTTTACAAATACAAGAACGCAGCGGGAGTGCATTGTCATTCCGGCTGCGTTTTTTTGTGGACAGAGATTTTTTTCCAAGCACAAAGCGCAAGCGAGTCCAGTTAAGCGATGACACACTCGCTTGCGCTTCGTGCTTGTATTGACCAGTTACCAGTGGCTCGTCTGGAATAGAGTTATGCATGAGTTGGGATTTCGTCTAATCTCATGATAAACTGAGGTTCGTATTTACCGTTCGTAGAAATCCAGGTCGATCAGAATGTCTGACATGACAAACACTTCTTCTGACAATTCGACGTTGAATGATACCGAGCAGGAACTTCGGGCACGTTATCTGGAAATTGCGGAACTGGCGGGCGGGTTGGCCCACGAGATTCGCAATCCTCTTTCCACCATTTCGCTCAATCTGGGTGTTTTACGAGAAGAGTTGGATGGAGCCGACGATCCACGAGACCAGCGCATGGTTAAGCGTCTGGCAGCGATTCAAACCGAATGCGATCGGCTGGAGGATTTCCTGAACGACTTTCTGCAATTTGCTCGTGTCATGGAATTGAACTTTCAGGCTGTCGATGTTTCAGAGTTTGTTTCGGAGTTGATCGAATTCATTAAACCGGAACTCTCACAACAAAGCATCGAAATCTCGCCGCATCTCGGGACGAATTTGCCAGCAGTTCAAATTGATGAAGCTCTTTTTCGTCGGGGCTTGCTCAACCTGACACGGAACGCTCAGCAAGCTATGCCTGATGGAGGCGTGCTCGAGTTTCAAACTTATCTGGCAGACGATCAGGTGGTTCTGGAAATCATCGATACAGGCAAAGGCATTCCCGAGAATGTACGGGAAAAGATCTTTGACCCGTTTTTCTCGACAAAAACTGGGGGTTCCGGCTTAGGTTTGCCGACGGTTTGTAAAATTATCGAAGCTCATCAGGGAGAAATTCAATGTGCCAGCGAAATCGATAAAGGAACCCGATTTCGAATAACTTTGCCTGTCCTGCCTAAAAGTGATTAGCAAATGTCCGAAGACAATCCAAACCCCGGTTCAAGCAGGCGAGACCTTTTGACAGGCAAAGCGATCCGACATTCTCTCGAACGTCGTGGTCAGGAGATCGCTGACGAACTGCTGGGGTCTCAGGAGAAATCGGCACGCGGTTCTGGAGACACAGTCCGCTTATCGACAAAAGCGATGGCCTGTGAATTTTCGCTGATCCTCAATCCATCGGAGAATCGCCGACAAGTGATCACGGCCACTGATGCACTCGACATTATTCACGAAGTGGAAACTCAGTTGACGGTGTATCGCGAAACGAGCGACCTGCTCGCCATTAATGAAGCGGCTCGACAGGGCGGAGCAACCGTTGAAGCAGAGATTTTTAAGCTGATTGAGCTGTCGATTCAACTCGCTCAGCAGACACATGGTGCATTCACACCGACAGCTCGCGCGCTCAATCTTCTCTGGAGAACAAATCGGTCCCTGGGGAAAGTGCCTGATGCACAGGAGATTGAAGCGGCAGTCATCACGAGCGACTATCGCGATGTATTGCTTGATTCAAAGAACCATGTCATCACCTTTCAAAATGAACTGACAGGGCTTGATATGAGCGGGATCGGCAAAGGGTATGCGCTCGACCGAGTCGCTGATTTTCTACAGCAGGAGCAAGTCGAAAATTTTCTGCTGCACGGTGGACACAGCAGCATTCTGGCACGGGGCACTCACAGCACACCTTTAGGCTGGCCCGTGGGGATACGTCATCCTCAGGCACCTCATAAGCGAATCGCGACCATCCTTTTGCAGGATCAGGCTTTCTCAGCCAGCGGAAGCGGTGTGCAATTCTTTCGGCATGAAGGAAAGCGATACGGTCATATCTTCGATCCCCGCACAGGCTGGCCGGTCGAGCATATTCTCAACGCTGTTGTTCTTGCTCCGAATGCAGCCATTGCAGATGCTCTCTCCACCGCCTTCTATGTGCTGCCTCTGGAAGAGTCGATTGCCTATTGCGAGCAGCATCCTGAAATCGCCGCTCTCATTTTTCCCAACCCTCCCGCTGGAAAACGCCTGGAACCCGTCTCGATCCACATCGACGAAAAACGACTTCACTGGCAATAAGCGTTCCGCTTAACCGGGGCAGTCGCATGTTCGCAATAAGACTGAGACGCTGGTATTTGCTCCTGCAGGACGCTGTGAGGCATTTTGCTTCGTGCCTGGTCGATCGCAAATTTTTCGTTTGATGTGTGCCACTGCTGGCTTGCCCGGCAGTGTGAAATATGGTGTTGAATTTCAGATTTCAGAATGAGATGACATTTAGCGATGGATGAAGCAGTAGGGTGAGTTTAAACACACCTTTCTATGAGTGTTCATACACGAGCATAAACCATTCACGTGAAATTGGAAAAGAGTGAAAGGTGCGTCGAGACGCACCCTACTGCTCTTTCGAGCTTTAAATGTCACCCTCAAATCGCTACACCGCAGGCAGTTTGCCTGCTCCAAACCTCTGAACGTACACGACATTTAGCGATAGTTGAAATACTACTCGTCTGAGACGCTGGTGGTTGCTCCTGCAGGACGTTGTGAGTCATTTTTGCTTCGCCTTATGCAGGTCCTTTGCAGAGAGTAATACAGACACGAAGCGTGAGCGAGTGTGTCAGAACGTAATAAACTCACTCGCTTGCGCTTCATGCTTGTCTCTTCTGAGGTCAGGGGATGTTTCTTAACCAGCGAACGAGCAGTACGGTCACGTCATCTGTTGGTCGCTTACCTTCGCAGAAGCGGTTCACATCGGCTTGCAGAAGTTCGACGAGGTCTTTGACGCTGCGTTCGTGTTCCACACTGATGAAATCGAGCAGACGTTGCAGTCCATATTGTTCTCCCGTTGGAGAAACGGCTTCGGTAATGCCATCGGTCACAACGAGTACGGTATCTCCCCGATGCAGCCTTGAAATTTTATTGACCTGCATTTTGTTTTCGTTGGTCATACCGACTGGCAATACATTGGAATCCAGAGTTTCGATTTGTCCATCATGTCGAACGAGATAACCCTGATGTCCGGCTGCAATATATTCAAAACTACGAAGGTCTTTGTCGATTGCAGCCAGAAACATCGTGACAAATCGACGGTGTTGCGTATCGATAACGAGGGCCTGATTGAGCCGAGTCATGACTTCAACCAGATCGCCATGCGAGTTAACGTAAGCTCTGAGATAGGCCCGCGTTTGAGCTGCCAGCAGCGAGGCTGCCAGATCGTGACCGCTGACATCACCCACAACAAATGCAAAACGACCATCCGCCAGTCGCAGGTAATCGTAATAGTCTCCCCCGACGGCTTCAGACGCATAGGAAAAGCCAGCGGCATCGATTCCGGCAATTTCCGGATGATCATCGGGGAGCAAACTCTGTTGGATTTCTTTAGCGGCCTCCAGTTTCGAAGCCGTTTTTTCCAGTTCCATTTCCGCCCGGTAAGCATTTTTGTAATCGAGCAAGAGCCCGATCAAGGGGGTGCCGTAGGCCAGGATCTTCAGATAATACGCATTGAAAAAGTTGGCATCGAACAACTCTCTGGATCCCAATCCGGCGACCACGTTTAGCAGAGCTGCTGGTATGGCGCACAGTATCAGACTATGTGAAAACAGACTGGGAAATTTTTTCCAGAATCTAGGGAAAACCGTTGTTCCCAGAAACATCCAGAACACAAATGGAATGAGTTCCCAGGGGCGGGAAATCCAGAGTTCGGGATATTGCGAATCGGGAACACTGACAATGACGGCAAAAAAATGAATGATGACATAGGCAACCAATCCAAACAGGAAGCCAACAAGAATGAGATAGCGGGCATCGTTTTTTGTCGCTTTGCGGGCAGGAAGTTTCTTACGCACGATAAAGGGAAGCGTACCAGCGGTCAGAATAGCGACATTGAATGTGCGCGAGACCGCCCAGGTAAACGGGATGAAGTCTTGCAGATTTTTGACCGCGAACACCAGACGATCTGCTGCCAGAATATTGAACGCATCGAGCATGCCGGAAAAAAACAGAGCCGTGCCAATAATGGGAGTGGTGACATCGCGCTTGAGCCGATAATGCACGATGGACAAAATTCCCGTAAATATCGCCAGGCAAACCGAAGTCCACTCCAGTATCGTGTGATAGAACGGACCTGACATCTCGTAGTAGGTCAGGATTGCAGCAGTTGTTGACACTTCGACTCTGGATTTGGAGTTCGTCCAGCCTGCCGTGTAACTAATTCCCCAGCCGCCCAATGACATGATGGCGATGATCAGTGTCAGGATGAGAACAGTCAGAACGACAGTCTTGGGAAGTCGATTCGGTTTCATGAAAGTTCGTCTATGCAGGTCGTCGCACGATGTTGATTTCAGGCTAGATTACTCACCGTCACATCGTGTCATGCTGCGTCTTGAGAATATTGGAATCTGAGAGTTTTCATAGCAGATAATACAACAGCATTGAACCGATTGAAGACCTTCTCAATTATTCTTCATCATTTTCAAGCGTCTCCGGGTGGGGCTTCGCTTCGGACAACCGACTCAAAACAAGTACGAATGCTGCTGCCAGAATTGCGATCACAACGGCGGGGATGAGCTCTGTTTGCAAATCGATCTCGGCAAAATTTCGATTGGTATAAATTTTGTGTTTCAATTCTGTGATTTCGGGAGTCAGATCGTTTTGAAACGGGAACAACTTGCGGAGTGAGCCAATCATAAATCCACAAAGCATGGCCATTGTCACAGAGAAATAGTGCGTCAATAACCACTTGAGCAATTTGCTGAATGTCAGCAGGCCTGTCAGACAACCGAGTGCAAAGACCGAGATTGTGATCAAAATGCTGATACTGATTTCGCCATGCAGTAGCCCTTTGATGAGACCCGTAATTTCGACGTACTTACCCAGAAGGAGCAGAATAAAGGCACCACTGATGCCCGGTAGTATCATCGCACAGATCGCCACGGCACCACAGAAAAAAACATAAGCAGAGTTGTCAGGAGGCGTGTGTAAAATCGGCAATCCAACCAGCCAGAAGGCAAACAGACCTCCGGCGATTAAACAGATCCATTCGAGAAACCGCCAGCGGTCGACCATGCAGGCGACCAGCCAGGAGGAAGCCGCGATCAAGCCGTAAAATGCAGCCAGAGTGAAAGTTCGCTGCTCCAGCAGAAGAAAGTGCATCAATCCAGCCAGGCTGATGATTCCCAGACCGATGCCAATACCAAGTGTGACTAAAAAGCGTAGGTCAAAATAGTGGGCGGCCTGCTTCCATTCTCCATGACGGACAAAACCGAATAATGTCCCATCGACTCGACTGATAGCCCGGACGAGGCGTTCATAAATCCCCAGTATGAGTGCGACGGTTCCTCCCGACACACCGGGAATAATATCTGCTCCGCCCATGAGAAAGCCGCGTGCCACCTGGAGGAGATCCGCAGTGAAAGTTCCATCTTTTGCTGACATTGGTGTCTCGTTATTTATGCAGTTTGGGTGACTCTAAAGACATACACGAAGCGCGAGCGAGTGTGTCGAGATTACGATTGGTGACACACTTGCTCGCGCTTCGTGCTTGTAAAATAACTCACATCCTTGATGTGTTGCATGCCTCTAGACCATTTTCAAATGGTTTCTGCAGTCGCTTGGACGTAAAACACTAAGTTTGCTCCTGCCGAACGCTGCAGGTGATTTTCCGCGATATGCCTGAGCAAATGCAGCGATTTAGGCAAATAATCGTACATGCGAAGGCACACTGCATTTAGAAATGCTCTAGAATGGCATCGCTGTGCCACCGGATTGCGGGACAACGACTGGTGCCGGAGCCTCGATAGTGGGAGCGTTCGCACCACCTCCTCCAGTCATCGAACGGCGGGATGCGTAGCGAATCGTAAATGAGGGGATGACAACCTGTGTGCCATCAGAAAGTTGTACCGTAGAACCGTCAAACATGTGGCCGCCGCCTCGCGAGAATGCTTTTTCCGTCATATATTGGACGTAGCCCAACCATTGACGATCAGGAGCTGACAACCCGAGAAAATTGTCTCGTTCTGGTTGAAATCCAAGAAACGTACGTGGCAACGGAGTTAAATGCATCGAGGTCAAGACAATCGCAACCGTCAAATAACCAGTCATCACTCCCACCACCCAGCGGACTCCGTCGTGGGCCAGAGGATGAACTTCGATAAATGTAGGCATGATTCGTTCTACCCCGATACGAATTGCAAAGGCGGCCGCTATGAACAGCAGCATGTAGGCAATAAAGTCCCAGCGATTTGTCCAGGCATATCCCAGGTTCAATGTTTTATCGAGTAAATCAGCCAGAGGCTCGAAGTAATTTATGGCGATGATGCCTGCGAAGAACGTGCTCAGAAAAACCAAAACCGCTCCCCAGGCCCCTTCCGAGGCGACACACCAGGCAACCAGCCCCAGAATAATCAGTAGTGCAATGTCAATCATATTTACTCAATCCCGATTTCTTCGTCGGTTACTATCAAACTCAATTTCGCAGGACTTTCGATCCACTTTTACTTCACAACCCGCAACATCTCCTCGACCGAAGTAATCCCCTTCACCACGAGTCGTAAGCCTTCTTCACGCATATAAAGCATGCCGTTCTTGCGGGCTTCTGCTTTAATTTGCGTAATGGCGGCACTGTCTCGAATCATGTCCCGCATGCGTTCGTTCAACGCCAGTAATTCATAGATCCCCACGCGGCCTTTGTAACCCAACCCGCCGCAGGCTGGACATTGCCCTTCAGGGTTGGAAGGTTGCTTGTAAAAGTTTTCAATCTTATTGGCGGGTAGATTGGCCTTCTTGAGGAACTCCGGCTTAGGCTTGTAAGGGACTTTACATTCGGGACAAAGACGCCTTGCCAGACGTTGCCCCAAAATTGCAGAAAGAGAACTGGACAACATGAACGGTTCAACGCCCAGATCCATCATACGATATAAGGCTGTAAAGGTTTCGTTGGCGTGCACCGTCGAGAAGACCATGTGACCTGTATTGGCAGCCTGACAGGCAATAACCGCCGTTTCTTCGTCTCGAATTTCCCCAACCATCAAGACATCGGGGTCCTGACGCAGCACACTTCGCAGTGAACCGGCAAACGTCTGTCCCGCTTTATTGTTAATCTCGATCTGCGTCACGCTCTCCATCTTATATTCGATCGGGTCTTCAATCGTGATGATGTTTCGCTGATACGAATCGATTTCTCCGAGAGCCGCATATAAGGTTGTCGACTTACCGGCACCCGTTGGACCACAGGTCAAAAACAGACCGTGAGGCTGACTGATGACCGCGAGCAGACCATCCTGTAATTGTTTACGCATCCCGAGTTGAGCCAGTGAACTGACGGAGTTCGACTGATCCAGGATACGCATGACCATTTTTTCGCCGTAGCGGGTTCCCTGGGTGGCAACACGAAAATCGATTTCGCGGAAGTCCATCTCGGCTCGAAAACTGCCATCCTGAGGCTTACGTTTTTCTGTGATATCCATCGCGGAGAGAACTTTGATGATGTTTACAACGTTCTGCCCCACGGCCGAATCGAATGGCTCGGTCGGATACATCACTCCATCAATACGCAGTCGGACAGAAGTTTCCTCGTCTTTCGGCTCCAGGTGGACGTCGGTCGCGCGACGCAGAATCGCGTCGTAAATCAGTTCCTTGGCGGACATATAACCCCGGGAACTTTCAACAGCCTTCGACCGTCCCCCTTCTTTCGATTTTCCAATAAACGTAATTGGAGGACCGACCGCTTGTTCGTGAACTTCGGTCGATCCGATGCGAATGCCATACTTGGCCAGCGTTCTGAGAACAACGCTGCGAATATGTCGTGGGGTCATCACCCTGGCAGATTCAGGAACACGCTGATTTCTCTCATAAACATAGGCCCCAATCGGTCCGCCATAGCCAAGCAGAAGTAGAAAGAATCCGAGCAGATAACTCGGTGAGATGAAGCACAGTATAAAGGCGGCTAACCCCCCCAGCAGCAGATTTGTCATCCAGAATATTGGACGAACCTTCAAGCTGGTGCTGTCCGATTGTGCCCAGCGGGACGACCAGATCCACAGAAAGAAAATTCCCAGTACAGGAATCAATTTCCCGAGACTGAAATAGTATCCATCCCGCGGAGCCGAAACACTTTGATCTCCGATGAGAATCCGCTGGTTATCCAGGTGCACATTGCCACGATAAAAACGAAACGGATTCGGTGGATAATCGCCTGCAGCGCGAGGAGACGCTGCAGTACCTGTCGCCGTATCGGGAGCAGTCTCCACGGTTGCAGGAGCGCCCTCGGGTGGAATGGCCCCATTTTCCTGAGCCAATGCCGAGCTTCCGCAATAAAATACGAAAAACAAAAGGAGTGAGCCTGTCAAATGAAAATTCATAGCAATCGCTTATCAGGTCATCCCGGTTAATGCCGGGAAGTTGTTTTATGAAACTCAAATTGAGGAAACATATTCTGTTGAATGTTACCATTCTGAATCAATAGCCAGCTACTAATCACAGGAACGCAACACATGAATAGTGTAACAGTACCGCTTTACGAAAACAAAGCCTGAAAGACCATCGCGGTTCAGGAATTTCAACACTTAATCAACATGTCAAATCCTGGAAAAGTCATCGTATTTTTGTGGGACCGCCAAGATGGCAAGATCGCCGAAATGCATGCATTTCTCATTCATTGGGTTCCTGCCTCATCTCTTCGACTCCTCACATTTCTTTCGAGGTGGAATGATATTCGGTAGACCCGCTTGCAGGATCCTCATTGGCAAGGCTATTTTTAACAGGCTCATGATCCAGGGGAAGCCGTAAATTACGACCTGATAATTACGAACAGAACCTACATTTTATGATACGCTTTTGGAGTTTTTATTTCCCATGCTCAAGCATCAACTGATTCATCCGGAGATCAATGCGATTATTGGCCGGGCGGGCCATCACAGTAAAATATTGATTGCCGATGGCAATTATCCGGCTTCATCCACATTAGGGCCGAATGCTCAGCTGATTTCCCTCAATCTTACTCCGGGATTATTAACCGTCTCCCAAGTCCTGGAAGTCTTACTGACCGCCATTCCCATCGATATTGTCAACACAATGGGAATTCCTGCAGACGACCCTTATGCCAGCAAAGGCGATCCTCCAGTCTGGGATGATTATCGTCGCATTTTGAAAAACGCGAACTCCAAAGTTGAACTTGAACCGATTCAAAAATGGGACTTCTACGACGCAGTCGCCTCCCGCGATCTTGTCCTGACAATCCAGACAGGAGATCAGGCATTATGGGCCAACCTGCTGCTCTCGATCGGCGTCAGACAACCTGGGGAGTAAATCCTTGTGGAACTTGATCAAGACCGTATCGCTCTCGGTATCAAACAGCCTTGGGCCGAATTGATTCTGCGTGGAAAAAAGACCCTCGAAATCCGGTCCCGATCCACGAACGTTCGGGGCTCAATTTATCTCTACACATCCAAAAAACACGCGACCGAAACGTATGCCGTAAAAGCAATTCAAGATCACGAACTCGACTCCTGCGATTTTCCTCTGGGATTGATTGTCGGTTCGGTCGAAATTGTTGAATGTCGCAAGACAACACCTCAGGATACCGTTTTGAGTTGTTTATCGACTCAGGAGTTGGAGAATCGATATGCATGGATCCTGAAAAATCCGGTTCGATTTACGAAGCCGCAACCGGTCCGATTTCTACCCTATGGCGTCTGGTTTTACCCTTACTGCAGACGGAAAGAGTCATCGGAACGAAACCCCGAAAAGTAACTGCAGGCCAATTACGCCGCAACATTTATTTTCTCATCTCTGCTCATCAAAGGTTGAAACCATGTCTCAAAACGGAACACAAGCCACACAGGCTCGTCATTTTTACGATCGTATCAGTTCGGCCTACGATGCCATTTCTGATAGCAGCGAACATGAAGTTCGTGAAGCCGGATTGAAGGCTCTTGATGTCCAATCGGGAGAATCGGTCCTCGAAGTGGGCTTCGGCACGGGGCATTCGATTGTCGCGATCGCGCAAGCTGTCGGAAAAAGTGGGCATGCCTACGGCATTGATGTTTCCCAGGGCATGTACGATGTCGCCTCGAAACGGGTTGCCAAAGCAGGGGTCCAAGAACAAGTGGAACTGCAGGTTAAACCTGCCCCTCCGCTTCCATTTGAAGATGCCTCGCTCGATGCGGTCTTTATGAGTATGACACTTGAACTCTTCCCCGAAAATGTGATCCCCAAACTGATCGAAGAAGTGAAACGTGTTCTCAAACCGGGTGGCCGGTTCGGAGTCGTCTCGATGGCGATGGTCAATAAGGAAGATCACACTTCTGTGTTGGAGTCGACTTACATCTGGATGCATCATCACTTTCCGCACATTGTTGATTGTCAGCCTATCGATCCCGATGACATACTGGAACACGGAGGATTTAAAATGACGCACTCCGAACGACAAACCATCTGGACAATGCCAGTGGCCATTGTTGTCGGGAAAAAAGCGTAATGTTCGTAAATGTCCTGATTGCAGTGGTCGCTCTGGGAATGCTGGCCTGGTTGACCTTGAGTCCACAGCTGCGACAATCCTCGGCCTGGGCCGCGACGATGACGCCTCTGGCCTCGATCATGGGCAGCGGCTTTCTGGTTTCTGCTCCCTTGCTTGCCAGTGTTGCCGGGAATTATGCTCCGCTTGCGATGGCGGTATTGCTGTTGGTTGCCTGGCTGATAGGCTCGGCAATCCGATTTAATATTGCCAATGCCGAACCGTTGTTCGACAAGATTACGGAGCCTGTTCACGGTCGAGACGATCATAAGTATCACCATTCCCACCGATTGACTGCTGAATTGGGCAAAGGTGTCGAAAAGTTGAGTCATTATGTACTCGCCATCGCCTACTTCATTTCGATCACCTATTACATTCAACTCCTCAGCCTGTTCGCAATGCAGCCTTTTGGAATCGATTCCAGTTTTCTTCCAAAAATGCTGGCAACGAGTCTTCTCGTCATTATTTCGGGCACCGGCTTTCTGTTCGGTTTGCACATTGTTGAGAAAGTGGAACGTTATATTGTCAGTTTAAATCTCGCGACAATTCTGGCCTTACTGACGGGACTGATCGTCTTCAATGGACAAGCCGCGTGGGACGGAAGTTGGAAACTTCCGGAACTCGCCATCGGCTCCGATCCCTGGCACACTCTCCGTGTGATGATGGGATTATTGGTCGTCGTGCAGGGCTTTGAAACGAGCCGGTTTCTGGGGACCGAACATCCTGCTCAGGAACGCATCAAAACGATGCGGTGGGCTCAGGGAATTGCGAGTCTGATTTATCTGGTCTTTCTCTCGTTGATGCTGATCGTCATCACCCCTGAACAAGCCTCGTCTTCAGCTGATGTGACGATGATTCTTACACTCATCGCTCCGGTGGCGACTATTCTGCCCATGTTGTTGACTGTGACTGCGGTTGGGAGTCAATTCACCGCTGCAGTCGCTGACGAAGCCGGTTGCGGCGGACTGCTCGATTCCCTCACTAAAGACTGGCTCAACGCCAAAACCGCTTATCTGGCGATTGGCGGTATGACCATTCTGCTCGTCTGGGTCGTCGATGTGCTGCAGGTCATCAGTCTGGCTTCGCGTGCTTTTGCCCTGTTTTATGCCCTGCAATGTGCAGTCGCGACTTCAATCGCCTGGTCCGAAAACGAGAACCATTCGAAGCGTGAACCCGTAAAAGCAGCCGGCTTTGGCCTGCTCACCCTGCTCTCATTCGTCATCACAATCTGTGGCATTTCGAGTGAGTAAATGAGTTCTCAAAAATCGGGTGCCATGCCTGCATCGCGAAGCAGGGCAGGCATGAATGGATCTGGTTTTCAAAGTAACCAAATCTGTAATATGGGCACCGGAGTGAGTTACGCGTTCCGCAAGCCCAGTATTAGGACTGACACCACGCCCATCACTTCGTTCTGGGACGTGCCACACTACTCAACCTTCGGCTCATTCTTCGCCACATTTCGCTTCGGCTGCAAGGTAATCACTGAGTTATAAGCATGCAGACTGATTTGCTTGTCGTGTTCTGACCAGGTGATCCGTTGCACTTGATTCTGATTGAGCAGCTCTTCTTCAATAATAACCTTGCCAGTAATTTTATCGAGAATCGTCACATGGAAGGTGCCGACGTAGAGCTTGTGTTTTTGCTGATGTTTCGTACCGGCCAGGACCAGGACCGGCAACTGATCAATCTCTTCGAGTACCAGATTCAATTTCTCTGTCTCATAAGACCAGGCCAGTTCTTCCTGTTCGAGATCCAGACAAAAAATCGTCCCATTGACCCGTTGACTGTAAATGTTCAAGTACGTCGAATGATTCGTCGATTTGTTTCCCACCAGATACAACCGTGGGCCGTCCATGAACATGAACAACTCCTTCAGTTTGGCGAGTTCACTGTTGAGTTCAGCAATGCGAATTGTCTGCAATAAATCACCAGTATGAGAGTCGTGCAAGTGAGCCAGACCGTTCAGTTCCACAATGGCAAATCGATCGTCATCAATCTGACCAACATATTCATTCTCATCAATTTGCAGGCTCCAGATTGTTTCTTTCGTCCTGAGACTGCGTCCTTCAACCACATGTGTTTTTTGAATTTGATGCGTAGTGTCCTCGTTGCCAAACTGTCTTGAAAATGCCGCAGCCGGTTCGTTCCTGTCCACAGTAATGACGGTTTCACCCGTAATCGCAATCCCATTACTGAGGAGTTTTTCCAGATCCTTAGACTCAAGAGTTCTGCCATCTCTGGCATCGACAAGGACTGCCTGAGAAAGTGCAGGTGTCGCAATACAAAGTTGAGTATCATCGCCGTAGATCATTGCTCTCCGAGGAATCCCCCGACGAATCCAGCGAATTTCTCCATTTAGGACATCGGCGGCTATCAATTCGTTTCGCCCAAAGTAATACACCGTCGTATCTGTATTCAACACCAGTGGACCATAAACATTTCGGTTCTGATTCAGGCGGAATCGAGAAGCAGCCGACTTGGCTTTCTGTAAGCTCGACATCGGCTGCTTTCCTGCATTTGTCACGCCAACTGCTCCTGATTGACGCGACACCGGGTGAGCCCACAATAATCGACGATCCGGCAACGAATAGCACTGCACGAGGCCCCGGGAATATAATGTCATCACATGCCCACGCACGCGAATCGGCAGGACAGTTGCAGCTTGTGCCTGTTCCATTTGCTGTATCGGGATGGACCAGGTGACTTCATCTGTCCGATTATCAAATACGGTGATCCTCGGTTGCTGTTGAGCGTATTGAAATCGATGCTGTTGAAAATAGGGAGCTTTTCCTACATCCAAATTGATTGTCCCTCGCTGCTGATTCCACTGTGAAATCCCCATATGGGAGACTTCAAACTCTTCATCACTCCAGTGGGAGGTAATGTTGGAATGAGGTTTTTCGTCATTAGAAACCTCTTGCTCCTCCAGCCAATCCTGCACGGTTAAGCCATCCAGCAGCACCAGGTCCTGATCGAATTCGGACAATTTTGCCCCCATGTATCGAGCATCCTCCGGGAGGCCGAACTCTCTGAGTAAATCGGCCCGGCCAGCAATCGCACTGGCTCGAATGCAGGGATCGTCAAATTGTCCCAAACATTTTAATGCATATTCTGACAGTGCAAAATTTTGTTCATTGATACCCAACTCGACAACTGCCAGATAGACATCGATCGTATCTGGATGAAATCCGTAAAGTCGAATGACTTTGAGCAACTGCTCCCGATCCTTGGATTGAATCGCGGCCCAACTCGCCTCACTGACAAATTGAGAGATTTGCGAGGAGACTTCTCCTGTCGATTCCGACCACAATTCCTGCAATCGAGCATTAAGCCAGACATCCTGCCGGACCAGTAATGAAGGATGTCCATGATCCCGCACCAGTTTTCGGTCTCCGAATTGACTCAACTGAGTGTAGCTCTCGAACGCACCTGCAAACTGACGGGTCTCAATTTGAACTTGAGCAAGCAGGCGTAAATAACGCTGCTGGTCAGATTCCGACGTCACATATTCAGCCAGTAATTTTAGATACTCCTCTTTTCGGTCGCTATCCTGTTCAACCAGCCCGAATAATACATCTTGCATCTGCTGGCGATAAAATTGTTTCTCCTGACCATGGAGTGCGGAAGCATCAATCTGATTCAATGTCGCTAGCGACAGGTCGTAATCTTTCTCCAGCGAGAGAATTTGTGCCTGCTTCGAAAGTGCTCGAAAGTCTTTTTTGTCCAGAGCAAGTCGGGTATTAATTTCCCTTTCGACATCTTCTTTGGGGTCGAACTGTACAACCTGATCAGGGGATGCAGAGACCAGTCGGCCCCGCGACATGATCAAATTCCCCAGCGTTAAATTTTCTTCCCCCAAGCCGGCTCGGCCTGTAAACTTTCGCTCCTTCAAATCGAAATACCAGATTTCCTTCCCCCCCATTGGAATCAGAAACCTATCTTCCGAAACCAGTCCCCGACCGCTCGGAAGCAGCAAGTCGCCATTGTTTGCATCAGCATAGTCTAAGAAATTCCGCTCCCAAAGTTTACGGCCCGTTTTGACATCATAGCCCACTAAACCCGCTCGATTTACGACGATCAATTCTCCATTGAAACTGCCTGCCGGATAAAGTCCACCACTCTCGCTATTGATCCGCCAGAGTTCTTTGCCATCACTTAAGCGATAGCCTGCCAGCATCTGGACTTCAGGGGGAGCAAGAATGACTGTCTGGTTGATGATCATCGGCGGCGTTGGAAACCAGCGATCTTTAATCGTGCCGGGGTTCGTCATCACGTAACCTCCGCGGCGCATCTGAATCGAATTCTGATCTTTTTGGGTTTTGTCCGCATAACGACTGACCCACAAAATTTCGTGCGAAGCCCGATCGACCCCGACCAGCAGTCCAATGTTCGTCGGGCAAACCAACACCCCTCCAGAAAGTGCAATTTGTGCGGGCCACCAGCGACGACTTGCATCCCGGTCCATTGGGACTTCGGTATAAGCGATTACCTGAGACCACTGCAGTTGACCATCCTCGGCTCGTAAGCAGTGCATGCGAATTGCACCTTCCTGTTCTCCTAAAACAAACAGGTCTCCCGCTTCAATTAAAGGAGTTCCCAGAAAGAATGTCCCCGCCAGTGGAGAATCAATCGTTTCTGCCACGCGGGAACCTCCGATGCTCCATAACTGACGCCCCGTTTCAATATCGTAGCTCGACAAGCGATTCGTACCCCAGTCGCGATGATAAGGATCATTATCTGCCAGCGAGCGGTTTGAATAATAGTTATAGGCAGATTGATTGGAGAGCAGAGCATTTTCTTCAATCGAGTACACCGCTTGGCCGTCACTGCTGACTGCGCCATGCACCGCATTACGAAACAGAAAATTTGTCAACGGATGCTGCTCGGCCTGATATCCGAAATACGGATTCACTGCCACACCATTGACTTTGATAACCACCCCTCTTTGCTGCAGGAACTGCTTGGCACTTTTGGAGGTGGTGGTCAACAGCATCGCCGGTGAAATATCATCGCGAGTTTCCCAGAGAATCTGTCCCGATTCTCCATCGACCACACACAACCCTTCAAAGGTGCGGAAGATGATTTTTCCTTTCACGCTGATTGGTTGCATGGCCGGAATGACAGGGATCTGACTCACTTCCAGATCATCAATCAGCTGCTCCATCTGGTCGAGAATTTGCGGATGTTCAGTAGTCGGTTGTGACCAGACACTCAACAGCAGTGGAAGGGTGCCGGCGGCTTGCCCAGACCGATGAGCCGCTCCTCCCGGATACAACCAGTCTTCAAGCGGCGGATTGAAAAAATCGCCCACTGTACTCCAGGCCTTGCGGACCGCTTCAAGGGAATCGCCGGGTAAGCGTCGATTGAGACCCTGCTCTTCAACTTTGGTCATCGCTTCCCAGGGACGTTCCTCCTCGTTTCGCAAACCTGCCTGTTCATAGACCGACTCCACCTTAAACCGCCATAACGGATCCTGCGTCAATTCCCCACCAGCATTCACGAGCCGTTCGTACCAGAGCGCCGCAATCGCAAATTCGCCGCGATCAACATGAATCGAAGCAATTCGGTTCGCGGCCGCTTGACCAGCATCTGTCAAAAAATACTTCTCCGCCACCTCACGAACATGATTCATATCTGAAGATTCGTAGGCATCATCCAGCATTCGCCGGGCCAGACCGCTATATGTCTGCAAATACATCTCACGAGCGACTTCAGGCAGTTGGGCGATCTGACGCTGAATCTCCCAACGCACAGAACGATATTCCCCATCCGATCCCTGAACAATGGAATTCGCAGACGAATCGAGCATCGTCTGGTAGATTTTAATCGCCTCTGGCCACTGCCCCAGTTGGACTCGTGTTTTGGCGTTCTCCAGAATCATTTTGTGTTCGCGAACAAACGGAACTGAAGAATCAATCGGTTCGCTTGGCTCCTGCTTTTCGGCAATATCGTCTGCAGGGGCTGGAGCCGGATTGTTCGGATTGAGAAACTTCTTTAAGAAATTCTGCAACGGGTTCACAGCCGGCTGCTCCGCCTGCTCATCCTGAGCGATCACACGGTTTGACGTCGCCGCAAAGCAGAGACCCCACACGCAAATCACAAGTATTCCGTAAAAAAATGTATTGGAACGGAAACCTCTGCGATACTTCAAATCCATTATAAAATCCTCTGCAGGTTTGCAGTTTGTATTGTGTTTATTCGTCCCCATGCTCTCTAGAATACAGGAACCATCTTAACCCGAAGCGTCAGCGAGGGGCCGACATTCCATTTCTCAACGGACGGAGTACTCCCTTGCGCTTCGTGCTTGTTTTCAAATCTCCACTCAAAATTATACGACCCCTTTCTTTCAACTGCTACTACCTTTTTCAATCTCGGGCTCGAATTTCAGGTTCCATTTACGACTGGGACAACACGAATATTCTTGTAAAATGACTCGGTAGGAAGACATCCTGCCCTTTTTCCGTCATGATATGGATCAACCTCGCCTCATGCTTTCCCTCATTTTAACGGAGCCATGAACACAATGATCACCTCTCCCCGCATTCTCACTTGGATGATTGCACTCTGCCTGCCATCGACACTCTATGCCGCCGAACCGATCGACCACGATGCCGCCCTCGAAGCCTACTTCGATCACCAGACATCGCAAATCGAACTCGAAACCATTGCCCGCCTCGAATCGGATGTCCAGTACAAAGACGAGCAGGAAACCTACCGCAAGCAACTCGCCAGCATGCTCGGCCTCTCCCCGATGCCCGAACGCACACCTCTCAAGCCGGTCGTCACAGGGGAAATTGAAGAAGAGACCTTCACCGTCAAGAATCTGCAGTTCCAGGCCTCGCCCGGTCTCTATGTCACCGCGAATCTCTACCTGCCCAAGAATACTGAAAAACCAGCCCCGGCTATTCTGTATGTTTGTGGACACTCCAATAACAAAAAGGATGGCATCTCCTACGGCAACAAAGTCGGCTATCAGCATCATGGCATCTGGTATGCCCAGAATGGCTATGTCTGTCTGATGATCGATACCATTCAACTCGGCGAATTTCAGGGAATCCATCACGGCACCTACAGCAAGGGAATGTGGTGGTGGAACGCTCGCGGCTACACCCCGGCTGGCGTTGAAGCCTGGAATGGCATCCGCAGTATCGATTACCTGCAGTCCCTTCCCGAAGTCGATCCCGAACGCATCGGCGTTACCGGACGCAGCGGAGGCGGAGCCTACTCCTGGTGGATTGCCGCTCTCGATAAACGAATCAAAGCAGCCGTCCCGGTCGCGGGAATCACCTCGATGCGAAATCATATCGTCGACGACTGCATCGAAGGCCATTGCGACTGCATGTTCCAGGTCAACTCCGAAGCCTGGGATTTTCCAATGATCTCCGCTTTAGTCGCTCCCCGAGCACTACTGATCACCAATACCGACAAAGACTCCATCTTCCCGCTCGATGGCGTGATGGATGTTTACTGGAAAACCAAAATGGTCTACGAGCATTTCGGAGCCGAAAAGAATCTCGGCATCGCCATCGCAGAAGGCCCGCATAAAGATACCCAGCGTCTGCAAGTCAACGAATTCGAATGGTTCGACCGACATCTCAAGCACAGTGATGAGCAAGCCCAGCCTGCGGAAAAACTCTACGAACCGGAACAACTTCGCGTCTTCCACGAATTACCAGCCGATGAAATCACATCCACAATTCACGACTCCTTTGTGCCGATGGCTGAACCACCAGAGTTGACCACCGCTAAGGAGTGGCAGGAATATGCCCGCAATACCCACGAACAACTCAGCACGAATTCGTTCGCACATTGGCCAGTGACTCCCACCAAACCCATATTTATTGACCTGAAATCCACTGTAACCAATTTGATTCGAGAGTTGACATTACGATTTGACTCCCAAACTCACGTGCCTCTCACGTTATCAGTTCTCGAATCGGCTTCCCGCAATCCCACTGACCCCGTCACCGTCACATTGCATATCGTTGATGAAGAACCAAACAAGGAAAACCGCAAAGAGTTCCTGCCCGATTCGCCTCAGGAAATCTCCATGATTTTCACACCGCGAGGCCTTGGATCCAATCAATGGTCGGGCGATGAGAAAAAGCAAAACCACATCCGACGTCGCTTCGCTCTCATCGGACAATCACTCGACAGTATGCGAGTCTGGGACATCATGGCTGCCATCCGCCTTGTTCGACAGACTTTTCAGGATCAAGATGTCGAACTGATCGTCGACGCCTCAGGCAATCAGGCCATCAATGCCCTGTATGCCAACCTCATGCTCGATCATCCTGTCGATCAACTTGTCTTGAAAGACATCCCCACTTCTCATATGCAGGGGCCGACTTATTTGAACGTGCTTAGAATTCTGGATATCCCTCAAGCCCTGGCACTCGCCGCTCAAAACACGCCGATTAATCTCGATGGCGAAGTGGCAGGCGTGTTGGATTTTTACAAGCAGCTGCAAAAATTAGAGGGTGTCTCCTTGAAACCGATTCAGACTTCTGATCAGGATGTGACATCAGTTAATGAATTGGATAGCGTAGACATTTGCCAGATCGAAAATGCGTCGGACGAACCCGATTCCCCCCTCACCATTGAAGAGCCGGAAAACCTCGACATGAAAACCTTCGGCGGCTCCCAATTCTGGAGTGATATTCACTTTTTTCGCGACTTCCGCATTCAGCAGAACGTCTTCACGCAACATTGCCGCCTGCTCGATAATCGTAACGTCCGCTATGAATATGGCGAATTCGATGCCTGTGTTGCAAAACTGGAAGAGATTCGTGTCGAACAGGAACTCAAGCCGATGTCCGGCGAAGCGGTCATCCTCCTGCATGGCATCCTCCGCTCGGCCAGTTCGTTCACGCCGCTCAAGAAATCGCTGGAAGAACAGGGCTATATGGTTTTCGCGGCTAACTATCCCAGTACGAAAATCACGATTGAACAGGCCGCTGCTGACTTACAGAAAATTATCGACTCTCTCGAAGGCGTCGAAACCATTCACCTCGTCGGCCACAGCATGGGCGGACTCGTCATCCGCGCCTGGTTCGGCCTGCCGGGAAGTGAATCTATTGCACAGCAACTGATCGGCAAAGTCGTCATGCTCGGCACCCCGAATCACGGAGCCGAAATGGCCGACTTCTTCGACAAGTTTCCCCCCTTCCACTGGCTGATGGGCAAAGCCGGCAGCCAGCTGCGGACAATGGATGAAACCATCGACAAACTTCCCATTCCGACGGTGCCCTTCGGCGTCATCGCCGGAGCCCGCGGCTCCAATTCCAACGGCTACAACCCCATGATCCCCGGCGACGACGACGGCACCGTCACCGTCGCCAGCACCAACCTCGAAGGCATGACCGACTTCTACTCCTTCCCCTGCCTGCACCTTTACTTAATGCGCGACAAACGAGCAATTACGGCGATTGAAAACTTTTTGAAGACGGAATCGTTCACATTAGAAAACGAAACCCCCACTAATACGTGATACAAGCACGAAGCGCAAGCGAGTGAGTTCTTAAGAGGGTGTCTGGGAGACGAACGATAAATTTTCAGTTTAATAGACAGGGAGAGCGAACGGCGAAGCCTCTTGTGCTTTCAGCACCCAACCGACGATATCGGTTGGGTCACCCGCGAACGACTCAGTTGTTTATCAACTATGGCGACAACTCCGGCTCACTCGATCCTCAAGGCTTCCCGCCTTTCGGCAAAGTGATTGAGGGGATGGATGTTGTTGATTCTCTTAACTCTGAATATGGGGAGCAGCCTGATCAGGGGCAGATTCAGTCGCGTGGCAATGAATATTTGAAGAAGAGTTTTCCTAATCTTGATTACATCAAGTCGGCTGAGATTATTCAGGAAACGAAGGCTCCGGCAGAGCCGGTCGAGACGCCAGTCGCTGAGCCTGAGATGACGACCTCAAGCCCGGTAGAAACGGGTACCTCGACTCCGGCACCGGTTGCGACTTCAACTGCTCCTGCTGAAGGGACGTCGACACCAGCCGGGACGTCTTCGGTGCCGGTGGAGACGATTGAAGAGATTCAGTGAGCACTTTTCCATGAGGGCCACCCGTGAATAGCAGGAAGGCAGGCAGGAGCCTGCCCTTGGCTTACCTATGTTATAAACAACCCATTGAGTTTTAGCGATCCAAGCGGAAATAATCCAGCCGTAATTATTGTAGGAGGGGTTGCAATCGCGATTACTGAAGCTGAGGCAATTGCAGCCGCTTTTGGCCTTACTTTAACAGCATGCTTGGCAACGCCGTCGTGCTTACAAGCTTTAATCAGCGCAGTCAATAACATAGGTACACCAGTAGACGAAGCAATTGCCGACGCGAGGGGATGGGTTACTGATTTAATTCGTTACTGTAAAAACTTAAAGTTGAGATGTAAAATGAGAGTACATCCAGCTCATCACTTCTGGCCGACTCCGACAACAAATTTTCCATATGTTAAGAAATGTTGGATGAATCATGTTCAGGTTAATTGCTGGATTAATGGTGTTCCAGGGTCAATAGAATATCGTGCTCCATTTGGACCGTGCTGTAAATTCAAAAATTGTGCGATGGTGGTCAGGGCTTACGCATCGATTGTTTCTGGTGGCGTGAAGACTTTCAACAGGTAATTCGGATCTAATGCACAGTTCATTCGCTTGCACTTTGCTCCCCTTTTGAGTGTTGTTTCCTGACGAAGCAAGCTGGTTGAAAGTCGTCTCACCGCTGCCAGATTACTCGCTCCGTTTCGGTCCTGCTGGCGTCGATGGTCTTCGCCGAACGTCACGTCCAGAATCCAGTGCTGACTATTCTCAATGCTCCAATGGCGACGGATTGCTTCGGCAACAAACTTGGCTCGTGGCGGATGCGAGCTGACAAACAATCGTGATTCCCAAGTCTCTTTTTCGTCGACTTGACGACGCGACACCGTGACAACCAATGTCTTCAGATCTCGCCATTTCTCACGCTGTGGATGATCTTTGGGTATTTCCAGAACATGGCAGGTACGTTCTTCCATGCGGCCATGTCCAGAGTTCGAACTCTCAAACACATGGTGCTTGACTCCACTAAAATCTCGCTCTGCCTCCACATCAAATAACGCCTGCATGTCGTCCTTGAGCGATGACTGATTCCCTTTGAGAGCCAGCACATAATGCCCTTTTTGCTCTCGTATTTGTGCAGCAATCTCCGTCTGGCAACCCATTGCATCAATCGTGACCGTGTTCCCTTTGAGGTCCAGCATGGTCAACAGTTGTGGAATAGCCGTGATCTCATTGGACTTTTGCTCACAAGTAACCTGACCGAGTGTCAGGCCATTATCACTCGACCATGCAGTCACCAGGTGCAACATCTTCTTTCCAGTCCGCTTGGCAAACGAGCGTCTGAGTGCCTTGCCATCAATGGCAATTAATTGACCGTCCGTCGCATCCTGAATAGCGTGAGTCCATTGAAACAGACTCGTCGAAAACTGCTTCGGGTCAAGCATTCCAAAGACTCGTCGGAATGTGTCGTGAGCAGGAATTCCGTTGGGAAGTGCCAGGAACTTTTCGAGCCATTCGCGACGTCCGTTGCCAAACGTTTCCAGGTCTGTCCAGTCATCAGCTCCGCACGTCACGCCCAGAATGGTTATGGCAATGATGTCGATCAGCAGATGCTCGCAAGAGTTCTCGTTGCGGGGATCTTCCAGTTCTGAGAAACACGATTCGAGCATCGCAACAAATCCTCGTGCCTGGTCTTCCATGACCGCCTCCTGCTAAAACGATCATCCCGCTGCCCGCCACCGGACAATTCTCGACACGACCAAGACCACAAGATACAATATGTCAAGCAGTTGCGTCGAGCAATCGGTGCGTAAGCCCTGCGATGGTGGTCCTTACTCGATTTAGTAAGCTAACTCAACCGTCCAATAGTTCCCGCACCTTTTCAGCAACAACTATTCGATTCTTAGAAGAAAGCATCCAACGGGGGAGCACCTCAACCCAAGTGGACACCGGAAACTCAGGCCGCTCGCGACTACCTTCAATGTACTCGAGCAGCGCCTGCCCATGTTCTTCGTTATTGAACCAAAGCAGTTGCCCTCGAACATCTGCCTTGTACCACAATTCAAACGGGACACCTGTTGCAGATTCCTGCGTATTTCCGCAGCTTAAACAAGTTATCCTGACTGCCACCATCTCAGCAGTTGCCTCGCGATATGTTCCACGCACCCCAAAGGGGCGCATTAAAGCAATTGCCTGCCCCTTGCAGCCTGCACACCGAACTGCGAATTTTACTTGCCCCATTCCATGCCTTACTAACGAAAAAAGCTGAGCCACAGCCGAACTGCGACTCCGCGAACCCAATGCTCTTGCGATAAACCGCTGCGCACATCGGCTGTTGGCTCCGGCGACAGGTTAGGCCACTGGCTTCTCATCATAACTCCATCCTAAAAAATGCGCCGTGTCATCCGCTGCATCATGACCATGACCGCGAATGTAATCGTTGGTGTCACGCAATGCAGCCTCAATAATCGGCTGAACTGTGGCTCGGTCGAGTTGCTGATGAACGCGAGCAATGTGGCCGAAACCAAGCACAGCGTTACCGCGCACGTTGAAGTGATGGTGCGTGGAAAGCCGGACGCACAAACCCTGGGCGTAACGCCAGTCATCATGGTGCATCGAAACACCGATAACTGCTCGAAGCAATACCTCTGTGTCGTCATCACGTAAAGCCCGCTCGACAACCTCGTGGCTCCACTCACCAATCTCTTCGTATTTGCGATGTGACTGAGACATGAGGTGTGAAGTGGCCTAACAGGTATTCGACCGCCGAAGTACGGCAAAGTTTTACCGCATTTATTGGGTCGAGCACGGATACAATACTTAACTTTAGAAGAATGCATAGGCTCTTTGTCACAGAACGCTGATGATCCAAAGAAAATATACCGCAATCTTCACAACACCAATAAGCGTACATGCCTGAGTCAGACTCTTCAAGAATGATCCCATGAATTCAAATCGCCACGATATCTTTTAGTTTCGTAGGGTGCGTCTCGACGCACCTTGCAATGATTGCAGAACCAATCTACGATCCATTTCAGACGTTCTAAGTACGCCCAGTTCATCAGTTAGGCCAACCAATTTGGTATGATGAGGGGTTCAATAACTTCGGGTGAAAGGTGCGTCGAGACGCACCCTACTTACCTACCCTCGCATTGCCTGCTCAAACAAATTTGAGTCAAGTAGGGCAGGCTCCTGCCTGCCTTCTTTCTGTGGAAGGTCGTTTGAACGCTTGGGTAACTGGGAGACGAACGATAAATTTGCAGTTAAATAGACAGGGAGAGCGAACGGCAAAGCCTCGTGTGCTTTCAGCACCCAACCGACGGAGTCGGTCGGGCCACCATCCGGCTAACAAAACTTTTGCATGTCCGCTCCGTCTTTTTCAATACATGGTTCTCTAGGTTCAAAGTGATCATGGTTAGATTCTTCAGAGCACCTACAGCATGGAACGTCATTATTTTTCCAGCTGGAAGGGGGGTCTATGAGGCGAGTGCACCCCTCAGAGGTTGATAAATCCCATTCAAAAGCAGTACTAACCCACCACCAACAGTACCGTCGAGGACAATCAGATTTTGTGAAATTATTGGCTCGCTCCAAATCCTCAATGCTTGGGTCGTTACGTTTCAAGTCCGCTTCCTTCCTAAATCAAAAAACGTGTAAATATATTCAAAAAATACTAAGTTGCTTCAGATATTTTGATGTTGTCAATTGAGCCATCAAGATATCTAAAGTAATGTCCTTCTAGGATGTCTCCATACTCACTTGACCATCTCTCATAGACTTTTAGAGTTCCTGCAGGTGCATCTGATGATGTCGCTGGGGCAGGACTTCCTGATTTGTTACCATTGTACGACCAATTACCAGGGTCTCCATATTCATCGATTTCGGATAATGACATATTCTCCGCAATCAGGGCAATCGGATGAGAATGGCACTGGAAATGCATCTTACCAGTCTCGGTGTTTGAGGCCACGAGGGTCTCGTTGTGCGCAAGGACTTTTGCAACTTCGACCAAGGTATTTGCAATATTTTCCAATCCGTTGTCATTTTTACTTTTCTTTGAAGACCTGGCTGATCCACGAGAGGACTACAAAGTTACTCATTCGCTCAGCGATATGATTTTTCTGGCTCTCTGCGGGGCGGTTGCTAATTGCGATCATTGGACGGAGATTAAAATCTATGCTCGCAATCATCTCAAGTTCCTCAAGAAATATGTTTCGCTCAGCGGTATTCTCTGCCTGTGCTGTTGCCAGATGGAATTTTCTCGCACGATACGTTCAGTCGAGTCTTCTCACGACTCGATCCGGTCGCATTCTCGGAATGCTTGATCAAGTGGGTGGATTCCCTGCAAAGTGATCTCGCCGGCCAGGGCGTGCATCTGGATGGTAAAGTTCTCAGACGGAGTTTCGACAAAGTTGCTGGCAAGGGAGCTTTAAATGTTGTGACGGCCTGGGCGGGTGATCTGCATTTGTGCCTGGGACAGTTACCGGTCGAGGAAGGCACGAACGAGAAGACAGCGATGCCGAAGTTGATTGAGCTGCTGGAGCTATCGGGAGCCGTTGTGACTGTCGATGCGGCTCATGCAAACAAGTCGGTAGCCCGGCAGTTGCGTGGCAAAAACGCGGACTACGTGATGACCGTCAAGGGGAATCAACCGAAGTTGTATGAGCTTATCAATCAGAAGTTTGAGGAGCTTTCTGAGAACGACTTTCAGCATCCCAAAGTTCGGCGTCATACGACACGGGAATCAAACGGAGGACGGGACGAATATCGACGCTACATCGTCTTTCCTGCCCCAGCCGAAGTGAAACAACTCGGGTGGGTCGATGTCAAATCGATCGGCATGGTGTACCGCGAACGAACGGTCAATGGGAAGACGTCGCAGGAGTTGATCTACTTCATCTCCAGCCTGCCGCCTAAAGTGCGAGCCCTGGCTAAGCACGTTCGGGACCACTGGAAGATTGAGAACCAGATGCACTGGAGTTTGGATGTGACTTTTGCAGAAGATACAAGCCGAATCCGCAAAGGCGAGGGAGCGGCGAATGCAGCGATCTTCCGCCGATTAGCACTGACAATTTTGAAGAGATACACCGACGAAAAAATGAGCATCCGCTCGAAACGACTCACCGCGAGCTGGAATTCCGAGAACTTACTGCGATATTTAACAGGAAATCAGGCATAATCTCATGCGATTGCCCTGGTGGTGAGCCCAAGCTTAAACTTCCAGATGGAATATCCAGAGTTCAACATGGACAGCGGTTAATAAGTGAGATCACGGAGTGTGCGAAAAAGGCAAAGAACGCTTCCCCAGCAACAGCCAAATCTAAGGGAACGACTCTTCAGTTCGAGAGTAATGACGGCTTGAAACTTGCTCTGAAGAGTCTTGAACGCCGACAAAGTGGAATTGAACTTCTGAATTCCCGAGTAGTTGATGGAATAATGATGGCAACCGTCTTTATTCCGGTAGGTAAAGAAAGCATCTTTCTTAATGCATTTGAACGGTATTGCTTCGAAGATGACCCCCGATCCGGAAAACCTAAAGAAAAAAAACTCACTGAGAGTATCAATCATATACGATTGGCGACGATCAGGTCCTTCTGGACTGACAATCATGACATGCCGAAGGCTGTAGACGATCGCAATTATGAAATCTGGATTAGACGGAGCAATAACAGCAGGGACGACGAAATCGCAGGATTCAAAGCTCGAGCAAACCGTGCCGGAATTAATACAACCGATCGAAGCATAGTTTTTCCGGAACGAATTATTCTGCTTGTGACGACATCGCTAGAAAAACTTACTCAGGTAGAAGGATTGTTCGAAATCCTCGCTGAGATTCGCCTTGCTCGTATCCCGAATAGCGAATTTCTTGATCTCGCCCCTCTTGATCATATCGATTTCATCAACGAACTGCTCATTCGAACCACGCCCCCTCCTGCGACGGCCCCTGCGGTTTGTCATCTTGATACGGGCATCCAAGCGGGACATCCACTGTTAACAAGAGCAATCGACGCTCAACATGCTCTGTATGTGTTACCACATCGTAATGGTGTCGACGTTGATGGGCACGGAACCGAAATGGCCGGACTGGCGTTGTATGGTTGCCTGAACGAGCATCTCAATTCAACTGATCCGGTAATACTCGGTCATCGCCTTGAGTCGGTCAAGATCTTTTCAATTCAGAGAGCCAATGATCCAGATCTGTACGGCGAAATTACATCACAGTCCATGTCGCAGATTGAGATCGCATCATCCAGTGTCCAACGAGCATTCTGTCTTACTGTTACCTCTAATGACGGATGCGAGGAGGGACTTCCTTCGTCGTGGTCTGCAGCCATAGATGGTCTTTGTGCTGGAGCAGAATCTGAAGACGCTCCTCGAAGATTGGTTTGCGTGTCTGCTGGAAATATTGAACCACTAACCGAGCGAATAAATTACCCCTCCATAAACGCACATCGTCCTGTCAAAGATCCAAATCAGGCTTGGAATGCAATCAGTGTTGGAGCGATGACTCAAAAAACCACCATCAATGACCCAGTAGTTCAACATTGGAACACAATTGCCGAAGCTGACAGCCTCAGTCCTTCCAGTCGTACATCAACTTTATGGAATATCACATGGCCGTTTAAACCAGATATTGTTATGGAAGGTGGCAACAACGCGATCTATCCAGCCAATGGCGATGCTGACTTTCTGGACGATCTTTCTCTGCTGACAACAAGAATGGGGACCGGAACCGCTCAACTTACTACGACAGGAGATACCAGTGCTGCCACAGCACTAGCATCTCGTTACGCTGCTCTGATTTGGAGCAAATATCCAAAACTGTGGCCAGAAACAATACGTGCTTTGTTAATTCATTCAGCTCGATGGACAGACAAAATGATGGAGGAATTCCCGGATGAGAAAAGGAAGAAGGTGGCACGATTACGTACTTATGGTTACGGAGTGCCAAATCTTACCAAGGCCATGTCTAGTGTTGGTAATGCTGCAACTATGGTGATTGAAGAATCTCTTCGTCCGTATCACAAAGTTGGCTCAGAAATTAAGACAAAACATATGCATCTGCATGAGTTACCCTGGCCTAATTCAGTCTTGACACAACTTTTCGATGCAGATGTTACTATGCGGGTTACGTTGTCTTACTTTATTGAGCCAAACCCTGGCGAAAGAGGTTGGATTCGCAAGCATCGCTATCAATCACATGGTCTGAGATTCGACGTTAAACGACCGGGAGAAACTACGGCTGAATTTCAAGCACGTATCAGTGCCGAAGCTCAGAAAGATGACGACAATGAATCGTCTCCTGCTGATGAACAAAAATGGACATTAGGAAGCTGGTATCGCAAAAAAGGCTCAGTTCATTCTGATGTTTGGACTGGTACTGCAGCGGATCTCGCTAGCTCTGGTGTGCTGGCCGTTTATCCAGTTTCAGGATGGTGGAAGGAACGAAAACACTTAAACTGCTGGGAAAAAGATGCTCGATACTCCCTTGTTGTCTCCCTAGAAACAGACAGCGAAGAAGTGGATTTCTACACAGAAATCGAGCTAAAAATCAAATCAGTAATAGAGACTCATATTGAATCGTAGGCCGATGCAACAGTCAAGGAGGGCAGACTCCTGCCTGCCTTCCTTGTGTGGAAGGTCGTTTGGATGCCAAATTATCGACGCCCCTCTATCCCTGGCGGGATAGATTTCTTTACGGAGGTCACTCATCGCCAACGTTGATGATTTCAACTCGCTGAAAACCGAATGATTCTCGGCGATGCCATCCGCGAATGTCAGCGAGATTGGCCTTTGAAGCTCACTTCGATGACCTCCACTACAATCTCGTCAAACACAAACTCGTTGAGTGTCCGAAAGATTGGCAGCGACAAGCTTCAATCGTTGGGTGAAGCAGGGAGTCTACCCTGAGGACTGGGAGTGCAAAAATCATCCGCCAATCAAAATTTCAAATACGAGGGATGATTACGGAGAACCATCGTAAACACCATTCAGGAAAGGCAGGCAGGAGCCTGCCCTACTGAGCCTTGTCTTTACCCATATCTTTTTCGCATGGCTTCATAGCCACGGATCGCCAGCAGAAGTTTGTCGAGACCGCACCAGATGGTCAGCCAGCCGGGTTCGCCATCTCCTGTACGAAGCAGATGTCCGCCCAGTCCCGCCAGTTGGCGGAAGAATTCGCGGAGCGTGTCAATCTTTGATCCCTTCCGCAGCACACGCAGCATCTCCAGCCAGACCTTGGGGACAACCTGTTCGGCAGGATGGTCCGGTTGCGAGCGGGCGAGCATTTTCATTTGAACCAGACGCACCCCCAGCACACTCATCATTCCAGCCAACGCTTCGAGACGTTGTGATTTCAAGTACTGACGCGACTCCAGACGGCACCCCGTCTTGATCGCCTTATGAAACTCTTCGATCAACCAACGGCGCTCGTAATACTCGATCACCCGCCAGGCCGCCGCGAATGAAGGAACCGGTAACGAGGTCCACAGCACCCAGCGCAAAGGATCAACACCAGCGGGGGCATCAATTTCCCGCACCTCAATCACCGATTGACGAATTTCCTCAAGGCCGACCTGTTTCAGATACGGAGTCATACGTTTGGGGCGAGGAAGGATTGCCTCGGCGACACACACTTCCAGCCTCGCCGTTCGCTGCGGAGATCGGAAAGATCCCCGCACTTCCAACTCATACGTTCCCCACACCGGTTGCTGAGCCAGTAAGTCGTTTACGCTCACGCGTTGACCGTCTGGATCGGTCACGGCCCGATGCATCTGAGCGGCTCGAATCACCCAGTCGGATCGCTGCTCAACAAGATGGCAGAAAACTTCGAAGTTGTCTGCTCCCCGATCAAACACATGCACATACCGGGTTTGCTCAGGCGGCGGGCCGACAAGATCGATCACGCGTCCCCAGACTTCGGACTCCCGCTCGCGTTTCTTCCGTTGAAAGGAAGTCTGTTTCGGAGCCGGTTGCCGATAGAACAGTTCCTGTCCTGCCAACCCAATAATCTCGCCCGAAGCCGCGCAGACCATCATCGAATTGTGCAGGAGAAAGCCACGTGCGGATCCATTCCTGGCCTGCTTCATTCCCTCAATCTGTCGACGAAACTCAAAGTGAGTCGACATCGTATCGCCAATCAGTAAAACCGTTCGGCGTGCCTGTTTTCTGGTCTGTTGCCAATGCGGTTCGGCCAGAGTGGTGAAGGTCACCTCATCGCAATCAAATAATCGGTAAGCGGCTTTCAGATCCGCCCATCGCTCGCACTGTGCCGGCGTGCTGCCATCGGGATGCTCGGCCATCAGTCGTGCCACTTTGACCGCTCGCCGCGTCCGCCGTGCATCTCCCAGATCACAAGTTCCAAAGTTAAGTTCGGCCCACCGATTGACATCAAGTTCGCAGATTGCCACAAGACTGCATCCCTGCAAAAGACTCTTAATGCTGTAAACGTCTTTCGAAGCGGTGTCCCGTCCCGTCACCATACCCCACCCGCATTGATCCTCACGGGCCAGAGTTGACCGAGCAATTCTCGCACCAAATGACTTCCAGAATGCTGCTCAAATGATGAATGTCTTTGAGAAGTAAGAACTTAAGATTTTCGGAAAATGCAAAACACCCCGGCACGACTTTGTAAATATGTGGGTAAAGACAAGCCGACAAAGTCGGTTGGGGCACCCTGTGAGTACATTTCTACGCGGCTGGCCCGTTGAATTGAATTCATTCGCACATTGCATGCTCAAACGAGTTTGAGTATGGGCCCCGGCAAGTCGACAGAGTTCGCCAGGAATCAAGTTCATCAGGAAGTTCCTGTCCCGCACCCCGATTTTATTGTGACGAAAAATGGGAGCAATAAATCCCACTTTCTCAATAAACGTAAGTTGATGTGTCTGCTTTTGTCAGATATGCTGAACGGACGTTATATAGTAATTCTCGTTCAGAATGATTTGCTTAGAGATTTGATAGCATGCAGACGATCTTTCCTCCGATTTTTACTCTTTTACTATTCGGTTTTCTGAATGTCTCTGTATTCAGTTCGGATCAGGAAGAGGAGCATGCGACCGGTTCAATCGAATACAATTATCGCCAGGGAATCAAATATCTCGAAGGAGATGGGGTTGAAAAGAATGGCAAAGAAGCGGCTCGGTACTTCAGCAAAGCGGCTTTGGCAGGACACATCGATGCTCAGTGCTGGCTGGGTGAAATGTACGACTTTGGCAATGGAGTTACTCAGGATTATGTGCAAGCGATCAAATGGTATCGACTTGCTGCCGAGCAAGGGAATGCCTTAGCTCAAAACAACCTTGGAGTAAAATACGTTAAAGGCTTAGGGGTAGAGCAGGATGACGAGCAGGCCTTTAAATGGCTTCAAAAGGCAGCTTTCCAAAAACAAGTTAATGCCCAGAATAGTCTTGGCGTGATGTATCATACAGGCCGGTGGGTTGAGATTAATGAACTTGAAGCGATTAAGTGGTTCAGTTTGTCAGCTGCACAGGGAGATGCGAAAGCTCAGTGTAATCTGGGAGACATGTATAGCATTGGAGCCGGTGTAGAGAAAGACGATGCCATCGCTGCCAATTGGTATCGCAAATCGGCCTTGCAGGGGCATGCAGAGGCGCAATGCTATTTGGGCCATTGTTATTACCGTGGAGAGGGAGTTCAAAAAGACTACACCGAAGCAGAGAAATGGTTTCGCAAATCGGCAAGGCAAGGATTCGCGAAAGCTCAATACATGCTGGGATCCATGTTCGATCATGGAATAGGCGTCGATGTTGATGACGAGCTGGCCGTTTCGTTTTATCGAAAAGCCGCAGATCAGAATCACATGCAAGCCATTTACTCGTTGGGAACGATGTATCATAACGGAGAGGGTATCGAGCAAAACCACAGCACGGCTGCGAAGTGGTATCGGAAAGCAGCTGAAAAGAATCATTCGAAAGCCCAGTATTTGCTGGGCATTTTGTTACAAAGCGGAAAAGGGGTCGATCAAAACTACGAAGAAGCGGCCAAATGGTATCGATTGTCTGCGGAACAGCAATATGCAGACGCTGAATTTCAGATCGGATATCTCTATGAAATCGGACGCGGCGTTCCGAAAGATATTTCACTTGCAATGGCTTGGTATCAGAAAGCCGCTAAACAGAAAAATGCGAATGCTCAGACCAATCTTGGAATGATTTATTTCAATGGCAGCGGCGTTGAACATAATTATGAACAAGCTCATGAGTATTTCCAGCTGGCAGCTGAACAAGGTGAAAAAACCGCTCAATATAATCTTGGCCTCCTTTACTACAGTGGAGACGGGGTTAAGCAGAGTTCGACCGAAGCTGCAAAATGGCTATTAAAGGCAGCCAACCAGAATGATGCAGATGCCCAGTTTATTATTAGTACAATGTATGCCAGAGGGATTGGCTTGAATAAAGACGAAATAAACGCAATGGAGTGGCTGAGAGAATCTGCCAAGAATGGAAGCACAGAGGCAATAAAATTGCTCCGGCTACAGCGACGATGAAATCCTGGATCAAATACGTTAATATTTTACTGTGAAATATGACACTGAAGGTCTATATAAAACTCCCACTGGGCTGCGCATTCGCAGAAGGGAACGTGGATGACTTCGGAAAAATCTTTCGTGGCAATTCGACTGTACTAGTCGGGTACCAACCCTTGCATTAAAAAATAGATCACATTGAGTTTCACATTGCGATCACTTCAAATCAGTTCCCGCGGCGGGTGGCACAGGTTGATGCGAAGCAGCTAATTGTGTGGTGAAGCTACAAGAGGTTGACGGTGGGTGATTGAGAGTTATGTCAAATTTCCTGCATTAGCATTCCCCTTCTTGAGAATCATTTGAAATTATTTGCCCAGCCTCTGAAGGCTACCCCACCCAAGTTCTTCTTGAGCCAGCAGGTAGAAATGTGCACACTGGCAAAATTGGGACTCGCTGTGAAGGGAGATTCCATTCAAGAGATTGAGAAAATACTCCTGTACCAACTAGCTATAAAATTGTAATAAATACAATTGACATAATCTTTCGACCAGCCAGTTCCCAAAATCCTATTGTCTCAGCAGAATTCCTCTTGCTCTGAAATCGGGATTCTACGAAACTCTGCCTTGTTTCTCTGGCGGAATTTCTCCAACTAACGAACTGGCTCGTTTCAGTGTGACTCGAACTCTCACCCGATTATTTCTGTTCGCGATGATCTCCGGCTGCGCTGCCATGCAGATGCGGCCTCGGGCGAGCGCGACCGTTCCGAACCCACTTGTCGTCTCGGCTACTTCCCAGGAAGTGGCGTGGGAGCGTGTGATTGATGTTTTGCATGGATTTCACTTTGAAATCGAGCGGGAAAATCGACAGGCACGTACCATCGAAACGAAGTATCGAACAGGCTCGGGTCTGCTCGAACCCTGGCACAAGGAATCGGTGGGCTGGTCGAATCGTCTGGAAAGTACGCTGCAAACCATTCGGCGGAAAGTCGTGATTACCGTTTCCCCTGTGAAATCAGGCGGGCATGCGATTCAAGTGGTGGCTCTGAAAGAGCTGGAAGATATTGATGCGATCACCGCCAATTCTCCCGGAGGAGCGACATTTCAGGAGACTTCTCCACTACAGCGAGATCTGACACCTGTATTGGGTCAATCCCGCCCCTCCGGCTGGATTCCTCAAGGTCGAGATCTCGATCTTGAACGAGCAATCCTGCTCGAACTGCAAGCTCAGTAGAGCCTCCTGATTGACCAATCATTGAGGCAGATATCTTGCTCAACTGCTCACACCTGCATTTCCTCTTAAATTTCAAAGTTTCTGGAAAACTTGCGGTCTCTCTGAGTGGAAGCGGTGTTTAGGTTAGAGTCGAGTCGTCGTTAAAACCGATACAACCGACAACCCCCCTGCCGATTCTCCCGAATCGACACCCATGATCCCTTCCTAGTTTACCCCATCTGCCTGTTCAGGCAATTACGGAGTCCACCATGCGGGACTTGATTCTCAAAATATGCTTGCCGGCAATTTTATGTCTTGTCTTGCAGCCTGCGCGGTTAATTGGTGAGGAAAATACGCCCGAAATCCATTTGCGATTTGTGAGCAAAAGCTGGTCGAGCATTCTGAAAGAACTGGCCGAAGACACCGGCCAGCAACTGGTGATGCCGAAGGCTCCACGAGGTCGTTTGAGTCGCTACGATCGCAATCCCTATACGCCAGCCGATGCGATTCAGATTCTCAATCAGGAATTGGAATCGACTGGATTTCGTATTATGGACAAGGGCAAGTTTCTGATTGTCCTGGAAGATGATCAGTTTCGGCAGCGATATTCTCCGTATGTCAATGAGACAAAAGATCCCAATACCGTCAAGAAATCTGGCGAAGTGTCACATCTTCAGATGACTCAGACTTCGAAACAAATTCCAGCCCAGAGGATTGAACAAGCTGCATTTGAGGAAGTCACTGCCGCTTCTGAGAAGAATTCTCAAGAAGCGCTGGCGATTGAACCCAAGTTTCTCAATGCGACTGCTCTGGCGCGGCAAGTTTATGATATTTACGGGGACCATGCCGAGTTGATTGAAGAAGGTCCACTCGGGTTGCCTGCGTTTAAGGTTTCTGTTCCGAGTGATGGGAAAACTCTTCCTGTGACATTCACGATGGGAATCGATCAGCAGTCCAATCGAATTATTCTGGTTGCCGAGAAAGCTGCCCGTGAGAAACTGGTTGGAGTGATGGATGTTCTGGATCAGGCAGCCGACAAAAGTCGGGCGACTCCGAAAGACAAATCCACCGAAGTGATGTTTGCGCCTCAGGAAGTTCACGAAGCGACGAGCAAACAACTACCGAAAATCCTGGCGCAGGTTCAACAGGCTGCTACGCAGAATGAACAAGCCCCAACCAGTCCCACACAGCCGACTCCCGAAAATCCAGCACAGCCTGGACCGTCAGCCGACTTAAATGCAATTCTCGATCAGATTCGTGGTGATGTGAGCATTGAAGCATTGAACGAACTGGGGCTGTTGATTTTGCGTGGTAACGAAGCCGATGTGGAATCGGTGATGCAGATTGTTCGTGCTATCGAAACGATGAGTGCCGGGACGACTCCGGAAATTCATTTGCGTTATTTGACACAGGTCAACAGCGAAGGATTGGCAACACTGCTCAACAGTGTTTATGAGTCTGTGCAATCGACCGATCAACGAGCCAGTCGTCAGAATCGGCCGGTGAATTTGATTCCGGTCGTCCAACCAAATGCGGTTTTGATTGTCGCTCCATCGATTGAAATGGAAGCGGTCAAGCAGTTGATTGACGAACTCGATCAGGAAGTCGATCCGAAACTACAACTCCAGTTATTCCGTTTGAAAAATGCAGGTGCGGCTGAAGCGGTTACCGTGATTGAAGAGTTTTATGAAGAGCGTCCCGGCCTGGGAACTCGTGTTCGGATAACAGCCGATACACGTACGAATTCGCTGATTGTGCAAGCCGATCCTCGCGATCTGAAAGAAATCAGTAAGCTGATTCACGATCTCGATAAAGATGAATCGCATGCGATTTCACGTCTGCAAATTATCCCCTTAAAAAATGCTGTCGCCGAGGAACTGGCAGAGTTCATTAATACTGCACTCGATGAAGCGTTGAATCCACGACAGTCGACGCAGCAGGGAAATCAGCAGCAGAATAATCAGCCGAAATCATTTGTCCTCGAATTCCTGGCGGGCTCTGGCACACAGGCAGAACTTGTTCGATCAGGGATCCTCTCAGACGTACGCATCTCGGCCGATCCACGCACTAACAGTTTGACTGTGATTGCTCCGGAACGATCATTGCCGTTGATCACTGCACTGATTCAATCACTCGATCAGCCTTCTGATGCAGAAGCGGAAGTGAAAGTCTTCACACTGATACATGCTGATGCCGCTGCTTCGTTAACCCTGCTACAGGAATTGTTTGATGAGAACAATGCCGAGAGTCCAGTCGGTGTGAATCTTGCAGGAACAAGTGATTCAGGAAGCACCTTATTACCGCTTCGGTTTTCTGTCGATGTTCGCAGCAACAGCATTCTGGCGATTGGTGGCCGCGATGCGTTGACGGTGGTCGAGGCAATTCTACTTCGTCTTGACAATGCGGCTCCGAAAAAGCGAATCAATCAAGTCATCGAAATGCGAAATGTGCCCGCGGCCGATGCAGCCGAGGCGATCAATCTGTTTCTGGAATCGCAACGAGAATTGAACTCGATTGATCCCGCACTTGTCAGTTCGTTCGAACTGCTGGAGCGCGAGGTGATTATTGTTCCTGAACCACTCAGTAACAATCTGTTGATTAGTGCCACGCCGGAGTATTTTGCGGAGATCATGGCGGTGGTCGAGCAAATCGATTGCGATCCAGCTCAGGTTGTCATTCAAGCATTACTTGTGGAAGTGGAGTTGAACAATCTGGATGAATTTGGCGTGGAACTCGGATTTCAGGATTCAATTCTGTTTGACCGCAGCGTGATCGACAACCTCTTGACCGTTACGAATACCACAACAAACCAGAACATTCAGACAACCTCTCAGCAAATTGTTTCTCAGGATGGAGCTCCCGGATTTTTATTCAACAACCCGTCGATCTATCCTAACCTGGGCAACAATACCGGACCGGCTTCCCAACCGAATCTTGTGGCTGGACAAGGTCTGGCCAACTTTGGTGTCGGTCGAGTCAATGGAGATCTTGGCTTTGGTGGGCTGGTCCTTTCAGCTAGTTCAGAATCGGTCAGCGTATTGATACGAGCCCTGGCACAGCAGCGGAATGTGCAGGTTTTGAGCCGTCCGCAAATTCGAACGGTCGACAGTCAACTGGCTCAGATTCAAGTGGGTCAGGAAGTTCCGATTATCAACGGTGTAAACATCACCGCGAACGGAGTGGCGAACCCCAATATCATATACGACGAAGCGGGGATTATTCTCTCGGTCACACCTCGTGTGAAACCGGATGGTCAAATCGTAATGGAAGTGGTTGCCGAACGAAGTGCCTATCAAGCGGGTGGAGTGCCAATTTTTGTTGATGCCGAAAACGGGAATACGATTAACTCTCCGATTAAGAACATCTCCGTCGCCCGGGCCACTGTGGGTGTTGGTGATGGACAGACAATTGTGCTGGGTGGCATGATTTCTAAAACCGAAGATACCACCATTCGGAAAGTTCCCTGGCTGGGTGACTTGCCGATTATTGGTCGTGCGTTCCGATTCGATTCAGAATCCAACATCCGTACAGAGTTACTCATTTTCCTCACCCCGCGAATCATTCATAACGATGAAACCAACGAAATGGTGAAGGAAGTCGAAGCGGGTCGTATTCACTTCTTCCGGGAAGAGTTTGAAGAAATTCACGGCCCGATCTTCGGTATTCCCGACCCACACGCGTTCGAATCGCCAATGTCTCCGGCTGAAGTCGATTGGGAGAAGCATCCTGAACTGGCTCCGTTGCCAATGGAAATGGAGTCGGATGATCTGGAGTCTTCACGAGAAGAAGCGACTCAGGAAACGCAGGACAGTATTCCGAGAACAATGGTTGCCCCGGGACAACTCCAGCCGATGTCTCATCAGCAGGTTCCCCAGAAAACTCCTTCGGGAATTCCCTGGAAACGATATCCACTCTACAAAAAGCCGGACTCGCAAAATACCAAAGGACAAGTGCGACTCAAGAATTGATTTGTCAGGTGTCGTTCCGTTTTTAGCATGTCAGACAGTGTCTGACCTACCGTCTGTTTGGAATGAGAGTTTCCATGTCTAACCAAAAAATATCGATTTCCATTATATCAGCAGCAATGCTGATCGTGATGTTAAGCGGTTGTGCGGCAGTCAATATGTCGGCCTTGACCTTCTGGGCGGCTGAGGATCCTTACGATTCAGTAGCAAGTATCATGGGACTGTGGCAGCCAGGCGAAGGACGGGATCCACAGGGATTGCCTTCGCGCGGGTTTGCAGGTCAGGTCTTCTTTTTCACTCACGGGAAAGAGGCTCCGGTTAAAGTGACCGGCAATGTGAAAATTTATGTCTTTGATGATCAGGGAACTGCGGAAGAACAACGCAAACCGATACATATCTATGAGTTTGATGAAGGTTCCTGGAATGCGTACTGCACGAAGACGAACATTGGCTATGCCTATCAGGTTTTTATACCGTATCCGAAAACGGGAGATCATCGAGCGGTCTGCAGTTTGCGTGTCAAACATACGGCTAACAGTTCTGAAGTCACACTTTCCGACCCGGCAGACATCCTGCTCAATGGTCGAACAATGCCTTCGCTTCCGAAAACTGTGGTGACAAATGAAACGATTGTTCCTCAGTCAGTCAAAGCCGATCCCTCTATGCTGGTGACGACAATTCCGACTTCCCCAAAAGGGAAAGGTCAACTGGCCAAGACGACACTCAACTCAGAGCAATCTACTCCTGGTCCGAATTCCAGTTCAGTTATTGATGATGCGCTGTACTCTCAGTTCGATGCAAACAAAACATCGGAGCGATCAGAGTTTGAGTTGACGAGCTGGAATGTCGCCACGCCAGCACGTAAACCTGTGACTAGGGATCGTGAAGTTTCGCAAACTGTACCAGAAGGACCATCAAGGCATCCTTTTGCGAAGCAACAACTTTCCACACAAGTCATTGGGGAAACCACCTCAGAAGCAAAAACGCTCTTTCAGGATCAGCATCCGTTCGATAATTCCTGGAAAAAACCAGAAAAACAGACTTCCACATTGAAAGTCGAAACAATTCTGCTGCAATAATATTCTGGAAGAGTTTCGTAACACACCAATGAAAAGTCAGTCGAATTTCACTGATTACCAGGGATACTGATCATGCTTAGATTCTTGTTCACGCTGATGGCTGGCTTACTGATTGTTAATCAGTCAGCCTCGTATGCACAGAACCAAAATCAATCTCAGAATCAAGGTCAAACTGGAGGAGCGGCTGGGCGAGGTGTTGCCGGTGGCGGAACGGCTGCGGGGCCAACTGGTGGAGGAGCCGCTGCAACGCAAGAGATTAATACAGATGCCGGTTCTTCTGCCAATATCGAACGAGAATTCAATGAGGGCCTTGTCGGTCAAAGCGACAATGTGGGGCGGTTTGTCGGCGATGAACAGGCCGGGACACAAAGACTGAACCAACAGGGACCGAATTTTCAGCAACGCAACGGCAGTAATGTTAATGGCGGACAGCCAACGAAACAGAGTAAAATCCGCCCTGTGTTAATTATTGCTTTTGATATTCCGCAAACTCAATTCACACGCTCGCGGATGATTCCCGTTGATCGCCAGTTGTCATTCCGAATGCTCAATAAGCCCCAGTTTTCAGGTGTCTCTGTCAATTTCGATGAGACAGGATCGCTGATTTTGAATGGAGTTGTGAATACACCTCGTGATAAAAAACTGGCAGAAGCCTTTGCGAGACTGGAGCCGGGGGTCAAGAAGATCGCCAATCAGATTGTTGTTCTGCCTCAGTAAAATCAATTCAAAATTGAAACTATCAATCCTCATCGATTAAAGGCCGAACAATGCTAGGTTTACTCTACACGATTCTCATTGGACTCGCAGCGGGTTGGTTAGCCAGCAAAATCATGAAAGGCAGCAGTTCCGGTTTACTGATGAATCTTGTCATTGGTGTTGTCGGTGCGGTTCTGGGAGGCCTGGTTTTCGGATTACTCGGTTTGGCGTCCTACAATCTGCTGGGACGACTGGTGACGGCTACCGTAGGGGCCATTTTGTTCATACTGATTCTGAGAAAACTTGGGCGCAGTCGATAAGAAAATCACGATATTTTACTCGGGACAGAACTCTTTTCATGATTTCGTACCCCGCATTACGGACATAAAAAACGCCCTCGCAAGCATTTGCAACCGAGGGCGATTTTGAATCCGTAAAACTAGATATCGTCTAGAATTCGCCAATCACCTCATTACCAGAGCGAGTTCCCAACGCCCCATATACTCCATAAGGAGATTTGGCTGCTGAGGTTCCGCCAGGGGGAGCCGCAGAAAGGTTACCGGTGTCAATATTCTCGCTGATGAAACGAACGCTGCCATCGCAGAGAACAAACTGAGCACCACCAGAGTGTTTACTGCCAGCACTCATGAGTCCATCTCCACTATCGTTGTTCGACCTCATGCAACTGGGTGAGTTAGGCGGAAGCACAGTGGTAATGAAGTTAAATGGAGGGCCTCCATCACCATATCGATAACCCTGTTTCTGATCACCACCAATGAGTTGGCCACTGGGGATAGGACTCACATAAGTTCCTGCCGCTTTGTCAAATAGTGCAAGGCACTGAGATGGATCTACTCGAACGATATTGTTAAAGCCATCTGCTGCTGATGGTCTGGCGACATCCCCTAAGGAACCTCCTCCACGTGGCCGCTGAGCTTCACCCATCGCAATTGTGTTGCTGGTCCCATCGAGAATGTCGCGCAATTTATAGACACTGTTGCGTGTGAAAGTTCCACGACCATCGGCATCATCCAGTCGGTCTCCGTTATCTCCTCCATTGAACATGTAGTTCGCCCCGCCCTGACCATTGAACTGATCTTTCTGATAGGTATCGGAAGGGCAGTTGTAAGTTGGGATGTATTGTCCAGTGACAACGATTCCGTTAACAGTCCATTCATTCCAAGGTGCAATTGTTGGTGAGGCAGGATTGGTTGCCTGAGCAATCCATGCTTCATATAGTGCGGCCTGCTCGACGTATGGCAGCAGGTGGACTCGACCCGACCAACGGTCACCTGATTGATGTCCCGGGCCTCCGCGTCCCATTGGAAGTACTGTATAGGTATCGTGGTAGTTCTGCAGCGCTAATCCGAGTTGTTTCAGGTTGTTCTTGCAGGAACTGCGGCGAGCCGCTTCCCGGGCCTGCTGAACTGCTGGTAATAACAGGGCCACCAGTATGGCGATGATCGCGATGACAACGAGCAGTTCTATCAGCGTAAATGCTGCACGTCCGAGACGTGGCAATTTGACTAATGGACGGTAGGGCACGAGTAAATACTCCTTCAGAAAAAAGAAACGCAAAAAGAATTTGTGCCAAGCACGGTAATATCACTATTTAATGCCATTATTTCTTTTACTAAGAAGCCTGATTGCTGAGCAGTCAAGCGATAATTCATTACATCAAAGTGTAGTGAAATGTCAATGGAAATTGGCTACCACCTGCAAATTCAGCATCTCCAACTTTTTCAACTCAAATTTAAAATGACTCCGGTTAAGGGGAACCGGAGTCATCAAAATGAATCAGGCGACGAAGCAATCGTCTAATTAGAATTCGCCAATGACTTCGTTAGCAGAGCGAGTTCCCAAGGCACCATAAATGCCGTAGGGAGATTTTGCAGCTGAAGTTCCACCGGGAGGTGCAGCTGTTAAGTCACCTGTGTCAATGTTCTCGCTGATGAAACGGACGCTACCATCGCACAAAACGAACTGAGCACCACCGGAATGCTTACTCCCTGCACTCAACAGTGCATCTCCGTTGTCATTGTTTGAACGCATACAGCTTGGAGAGTTCGGAGGAAGTACTGTTGTAATGAAACTAAATACTGATCCACCATCTCCATAGCGGTAGCCTTGCTTCTGGTCTCCACCAATTAAAGATCCGCCTGGAATTGGGTTCACATAGGTTCCAGCTGCTTTATCAAAAAATGCCAGACAACCAGAAGGATTCGTTCGTACGATAGAGTCAAAGTTGCCACTGGGGCGGGCGACATCTCCCAAAGATCCGCCGCCGCGTGGACGTTGTGCTTCCCCCATTGCAATTGTGTTACTGGTCCCATCGAGAATGTCGCGCAATTTATAGACACTGTTGCGTGTGAAAGTTCCACGACCATCGGCATCGTCGAGACGATCGCCATTGTCCCCACCGTTGAACATGTAATTCGCACCACCCTGACCACCGAACTGGTCTTTCTGATAGGTATCGGAAGGGCAGTTATAAGTGGGAATGTATTGTCCAGATACAACGATTCCATTGATCTGCCATTCTTCCCAAGGACGAATCGAAGGGTAACCGGAAGCTGTTGCCCGTGCCATCCAGGCATCATAAAGAGAAGCCTGCTCAACATAAGGCAGCAAGTGGACTCGACCCGACCATCGGTCACCTGATTGATGCCCTGGACCACCACGGCCCATTGGGAGTACGGTATAGGTATCGTGGTAGTTCTGCAGCGCCAATCCAAGTTGTTTCAGATTGTTCTTGCAGGAACTGCGGCGAGCCGCTTCCCGTGCCTGTTGAACTGCTGGTAATAGCAGGGCTACCAATATGGCGATGATCGCGATGACAACGAGTAGCTCAATCAGAGTAAAGGCTGAACGACTCTGTGGTGACGTTTTGACATGAGAGGGCAATGACATGAGTTGATACTCCTCCAGATAAGAAAGGACTAAATAAATTACTGTGAGAACCACAGCTTAATCGAATGATACGTATTGAACCTGATGGGCAAATATACTTATATGAACATTAATAATACATCGGTGCTTACTGGTCTGTCAATAAGTGCAAATAAATAAGCTCGAAAAAAGCATCAATAAACTTCGAACTTTGGCCGATTAAGCAAAGATTTACTACAAAACTGCAACTTCAGGCGTGTTTTCCACTTCTTCTGCCTCCCACATCGCTTGCAGTGCTTTCCTTTTTTCGGTTTCTCCAAGTTGTTCATATAGAGCAATAAGTTGGCCGTAGGCAGGGGCGTAATTACTGCAATCGGCGAGAGCCAGTTCAAACGATTCCGCCGCTTGCTTGGGATTGTTTTGCCCCAGCAGTGCGATTCCGAGATTATATTTAACGCCTGCGGAGACCGGGACCTTGGATAAAATCTCTCGGTAATTATCGAGAGCTCCAGTCAAATTCCCTTTGCGGGCACGGAGATTTCCCGTATCTAACCCTCGATATACACCTCCAACTGAGGCTCCCCCGTAAGAGCGAAACAATTGATAGACCGCCCAGGGAAATCCGAGGACAAACAGCAGATTTCCGAACACCATTTTCCAGGCTTCACCACGCATACAGGGCGGACATCGCCAGGTCGATTTCTGCCAGAAGCCATAAACGACCAGCAGAAAATAAAAATAGAAGATCGTGAATTTCTGAGGCTTGCTGTACATGCCGCATTCTTCGCAGATCCGCAAATCTTTTTCCTGGCGAATCGGCTCGGCTGTTGGATCGACTGTCGAAAGAGAATCGCAAAAATGGCAATAGAGTTGAGGCGTTTCTGGCATATCGCTCAAAATGAGAACTGCATCGCAATGTGGACATTGCCCCGCTCGAAAGGTATGTCCCATACCTTTCTTCTGAAGATCTTCCCGATGCTGCTTCGCCCAGATTGCAGAGCGAATAATATCGATCGACGTTTTCAATTCATTGGCGGCTTTGACAGAAGGGAGTTGCAGTAGCAGCGAAGAGTAAGGATTAGCCGGGTCGACGGTGGCGATTGTGATCACCATCGATTTATCGCGGATCAATGTCTGGAAAATGGCCGCAATCGGAATTTCCGACTTTTCAAGAGTGATCGTCTCCCCCTCGATATTTCCTTTCTTGCGAAACATCGATGTCGGCTGACCATTTTGATTCAGCCATTGGAATTTGAATTCATGAACTTTTTCAAAATCATCATTCACCGCGACAGGCACCCTGCTGAAAATCTTGTGGGACATCAACTACGATTTATTTCATACCATTTTCAGTGAAAGGGAACCACCCAGCGAGCATCGAAGTAACTCATGAATTCCCTATCAGACGGGAAACTATAACAACTCATGAATCCTATGAAGTCCCCACTCCCCCGGGGAGAGGGTTAGGGTGAGGGGCAGTCGACGTGTTTTTTGTAGATACGTCGAAGGCATCCCCTCATCCGGCCTTTGGCTACCTTCTCCCCCAAGGAGAAGGAAAGAAAACCGCTCCCCCAAGTAGAAGCAAAGAATTCCATAAACCGTGTATGCTCATTCCCACGATTCAAGCACTCGGGCATAGGCACCGTAGATTCCCTCATTGAACAAGACACAGCGAATTCGTTGGGGAGCCTCGTTATTTTTTACGAAGGATTGAATTTCGCTCAAAGCTGCTTCTGTGGCCAAATCCAGAGGGTAGCCGTACACGCCCGTGGAAATGGCTGGAAAGGAGAGACTCTCGCACTGGAAATCGATTGCGAGTTGCAGGCAGGATCGATAAGCCGAACGCAGGTCGGCTTCTTCACCGAGGCGGCCGCCACGCCAGATCGGGCCGACGGTATGGAAGATATATTTCACATTCAAGAGCCCACCATTGGTGGCCACAGCGGACCCTGTCGGGCAACCATCTGGATATTGTTTACGTGTCTGTTGCATAATCGTCGGGCCAGCAGCGGCATGAATTGCACCATCGACTCCTCCGCCGCCTGCCAGTTCAGAATTCGCCGCATTGACAATCGCATCGGTTTGCTCGGCTGTGATGTCTCCAATGGCCAATTCGACAATGCAATTTCCGAGCCGACGTTTCATAATGATAAAATCACTTACTTCTTGGATTTCAACGATTCCAGATAAGCCAGCAATTCAGCAAACTGCTCAGCCGTCAAATTATTGACCATCCCTTTTGGCATCATCGATTGTTCCTGCTTTTTACGGAAATCGATATCATCCTGTAACAGCTCTACCGAGACACCGTCGTTCTTGCGAATCATGATCGACTCTGCTGATTCACTCGTCACGAAGCCGATATGCTGCTTGCCGTCGGCCATCACGAAGATGTAGGTGTCAAATCCCTGAGCAATTTTTGCTGATGGTTTGAGGATCGATTCAATCAACTCGGGTCGTTTATAACGCTTCCCGATATCCATCAGGTGTGGCCCCTTGGGTGTCTCCCCCTCATGAACTGTATGGCAGGCATTACAGGATTGCGAGATAAACAACTTCTTCCCGGCATTCCCTTTCTTCACTGTGGGCAATGCTTCGAGACGTTTGACAACTTCTTCGTAATCCAGATTTCCAATCTGGTCTTTGTTATTCGGATCAAACTGAGGCACGGCAATCGGCTTGTTCTCTGTGATCATTTCTGTATCCGACTCGGTCCACTCTGGCAGTCCATCAATAGTGACTTTATGCAGCACGAGTTGTTGCTTGAGGAATCCATCCTGAACAGACTCGGAGGCATTTTCATAATAAGCTCGAACAGCTTCAGCAATGGCGGGAGTCGCAGACCATTTGGCTCGATCAAAGTAGGGGCCGCTGTGATCGGGGCGCGTTCCCCACCAGCCGCCATCGTAATCGCCTTCACGGAAATAGAGGCGAATCAACAAGGCGACCAACTCCTGTTGAGCCCCTTGCTGTTCGGTCTTTTTTAATTTATCGATTAACTGATTCACAATCTCAGGTTGATGGAAATACTTTAAGGCCCACAAGGCTCCTTCACGGAAGGAACCATCCAGTGCTTCGACACAAACATCGCCTGCATCCAAAGCAACCAGGGTTCGGACTGCCAGATGCGGAATGACTCGACCGGGGTCGGCCTGCTTATGCTGATCGCGATTTGCTGGAGGGAGTTCGCCCGTTGTACGTAAGGTCAAAGGTAAGACCTGACGGGCGACTGCGTCTTTATCGGAGACATTTAATCGTGCCAGAGAAATTAAGGCCTGCACCTGAACCCGTGGATTGGGATCCTTGAGAGCATCCACAAAAACAGCGACTGGTAGATTTGTGTTTTGTGAGGGAATATCGGTCAATGCTTTGAGTGCGAATTCGCGAATCGATTCATCCTTCGTTAACTCAACAAGTGTTGCTTTCGATTTTTCGCCGTTCAATTGCTTCAGTGTAAAGATCGCAGCGACACGGGAGGCGGTCTGAGCGAGACGGTCAGATGCCAGTACAGTTAACAAGGTAGTCGCTTCTGGGCTAATCCCCCGTCTCAATATTTCCTGTTGAGCGTGCAGGCGATAGACACTGCTGTCGACTCGCAACTGTTCAACGAGTTGATCGAGTTCGAGTGACTGCAAATCCGGAAACGGTTTCGGCAGAAAGTTCTTCGGTCGAATTTGTGCTACGAATCCGATATTCGGACCATCGTAAGCAAAGCGGCCATTCTTCCAGCTTCCCACATACATCAACCCGCTGCCATCAACATCCAGATCGGTTGGTCGGGGAATGTTGAGAAAGACATCCTGATGGGGATCGAAGGTTGGGCCATTAGCGGGTAGACGATGGATATAAACTTCGCTGCGTCCCCAGTCACAGGTGTAGAGTGCATCGCGAAAACCTTCCGGCCAGCGGCTCTCGTGCAGATACATGCCGCCGCAGCCGGAACCTCCGCCGTAATCGGCCAGAGGGGGCATTGTCTCGGGGGCGAAATTCGCATACCAGGAAGGATAGCCGTATTCTGCTCCCTGTAGAATGTGCGTCCCCCGGATATCCCAGCCGCCGCCATCGTTGGTGTTATCGCGAGTGAAGACATTCATATACGGATCGATACAGACATCGAGAATGTTTCGCAGTCCCCAGGCGAAGAATTCCATTTCGGTTCCATCAGGGCGAATACGGATGATACCGCCACCACGTCGGTTCAAGGTGGTTCCATCTTTTCCGACCGCTTTAACAACTCCATAGTCACCGACGGCAATATAGATCCAGCCATCGATTCCCATACGAATTCCATTCGTCGTATGATCGGCTCCCCTCTTACCGACCTGATCCGTACTGATTCCTTCAATCAGCACTTCACTGCGATCGGCTTTGCCATCGAGGTCGTCATCGTGAAACAAAGTCAACTTCGGTGGATGCAGCACCCACAGTTTCCCCTGATCGTAAATCAACCCGCGTGGATGATCGACCTTTGCGAATTCGATGATCTCATCGGCTTTGCCATCGCCATCCCGGTCTGCACATCGCAGGATTTTTCCCCGGCCTTCTTCTTTTCCAAGAGAGCCCATTTCATCGACGCCAACGAATACTTCTCCTGTCGGTGCACAGGAAAGACAGACCGGGTAATTCACTTCCGGTGGAAGACCGAATGCCCGCACTTCAAACTCAGCAGGAGCTTTGACATCGGAGACGGAAACGATTTTTTCATCCGAGACCTTCGGCAACTCCGGAAGATCGCCTGCATAAGCTTCGAATTCCCAGAAGCTGCCCCAGCCTCCGCTTTTGCTGCCGAGATAGGTTACTTTCAGATAGCGAGTTTCAGGAGAATCGACCTTGTGACCACAAACTTTGCGTGTCTCCTGATTCTTGGATTCATCGACAATCGTTTTCCACTCATCGCCATCGGCTGAGGCTTCAATTTTGTACTGATAGGCAGTATTGCCTTCCCAATGAATGCGAACCGATTTCACATCCTCCGGCTTTTCCAGATCCACCTGCCACCACTCGTTCGCCTGTCCGCCATTCGGGCAGAAACGTGTTTTCAGATTTCCATCGACTGCATTCTTCGCAAAATTGTTTTTCGATGTTTCCTCAGACTTCGCTTTCGTATTCCGCCCAAACGCCAGATTCCCGGCTCCACAACAGGCTTGGAGATCCGACTGTTCCGACTCCTGCTCAAGCGGAGCTTCGACGAGTGCGAGAATCTTGTCGTTGGTTTCCTCGTCCGTTTCTCGAATGGGCTGATCTTCCCGACCGACCGCCCACAGCAAGCCTCGTGTGAGCATATCGAGATAATGCGGATCAGCCATCGTAATGTTGTAATGGCCGATCGTCGTCGCGAACACACGAGCTTTCTGATACTGATTCGTCCAGATACAAATTTGCGGTTCGTTATCCGATTGTCGTTTTGCCTGTGCGAGAGGAGTGGCCGTATCGAACAGTTTGACCGAGTGATACAACTCGCCTTTCGGAGCCAGCCATTCCGAACCGAAACCTTTCATGATCGAATGCTCGGGCTCCAGATTTTCGACTCGAAATGAATAATGCGGACCATGACCCGGAGACTGCACGCCGCAAAATTCAAACCAGCGATCATCCCCCGTGCGATAACAATGCATTGCACAGTGAATCAAAATGGCGGGTGTCCCATTCTGATGCGGCTTCAAAATTCGATCGGTCCACTCTTTATCTTTCACACCCGCAAAACATTCGTTGTGGACGATGATGTCAAAACCATCGGCCCAGTTGTCGTCTTCGTAGACGGGGATTTTGGTATCGGTGGTGGAGCCCCCCTGATGCACGATGGTCCATTCGACATCGGCACGAGCAGAAACACCCTGGGCAATGATGTTCTGTTGACGGGCATAATCGTGACAGCAGCCGCCGGTAATCAGCAATGCTTTGATTGGCTTCTCAGCCGCATCGATCCGTGAATTATGAGTGACAGTCAGAAAGACAACACAGAGCAGGCTTAAAGCAGATCGCAGCATAGGGATATCCGTGATTCAGCAGGGAAATTGATTTTTAGGCAGGCGAACTCCCAGAAGTGAGTTCACTCACAAATCATAACTGCATGAGCTATCGGAATACACGCATGAGATTCAGATTTTGCGAAACCTGAATAAGAAATTGCTTGCTGCGAGCGAGAGAATTGAACGAAGGTGTGCCACGGCTCTGTGAGCCGTGAAGTCCATAAGCGTTATCCAAGAACACGGCTCACAGAGCCGTGGCACCGTCATCGAAGACTATTTCACCAACTGGCCGATTTCTTCCTGCGTGAACGGCTGAGCGAGTCGGGCTCCCAGTTGCGAAACAATGCGAGCGGCTGCGTGGGAAGCGAGGTGGCCGGATTGTTGCCAGGTCAGCCCATTGGTGATGCCGAAGAGGATTCCCGCGGCATACATATCGCCGGCTCCGGTTGTATCGATCGCTTTGACTGGGACTCCTTCAATCGGAATCACTTTCTTTTCGTGCATCAGAATGGAGCCATCTGCTCCGAGAGTCATCGCGACATTTTCGGCATGATGATGAATTTCCTGAGCACAATCGACAGGGTCATCTTTTCCTGTCAGGGCGCGGGCTTCATCGAGGTTACAGAACAGCAGGTCGACTGGTCCGTGAATCAATTCCCAGAATTCGTCTCGGAACAGATCGATCAGGAACGGGTCGGAAACGGTGAATGCAACTTTGACGTTGTTCTTTTTCGCCAGCTCAATTGCCTTCATGGCAGCGGCTTTGGTCGATTCGCCCGTGAAGAGATACCCTTCGATATAGACGTATTGCGACTTGACGATTTCGCTCTCTTCGATGTCGTCTGGCCCCAGTTCTGAAGAGACGCCGAGATGCGTGAGCATGGTTCGCTGAGCATCGGGCGTAATCAGAATCACACAGGTTCCACTTTGTCCGGAAGTCGCTGGAACTTCGATGCGGATGCCGACATTTCGCATATCGTTTAGAAAGAATTGACCGATGTCATCGTCAGCGGTCTTGCCTGCGTAGGCTCCTTTGCCACCGAAGTCGGCGATTCCCATCATTGTATTGGCAGCCGATCCTCCGGCACAGCGGCTGAATTTATCGGGATTCAGAGATGCGATGACCTTCTGTTGGATTGCTTCTTCAACCAGCGTCATGCCCCCTTTGGGATAGGCTAATTCCGTGAGAAAATCGTCACTGACATGAGCCTGAATATCGACGAGTGAGTTACCAACACCGTATACGTTATACATTGAAAAATATTTCTGTTGTTGTAGCGAATTGGAACGATAGTCTTACTGGGGGCTTCGCTACGCTTCGACCCCAGCCACCCATGTCGATTTATATTGGGTTACAAGCACGAAGCGCAAGCGAGTGAGTCTTTGCTATGATTGACACACTCGCTTGCGCTTCGTGCTTGTAGGGAAATCTCTATCTACAGGAACTCATGTCAGGCAGAGCCTGAACTACGGTCGAGCTTTGACAAGCTCTCAACTAACCATCAACAGGTTCGCTGCGAGGATAGGAGCCCAGGATCCGTAATGCAACTGCCTTTTTCTGCAGAGCATTGAGTGTCTTCTTGATTTTGGCGTCCTTCTCATGTCCTTCGAAATCGAGGAAGAACAGATATCCGGATTCTGCACCCCGCAATGGGAAAGACTCGATCCAGGTCAGATTGACACGATTTGTTTTGAAGGCATTCAAGGCATCGGAAAGTGAACCCGGTGCATGGGGAATCTGCAACAGTACGGAAGTGCGGTCGTGGCCGGTTGGCTTGGCTTCGACATCGCCAATGACGGCGAAGCGGGTAATATTGTTTGGGTTATCTTCAATATTATCTGCCACCATTTCCAGATCGTACTGCACTGCAGCCTGGCGAGACGCGACTGCACCTGCACCAGGTTTATCCCGTGCCAGTTGAGCAGCTGTCGAAGTGCTGGTGACTTCAATCAGATCTGCCTGAGGCATATTGCGCGAAAGCCAGTCTCGACATTGCGAAAGTGCCTGGGGCTTGCTGTAAATCTCATTGATCTCACTGCGAGGTGAGCGGGACAGCAAATTGTGATGGACAGCAATCTGCAGTTCTCCGCAGATTTTCAGCGGCAAACGCTGGAACATGTCGAGCGTATCGACGATTCGACCATCGGTGCTGTTTTCGATCGGCACAATTCCGAATTCGGTATGACCGCGGTTCACTTCTTCAAAGACAGATGCAATCGTATTGACTGCAACCAGATCGGCATGTCCACCAAATCGCTCCAGAGCAGCAAAGTGAGTGAAGCTGTACAGCGGCCCGAGATAGGCGACCCGCTGGCGTTTGATCTTCTGCTTGGTCGCACTAAGAACTTCCCGGAAAATGGCCCGCAAAGCACTATCTGGCAAAGGCCCTTTGTTCAACTCTGCCAATTTGGCCCATAACTGATCGTCGGCATGGGGGTCAAACAGGGCTTCCCGGGTAATCGGCTCTTTCTGCAGCAGGCTGAGAGCCAGTTGCGACCGCTTATTGAGCAGATCGACCACTTCCTTATCAATGCGTCGAATCTGCACATCCGGAGAAGCATTTCGGGTCGAGGGGCTCTTGGAAGCCGCTGTCGTCCCGGAACTCGTGGAACGTTTTTTGGCAGCTGGCGTACTCTTTTTTGCCTTGGCAGTCGATGCACTACCAGATTTCGCGGCTGCCGATTTTGAGGACGACCCCTTAGCTGCACTACTTTTTTTCGCCATGACTCTGTTCCGCTGGAGTAGATTTCAAGTTGCTCTTCGATTTGCGGCTCACACCCTCCATGACCCTGTTTAAGCGAGTATTTTGTAACCGCACGTTTCCCGAAAGTCAAGGAAGCGAAACTGCCGAAATGAACCTAATCCATTGACTCTGCTCGATTTCTGTCGAATTCATGCTTCATCTGTTTTTTCAGGAAAAAGTCAGCAACCGAAGTGCCATTATGGCACTATTCCGGGAAATCTGGTCGCCGGCCGCACTGTGCCGTATTGGCAGCCCCCAGGCAACAAGTTTTTCTAATATTCCGTAAAGTCATGTTGTCGATAACGTTACGGAACATTTTTCAATTTTTTCCATTCATTTGGTACACCTGTTGCTCTATACAATCACAACCTCTTAATTATGCCAATCTGTCCGGTATAGATCATGAGGGGCCTAAATTCTATTTGAAATTTGACAATGACTCTGCACTGATTACAGAGCATTCAATGAAGATAACACGGTCATATCTCTGAAAGGATATTTATTATGGCATTAGATGGTGAAAAAATAATTGGAATCGACCTGGGAACCACCAACTCGGTCGTCGCAGTGATGGAAGGTGGCGAAGCGAAGGTCGTTACAAACCTTGAAGGCAACCGCATAACACCGAGTGTCGTCGCGTTTACTGAAAAGGGTGAAGTTCTGGTTGGAGAACCTGCCAAGCGTCAGGCAGTGACCAATCCTAAGAATACGATTTACTCGGTAAAGCGATTTATGGGGCGTCGTCACGACGAAGTGGCTTCCGAAGAAAAAACGGTTCCTTACGAAATCGTCGGTGGAGCGAGCGATTACGTCAAAATCAAATCGAACGGCAAAGATTATACTCCGCCGGAAATTTCCGCGAAGGTGCTTCAGAAGCTGAAAGAAGCTGCTGAAAGTTACCTGGGTCATAAAGTGAATAAAGCGGTTGTCACTGTGCCGGCTTACTTCAATGATGCTCAGCGACAGGCGACTAAAGATGCCGGTCAGATTGCTGGGTTGGAAATTGAACGTATCGTCAACGAACCTACCGCAGCTGCTCTGGCATACGGACTGGAAAAGAAGAAGGACGAAAAAATCGCCGTCTTCGACCTGGGTGGTGGTACATTCGACGTTTCGATTCTTGAAGTCGATGCCGAACTGGTGCAGGTCCTGAGTACAAACGGAGATACTCACCTTGGTGGTGACGACTTTGATGAAGTGCTGATCGATCATATTGCCGAGAAGTTCCAGGCTGACGAAGGTGTCGATCTCCGCAAAGAGCCAATGGCACTGCAACGATTGCGTGAGGCAGCCGAGAAGGCGAAGAAAGAATTGTCTTCATCACAATCGACCGACATCAACCTGCCGTTTATCGCAGTTGATGGTGGAAATCCGAAGCACTTGCAGATGACAATTTCCCGTTCGGAATTCGAACGTCTTGTCGATGATCTGGTTGAGCGTTGCCGCAAACCTGTTTTGAGCGCACTGGCTGATGCCGATCTCAAACCTGGCGATATCGACGAAGTCGTTCTGGTTGGGGGTTCGACTCGCATTCCCAAGGTTCAGGAACTGGTCAAGAAACTGTTCAGCAAGGAGCCTCACAAGGGTGTAAATCCTGATGAAGTCGTCGCGATCGGTGCCGCAATTCAGGGTGCGATTATTGCCGGAGCCGGGGAATATAAAGATATCCTGCTGCTGGACGTGACTCCGCTTTCCCTCGGAATTGAAACCGAAGGGGGCGTATTAACGAAGCTGATCGAACGGAATACAACCATTCCTTTCGAGAAGAAGGAAACGTTTTCAACGGCTGCTGATAACCAAACCGCTGTGACGGTACGTGTTTTCCAGGGTGAACGCCCAATGGCGAACGATAACCGGATGCTGGGCGAGTTCAACCTCGATGGAATTCCACCCGCACCACGCGGTGTGCCTCAGGTTGAAGTGACATTCGATATCGATAAGAACGGAATTCTGCACGTGAAGGCCGCCGACAAGGCGACTGGCAAAGAGCAGTCTGTAACGATCGACAACTCGAGTGGACTTTCTGAAGATGAGATCAGCAAGATGCAGAAAGATGCCGAAGCTCACGCTGATGAAGATAAGAAGAAACGTGAACTGGCCGAGGTCCGAAATCAGGCTTCGACAATGGCATACGAAACTGAAAAGCTGATCAAAGAACATGCCGACAAACTCGATGAAGGTTCCAAGACTGCTCTCGAATCGTCGATTGAAAAAGTCCGCGAAGCCGAAAAAGGCGATGACGTGGATAAGATCAAAGCGGCGATCGAAGAGTTGACGCAAGCCTCGCATGCTCTTTCCAAAGCGATGTATGAATCGCAGGCGGAAGAGTCAGCTGCGGCTGGAGCCGACGGAGCACCGCCCGAAGCGGCTGCCACCGAAGACGAAGGCGAAGTGATTGACGCCGAGTTTGAGAAGAAAGAGTAATAACGAGATCCAGCCCCGGGGCGATCTCCGGGGCTTTTTTTACGTCTACTGATAATTCACTTTAACCTATTCCCAAGGACCTGATCGAGAGCTAGCTGAACTGAACTTCTTAACCCGTAGCGTCAGCGAGGGGAGAATGTTGATTGCTTATCGACATCATTAGTAATGCATTCAATTGTGTCATGCAAAGATAGCTGTCGACTTTGTATTCCAAACTGGCCCCTCGCTGACGCGTCGGGTTAAGATTTAATAAACCCACCGTGATCAGGAGAATGTATCATGGCTTTCAAATTCGATAAATTAACAGTCAAGGCTCAGGAAGCTGTGCAACATGCTCAGCGACTGGCCGAACAGCGCAATCATCAGCAGCTGCAACCGCTGCACTTGCTGATGGCACTCCTGGAGGAAACTGAGGGAGTCATTAAACCACTGCTGCAGAAAATTGGTGTTAACCAACAGCAGTTGACCAGCATGGTTGATGGGGAACTGAAGCGATTTCCTTCCGTCTCTGGAGCCGATACCCAAGCCACTGCAACTCGGGCCATGATGGATACGCTTGAGAAAGCTCAGTCCATTGCCGATCAAATGCAGGATCAGTATGTGTCGACCGAGCATCTGTTTCTGGCGTTGGTCGAACGGGATGATCAGCCGAAGCGATTGCTGGAACTCAATGGCGTCAAAAAAGAGGATGTCCTCGCGGCTCTGCAATCGGTTCGTGGTGGACAATCCGTGAATGACCAGAATCCTGAAGACAAATACCAGTCACTTGAACGCTACGGCAAAGATCTGGTCGCGCTGGCGAAGCGGGGCAAGATCGATCCAGTGATTGGTCGCGATAACGAAATCCGCCGCGTTGTGCAGGTTCTTTCCCGCCGCCGGAAGAACAATCCCGTTCTCATCGGAGAGCCGGGTGTTGGGAAAACGGCGATTATTGAAGGACTGGCTCATCGTATCGTACTGGGCGATGTCCCTCAGGTTCTCAAAGACAAGCGTGTTGTCGCGCTCGATATGGGAGCACTCGTAGCCGGGGCCAAATTCCGGGGTGAATTTGAAGATCGACTCAAAGCGGTTTTGAAAGAAGTTGAGCAATCCAACGGCAAGGTGATTCTCTTCATCGATGAATTACATACCGTTGTCGGAGCTGGGGCTTCGGAAGGGGCGATGGATGCGTCAAACCTCTTAAAACCGGCTCTTGCGCGTGGGGAAGTGCATTGCGTCGGTGCAACGACTCTCGAAGAGTATCGCAAGTACATCGAAAAAGATGCTGCTCTGGAACGCCGGTTTCAGCCGGTCAAGGTGAATGAGCCAAGCGTGGAAGATACGATTGCCATTCTTCGCGGTCTCAAAGAACGATACGAGAAGCATCACAATATTAAAATTCGCGACTCTGCTCTCGAAGCCGCCGCGACATTGTCGGATCGATACATCAATGACCGATTCCTGCCTGATAAAGCCATCGACCTGGTCGACGAAGCCGCTTCCCGCGTGTCACTCGAATTACATAGTGTGCCGACGGAAATCGATGTGCTTCAACGCCGGTTGACTCGCCTCGAACTGGCTGCCCGTCAACTTTCTGAGGAGCAGGAAGATCATGCCGCGAAAGAGCGGGATGAAATTCAGGAGGAAATGGAAAGTGTTAAGCGGCAACTGGCCGAGTTGAATGAGCAATGGGAAGCTGAAAAGCTAGGCCTGGGCGATGTCAAAGGGACACGTCAGGCACTTGAGCAGGCAGAACTGGAGTACTCTCAACTCGAAGCGGCTGTCAGAGAAAAACAGTCATCCGGCCAGGTTGTTTCGGAGCAGGATTATCAGAAACTGTACGAGCTGGATAACAAATTGAAGAAGCTGCGTTCTCAATTGGAACAGGAAGAAGCCGCGGCTGAGAAATCGACATCCAGTGAGACAAAAACCAAACTGCTGCGGACAGAAGTTGGTCCAGAAGAGATCGCGAACATTGTCAGCTCCTGGACGGGCGTGCCTGTTTCACGCATGTTGCAGACGGAGCGGGAAAAACTGCTCAACATGGAAGGGGCAATTCATCGCCGGATGATCAATCAGACCGAAGCGGTGGCTGCGGTTTCGAATGCGGTCCGTCGTTCGCGGTCCGGTTTACAAGATAAGAACCGACCCATCGGCTCATTCATTTTTCTGGGACCAACCGGTGTCGGAAAAACTGAGTTGTGTAAAGCACTGGCGGAGTTTCTATTTGATGATGAACGCAACATGATTCGCATCGACATGAGCGAGTTCATGGAACAGCATTCGGTCGCGAGATTGATTGGTGCTCCTCCGGGATATGTTGGCTACGAAGAAGGTGGTCGCTTGACTGAAGCGGTGCGTCGTCAGCCTTATTCGGTGATTCTGCTCGACGAAGTTGAGAAGGCTCATCGGGATGTGTTCAATGTTTTGCTGCAATTGCTCGATGACGGTCGCCTCACCGATGGTCAGGGTCGAACGGTCGATTTCACAAATACGATTGTCGTGATGACATCCAATATCGGTTCGCAGCAGATTATGGAATACTCGGGGCAACTCGATGATGACACGATTCGACAGACTGCTTTAGAACAGTTACGCAAGCACTTCCTACCAGAGTTTTTGAATCGTGTTGACGAAGTGATCGTCTTTCATCCGCTTGACCGGTCTGTCATCCGTCAGATTGTCGATTTGCAGATCAGTCGGCTGCAGAAGCAACTGACTGATCACGATTATCAACTGGAGGTTTCAGAAAACGCGAGAGCGTTGCTGGCCGAGGAAGGTTACGAACCTCAATACGGGGCTCGTCCTTTGAAACGCGTGATTCAGAATCGCCTGCAGAATGCGCTGGCTAATGCGATTCTCTCAGGAGAATTCCCGGAAGGTTCGACGATTGCCATTGATGAGCAGAATGGTGAGTTTACGTTTGCGAGTAAGTAAGTGGAATAACTGGCGAGCCGAGTCAGTCATGACTCAGGTGTGGTCACGCTTTTATAAAGTTCCCTCTCCCACAGGGAGAGGGTTAGGGTGAGGGGAATCGGCGTGAGATTTTTTGTGCGTCGAAGGTATCCCCTCATCCAGCCTTCGGCCACCATCTCCCCAGGGAGAAGGAAAGAATACCAGTTTCCAGGGGATAGGAAAGACGTCAGATCCCCCCTGAGTTATTCCACCATCGGGATCAAATGAATCGAGGAAGCTTTAATCATCGCCATCACCTGGCTGCCGTTCTGGAGATGCAATTCCTGAGCGGCTGATGGCGTGATGAGTGATGTCAATTCAAGGCTTCGATTCTCTCCACACTCCAGGCCGATTCGAATGAGCGGGCCTTCGGGAGTGATCCATTTTACAAACGCATGCAAGTGATTTCTGCTGCTCAGCGTCCCAGCTTCGCCTCTGCTTAATGTGACATGTTCTCCTTTGATACAGACATGGACTTTTCGGTAGAGCGATACCGTATCGACGGCCAGCAATTTCACACCTTGTATTTCAATGGTGGCCATACCGTCTTTACGATTCATGACTTCACCGACTTCGATAGTTTCGATGCCTACAATCCGCGCGACTTCTGGTCCGTTTGGACGAGAAAAGACGTCTTCGACAGGACCGCATTGCAGAGTTTTGCCTTCTTTCATCACAATCATCTGATCAGCCAGTGAAATCGCTTCCGTCCGATCGTGTGTCACGAGGACGACAGGAATTTTGAATTGACTGAGCAATTTTCGCATTTGCAGCCGCAGTTCATCCCTCATTGTTGAATCCAAGGCAGAGAGAGGTTCGTCTAACAAAAGTAGTCTCGGTTTACGAACGAGAGCTCTTGCCAGTGCGACACGCTGCTGTTGACCTCCTGAGATTTGATGAGGCAAGCGATCCTCTAAACCTGTCAGATGAAATCGCTCCAGGAATTCGCCAACAATTTGATTTCGCTTTTGCTTCTCCAGACGTAATCCATAGCCAATATTTTGACTCACCGTCATATGCGGAAATAGTGCGTAATCTTGAAAACAGAAGCCGACATCCCGTTTTTGCGGCGGCAGGCAAATGGACGTGTTCTCATCGAACCAGAGATCATCATCACATTTGATAGAGCCGGTTTCTGGGCGAATCAACCCAGCCAGGCTGCGGAGAATGGTCGTCTTGCCACAGCCGGATGGACCGAACAGCACGGTGATTGAAAATTCCTGTGATGGTTGTGAAAAGTCAGCGGAGATCTGCGTGCCGCCGGAATAATGCTTTTCAAAATGAGTATCGAGCAGAGCTGTCATCTCTGGCCTCCCCTTTGAGACAACAGATGCACACAACACAGCACGATTATTGAAAATAAGATGAGCCAGAAGGAAGTTCTACTGGCTGAGGCGTAATCGAGAGCCTGGACATCATCGTAAATGGAAATCGAGAGTGTGCGTGTGACGCCGGGGATATTTCCGCCGATCATCAGCACCACGCCAAATTCGCCGATGCAATGAGTGAAAGTCAGGATCAATCCTGAAAGGATCCCCGGCCAACTGAGGGGAAATGTGATTCGCCAGAAGGTTCGCCAGTTCGATTCACCCAGACACCACGAGGCTTCAATCAATTTTCGATCCATTCTCTCAAAGGCAGCGACAAAAGGTCGGACTGCAAAGGGGAGGTTGTACAAAACCGATCCCAGCAAAATGCCAGCAAAAGAGAATGGCAATCGGCTGTCGAAAAAACGCTCGTAAGAGTTGCCCAGCCAACCTTGTGGCCCCATTGCAATTAACAGATAGAAGCCGAGCACGGTCGGTGGAAGAATTAATGGGAGGGCGACGATTGCTTCGATTAGAAATCGCCCTCTCCAGTTTGTCGATGCCAGCCAGTAGGCGAGTGGAATACCCAGCACGAACAGAATTGATGTGGTGCACAGTGCGAGCTTGAGAGTGAGTCCGATTGCGATCCAGTCCATCAGTTCGCCTCGGGAATCGAATAGCCAAAGCGGAACAAAATTTTCTGACCATTAGATCCGAGAACAAACTCACGGAATTGCCGGGCGGCTTCGGGATGTGAAGTGGTTTTTAGGATTCCACCTGCCTGAATAATCGGGGAATAAGCGTCAGTGGGTATCTTCCAATATTGCCCGCGATTTTTCTGCTCGGGCACACAGACTTGTGAGAATGCCAGCACGCCCACATCAGCCGCTTTTGACTCGACGAAGTGAGTCGTCTGGGAAATGTTTTCTCCGAGCACAAGCTTATCTTTGATTTGATCGTACAACTCAAAATGCTGCATCGCTTCGACAGCAGCCGAGCCGTAGGGAGCGAGACGGGGATTGGCGATTGCGATCTTTTTCACGGAAGGATCGAGCAAAATCTGCAACCCGGAAGCTTCCAGATCGAGTGGAGAACCTTCTGGCACCCAGAGAACAATCTGTCCGGAAGCGTAGGGGAAATAATCGGCTTCGGCAATCAAATTTTGTTCGACAAGTTTCTGTGGGTAGTTCGTATCTGCGGAAAAGAAGATGTCGTAGGGAGCGAGCTGCGAGAGTTGAGAAAAGAATTGCCCGGAAGACCCATAAGTTATCTCTAATGAGATGGCCGGCTGACTCTCCTCAAATTTCGATTCTATTTCTGTCATGGCATACTGAAGATTAGCCGCGGCTGCGACTTTGAGGACGATAGTTTCATGCCCAGACGTTTGCTCAACATGTGAATCTGCACAGCCAGCAATAAATACAAGAAACATTAGTAGCCAAAGTGAATTCATCGCAATTCAACATTAAAATAATTCTAGTGAGGCGAGCCAGTCAGGGTGGCGAGGCGCTCTCGAATAGAAGCCCCCCGAATCGTTGAACTTTCGGGGGCTTCCGCTGAAGCGGAGCGCCCCCGCCACTCATGAATTCTTGAGTCGCGAAGTTCGCACATTATGTCAGTCACAGCCTGACCTGCCCTTGAGGTACTTATTAAATCTCTTATGACTGCATATAATTCAACCACAAAACTCAACAATCGAAATTTTAACGGGAACTCCTGAAACATTCATGCAGCGTCAACCTACGAGCCGTCAGAAATTTGATGAATATCGAGCCGATTTTCTTGATAAGGAAGTCCGTAATTCGAAGATGTCCGGCAAAAAGCGGGAGCGATCCTCACGGAAGCTGATTGCCGATTTCTTTGGACTGTTGCGGGGACATTACGCGGCTATCACTCTTTCACTCGGCACATTAACGATTGCGACAGTCCTTGCGTTGTTGCCACCAGTCGGGATCAAATTTGTGGTCGATTATGTCCTCGGTGACAAATCGATGCCGACAACTTTTCCGAGTTGGATTCCACGAGAGCCGTGGCCGTTATTGATGACAATAACTCTCGGCGTCCTCGGGATCTCACTGATCAAAACATTGCTGCATGTCTGGGGTCGCTGGCATGCGACACGCGTCACTAAGTTAGTGCAGATGTCGGTTCGCAAGAAAGTTTACGATCATGCGATTCGACTGCCGTTGCATCGAATACACGAACTCCGCTCGGGAGGAGCAGCCAGTATTCTGAGGCAAGATGCAGGAAGTGTCGGCGATCTCGTGTTCGGGATGTTATACAATCCGTGGCGGGCGTTGATTCAATTGCTCGGCAGCCTGCTCGTTTTAGCATGGGTGGACTGGAAACTGTTGATCGGGGCTTCGTTGTTGATTCCTGTCGTCTATGTCACCCACAAAACGTGGATCAGTCGGATTCGTCCGCAGTTTCGCAAAGTGCGCGCTCAGCGGGAGGAAGTGGATAGTCAGGCGACGGAATCGTTTGGAGGCATTCGCATTGTTCGCGGATTCAGCCAGCAGCGTGCGGAAACAAATCGGCTGATGCGTGGTAATCATCTGATGGGGCGGCAGGAATTATACGCATGGTGGTGGATGCGGCTCATTGAAATTGTCTGGGAAACGATCATCCCTCTCGCCTCGGCTGGACTGCTGCTGTATGGCGGTTATCAGGTGCTACAGGGTACTTTATCGCTGGGCGATTTGATGATGTTCCTCGTTTATCTGCTGATGCTCCTCGATCCCCTGGCGGTGCTCGCACAAAGTGCGGCCACCTTCCAGAACAGCCTCTCAGGATTGGATCGAGTTCTCGATCTGCTGGAAGAAACTCAGGAGATGGAGAGTGATCGTGAGACCAGACTTCTTGATCTGGAAACCTGCGATGGAAAAATCACTTTTGAGAATGTCAGTTTCAGTTACCCGGCTGCCGATCAGCCGGCGTTGATTGACTGTTCGATTGAAATCCAACCGGGAGAAACCATTGCCCTGGTTGGGCCGAGTGGAGCCGGGAAAACGACCTTCTGTAATCTGGTCGCTCGATTTTACGATCCGACTTCCGGCTCCATGAAAATTGATGGAGTTGACTTGCGCGATCTCGAAGTTGAAAGTTATCGGCGTTTGGTCGGCATCGTTGAACAGGATGTCTTTCTGTTTGATGGGACTGTCGCTGCTAACATTGGATACGGAGATCGCTCGGCTTCTCTCGACGATATTAAACGAGCAGCGAAAATCGCCAATGCGGCTGAATTCATTGAGCAACTTCCGAAGCAGTACGACACGATCATCGGTGAACGGGGTGTCAAATTGAGCGGAGGTCAACGGCAGCGACTGGCGATTGCTCGAGCTGTCCTGGCCGATCCACGAATTCTGATTCTTGATGAAGCAACCAGCAATCTCGATACCGAAAGCGAACGGCTCATTCAGTCGAGTATGGTTTCGCTAATGGAAAACCGAACCTGCTTCGTGATTGCCCATCGACTGAGCACAATCATACATGCGGATCGAATTATCGTTTTGCGAGCCGGGCGGATACTGGAAGTTGGAACGCATGCCGAATTGATGGCTGAAGATGGGGTCTATCGAGAAATGGTGCGGATGCAAACCTCAGAAGAACGGATCCCTGATCAGGAAGTTTCCGGTTCGGTGTAACAAATTCTTATTATACAAGCACGAAGCGCAAGCGAGTGAGTCATCACGCATTTGAACTCACTCGCTTGCGCTTCGTGCTTGTATTTGCGATAAATTGCCGCAGGGAATATTCTACCTCTCTTTGTATAGATTTATTTGCTATGATAGAGGAATCACCAATCCTCATTCCCGCAAAGCTGAGGCGATGCTCATGCCCCATCTGCAATTCCAATTATTTCTGAAACAGCTCTGCATTTCTTATGTGCTTCTGATCGGATTCAGTTCTTCAGTTCACGCTCAACTGGAATTTGAATCCCCTCCCATCGATTATCAAAATGCACCAGCAGAGAATCCTGTAGCCAGGTTACATGCGGATCTGGTAGCCGGTCGTGTCCAGTTGGAATATTCCGAAGAGCATGGATACCTTCCGGCTTTGCTGGATGCTTTGGACATTTCCCCGGAATCTCAGGTTTTGGTGTTTTCACAGACAAGTTTTCAGCTTCGAAAAATTACGCCCCAGAAACCCCGCGCGATTTATTTCAACGACGAAACTTACGTCGGCTGGGTTCAGCACAGCGACCTGCTCGAGATTTCGACGGCTGATCCAAACCTGGGTGCGGTTTTTTATTCCCTGGAATATTCACCAGCAAAGCAGCCGTCTCTCATTCGTGATCAGGGGCATTGCCTCACTTGCCATGCTTCATCACGGACAAAAAATGTCCCCGGCCATCTGGTTCGCTCTGTTTTTGTGGATCGTCGCGGACAACTTTTGCTTTCTGCCGGGACCTTCAATACAGAACATTCCAGCCCATTCTCTGAACGCTGGGGAGGCTGGTATGTAACGGGAACTCATGGAACGATGCGTCATATGGGCAATGCGATTGTGAGTGAACCCGATGCCCTCGAAAAGATTGATCGTGAAGCAGGCGCCAATCTGGTCTCGCTCGATTCTCTATTTGAAACTTCGCCTTATCTGTCATCGCATAGCGATCTGGTCGCACTGATGGTTCTCGAACATCAAACAGCGATGCATAATCATTTCACATTTGCCCAGATGGACTCCCGCCTGGCTGATCATTACGACGGCATCATGAACAAGGCTCTCGAACGACCAGCCGGGTATCAAAGTGAAAGCACCGTCAGGCGATTTCAGGCGGCGACGGAAAAAATCGTCCAATACATGCTCTTCTGCGACGAATTCAAACTCGAATCTCCCGTAGCTGGGACATCCGGCTTTGCCGATTATTTTTCTGCCCTTGGTCCAAAAGATTCTCAAGGCCGTTCCCTCCGCGATTTTGATTTAAAGACTCGGCTTTTCAAGTATCCGTGCAGCTACCTCATCTATGCAGATTCGTTTCAGCAATTACCACAGCCCGTTGTTGATCAGGTGCTAAGCCGTCTGGAGGAGATTCTGACAGCCGAAACTGTTGAAGCAGAGTTCGCTCATTTGAGTGATGAGGATCGTCAGGCGATTTACGAGATTCTCAGTGAGACCCTGCCGCAATGGAAAACGTCGCGTTGATAAATGATATTGAAATACATTTCATTTGCATGACAGAAAGGTATTGATTCCACAGTTGCAACTGTCACAATGATAGAAGGAGAGCTGTCTCCGACAATCAATACAAATCTCCCATTTGGGTTCAACAGGAGTCGCTAATCATGAATCAGAAATGTAACACCGAATCGACCAATCAACGATTCTCACAAGCTGTCGAACGTTTTCGCACGGAACTGGATCGTTTAACCGACATGGCCTGGACACGAGGCGAAGAAGTCCTCGGGCAGTTTCGCAATCAGGATTCGACATCGTGCGACTGGACGCCGGCTGTCGATATTGTGGAAACCAACGATACGATTGTGGTGTTCATGAATCTGCCCGGCTTGAGTTCCAATGATGTGGAACTGACATTGATCGGCAACACTCTCGAAGTGACTGCCGATTTGAACTCGCTCACCTTGCAGGATCATGATCGTGTGATTAAACGAGAACGACCTACCGGGCATCTCAAACGTGTCGTGACACTGCCCTGCCCGGTCGAAAACGACTCCGCATCCGCCCAGACCGAAAAGGGTGTGTTCAAAGTTGAGATGCAGAAATCGGTTGATAACCGCATTCGCAAAGTCCCTATCACTCAGGTCGACGAACCTGCTCATCAAACACAGCATGTGTAGGGCAACTCTGCTAAGTAAACAGGCTGGAAGGCACGTCCGAGAGGATAGGCTTCCAGCCTGTTTTCGTTTGCGATGCGGCTTGATTGAGTGATAAAGTTCAGCGAACATCAAAATTAAGGTGCTAACGGATTGCCTCTTTGAAGTGAAGCCGTTGCAGAATTGTTCTGTAAAGATCGAATTGTCTGCGGACAAACGATATGATGCCCATCAATTTTGCTTCATTATTCAATGCCAGACGAATCTATGATCGATAACTCATCAGCACAGAACTCATCGGAAGAGAATTTAGCACTATCGCCACCTCTGGAACCTCGCAAACGGTCGCGTAAGGAGTTCTACAGCATTTGGGGATCGTCGATTGCTCTCACCATTGTTGGTTTTACGATTGCGTGGCTATTTGTTGAGCCCGCTCCCGGAAATCATTTGAAAATCGCAGCCGGTCCCAGTGATGGGAATTATTACGCGACAGCAAAAAAATATGCAGCGGTATTCCAGGGAGCGGGCATCAATCTGGAAATTGTGGAAACCGCAGGGACGATCGAAAACTATCGTCTGCTTCAGGAAGACAACGACATTAACCTGGCGATTGTCCAGGGAGGAGCTGTCCCGGAGACGCTGGAAAAAACGTCTCTGGAAGCAATCGCCAGTCTGAATTTCGAGCCGCTATGGATCTTTCGTCAGGCTGAGAGTGAAATTACGGAAATCCGTCAGTTGAAAGGAAAGCGAATCAGCATTGGTCTGTCCGATAGTGGGACCGAAGCGCTGATGCTTCGCCTTCTGGAAATTAATGGCCTGATTGCTCCCGTTGAAGAGTCACAAGCATCAACAGACTCCACTCCAGAGGAGGCGATCGAGTTATTCCGGGAATCCTCTGCAACAGCGATTGCAAAACTACGTGCTGGCGAGCGGGATGCTGTTTGCATGGTTCGCTCGGCTTCCAATCCGGTGATTCGTCAGCTCTTTGAAACACCGGAGCTTTCCGCAATGCCCTTCCCCTTGAATAAAACGTATCGGCTGCTGTTTCCTGCCCTCTCTGACATTCAGCTTCAGGAAGGAATTCTGGATCTGAAAAATCATCAGCCTGCTCAAAATCTCAAACTGATTGCCCCGGCTGCCAACCTGGTCTGTACCCCGGAATTGCACGATGCTTTTGTGCCGTTACTGCTCAAAGCGGCCACGCTGACCAGCAATGAAGGAAACCTGATCGTTCCGTCTCGGGAGTTTCCGTCATTGGGATATATAGAATTTGAGCCTCATGCAGGAGCCGTCGATTATTTTCAGTCGGGGGAATCGTTCCTGTATCGCTATCTCCCTTTCTGGCTGGCATCCTTTTTGAATCGCATGAAAATTATGGCGGTTCCTTTGCTCACGCTTGCCATACCTTTGTTCAAAATGGCACCTCCTGCTTACCGCTGGCGAATTCGCTCACGAATTTATCGCTGGTATCGTTTACTTCGCGAAATCGATCAGGAAAATCTTCGCGACCAAACCACAGTAAACCAGCAGAGATATCTGGAAAAGCTCGATCGAATTGCCTGCGAACTCAGTGAAGTCGATGTCCCGCTTTCTTACATGGAAGAGTTCTACAATTTACACCTGCACATCGATCTGATCCGTCGTCGCGTATTGGGTGTGACGGATTTGAGTCAGAATTCCGGCACGAACTCCTGAAAACAGAGTTTGCGTTCCCATCCAAACTCGCTTATCCTATATGGATGCGAGCCGAGCCATTACTGGCTCGGCTCGCCTTTAAGTATCGTATAAGCACGAAGCACAAGTGAATGTGTGAGCTCAGGAGGAACACACTCGCTTGCGCTTCGTGCTTGTAAAAACTAAAACTGTTGATTCGATTCAAATTATTTACGAAAGCTTTTCCATGTCACAATTCAATCGTCGTCAATTTCTGCAGAGCAGTCTGGCTGCCGGGGCTTTTGTTTCTTTATCTTCTGCGTCGTCCTCAAAAGCGATGGCTGCCAATGAAGAAGTGAACATCGCCGTGATCGGCTGCGGTGGACGAGGTGGAGCGCATTTGAGTCAGTTTAGCTCTCTCTCGGGCGTGAATATTGCCGGGTTGGTCGATCCTGATGAAAGTCGAACAGGCTCTGCCCAACGAAAATTCCCGAAAGCAAAACGCTATACCGATATTCGCAAGATGCTCGAAGATCCTGCGATCGATGCGGTCACGATTGCCTCCTGTAATCACTGGCACTGTCTGGCTGCTATCTGGGCGATGGAAGCGGGTAAAGATGTGTATGTCGAAAAACCGTTGTCTCACAGTCAGTGGGAAGGCCGTCAGGTCGTCAATGCGGCTCGTAAGTACGACAAAGTCGTGCAGATCGGTACTCAGCAGCGTTCTTCACCGATTCAGGACGAAGCGAAAAAACTGCTGCATGAAGAGCAGGCCCTCGGAAAAATTCTCAGCGTGCAGGTCTGTCGTTACGGCATCCGTGGCTCGATCGGAAAGCGATCGACTCCGCTGGAAGTTCCCTCCAGTGTCGATTACGACCTGTGGCTCGGCCCCGCAGCCGATCAGGTTCTCTACCGTGACAAATTCCATTACGACTGGCACTGGGACTGGAATACCGGCTCCGGCGAAATGGGCAACTGGGGCGTGCATGTGCTCGACGATGTCCGCAACGTTGTCTTCCGCGATTCCGTCAAATTGCCGACGCGAATTCTGGCAGGTGGCGGACGGGTTGTCTGGAATGATGCCGGAGATACGCCGAATGTGCACTTCGCGTACTTCGATACCGGCGAAATCCCAACCTTTATTGGTTTGAGCAACCTGCCAGCTGAGCCTGGTGGCAAGAAAGGCCTGAACTATCGCGGCGTCACCTCGGGCTACCTCGTTCAGTGCGAAGGAGGCTACTACTCGGGACGCCGCGGCGGAGGAGATGCCTACGATAATCAAGGCAAGAAAATGCGTTCTCTGAGAGGTTCCTCTGGAACTTCTCACGCTCAGAACTTTATTGATGCGGTTCGTGCTCAGGACAATTCGAATCTGAAAGCGGAAGTGGCCGTCGGTCACGATTCCACCGGCTGGTGCAACTTGGCCAACATCGGCTTCCAGGTTGGTGGTCAGTACAAGCCGGACGCCTTCGAAGAAATTGTCACACCAAACGAAGGTGCGAAACGCATCTGGTCTGATCTACAGGCTCAAATGGAATCGCATCTGGCAGCCCACGGCTACAAACTGAGCGACTCGGAAATCCGTGTCAGTCCGATGTTGAACCACGATCCCGAAACGGAACGCTTCACCGGACCTCATGCTGAAGGAGCCAATGCTCTGCTCAAACGAGAGTACCGCCCCGGTTTTGAAGTGCCCGAAATTGCTTAAGGAAACGTGTAAACTTTATTGATGACTATGATCGGCGTCCGGGTAGGTTCCTTCCCGGACGTCGTTTGCATAGTTCTGCACGCTCTTTGTCACGATTTCGTGCAGATTGGCGTAATGCTTGAGAAACTTCGGCTTGAAGCCCTCGGTCAGTCCCAGCATGTCGTTAAGGACAAGGACCTGACCATCACACTCGGGCCCGGCTCCAATGCCTATCGTCGGAATCTGCAGTTCTTTGGTGATTCGAGCCGAGATCGGACTGGAAATCATTTCGAGCACGATTCCAAAAGCCCCGGCTGCCTCAGCGGCTTTGGCATCTGCGAGCAATAGATCTTCATCCCGCTGTATCTTGCCCATCGAACCGACCGCTCGAATGGATTGCGGTTTGAAGCCAACGTGTGCCATCACGGGGATATCGGCATTTGTCAGAGCCGCAATCGTTTTGGCTTGCGAGATGCCCCCCTCAAGTTTGACGGCTGCTGCTCCTGTTTCTTTGAGGATTCTCCCGGCATTCGCAATCGCCTGCTCTGGACTGATCTGATAGCTCAAAAACGGGAGATCAACAATCACCAGAGCATTCTGAGTTCCGCGAACGACCATCTTCCCATGGTAGATCATCTCATCGATTGTGACTGGCAATGTCGTGGAATTTCCCTGCACGACCATGCCGAGCGTATCTCCGACAAGAATCGCATCGACTCCAGCCGCATCGACAATGCTTGCCCAGGTAAAATCATAGGCAGTCAGCATCGCCAGCTTTCGTCCTTTCTGCTTGGCAGCAGCGAACTTGGGAACAGTCATGGAACTCATCGACTCACCTTAACTTCCAGCAATAATTCGACAGATGGTTAAATTCTGTATGACGGACTTCATTATTCGTATCAATTTCTCGCAAGCAACTCCTGAACGGAAGACCACACGAGTGTCTTATCTCGATACATGTTGCAAAATTGAACAGTCGCATTGAACGATAATGCAACGAATCAATACATACGCTCTCGGGCTCTGACAATCCATCTCTGACGTAACCTGCTACCTGCAATCGCCTTATGCCAATTAAAAACGGGAATAAGCAATTGGCACATATCTTGCATTTAATAGAATTCACCTTGAGGCAGGAGTTGGCCCGCACTTGCTTCGATGGTGGACATAGGCGTGATCGGTGGTGTAACCGGTCACGTCTTTTTTTGTGCTTAGCGAAACCCAGTGCGTTGAAACTACTCTCTGGTCAGTTTTTCAAAGCGAGATTTCAGGTCTTTTGTGACAGGCCCCGGTTTGCCATCGCCAATCAAGCGACCATCGAGTTCGACGACCGCAATCACTTCTGCGGCACTTCCCGTCAGGAAACATTCATCGGCCACATACAGTTCGTGTCGGGTCATTGTCGTTTCCATAATTTCCAGCTTCGCTTCACGAGCCAGCCGCAGAACGGCCCGGCGAGTGATTCCATCGAGAATGCCGGCATCAGTTGAGGGAGTTTTCAGCACTCCATTTTTGACAATGAAGATATTATCACCCGTACACTCGGCCACTTCTCCCTTGTGATTGAGCATCACCGCTTCGAGACAACCTGCGTCCGAACCTTCAATTTTAGCCAGAATGTTATTCAAGTAATTGAGCGATTTGATCCGCGGGCTCAGCGCCTGGGGATGGTTTCGAATCGTACTGGCCGTGATGATTTTCAGCCCCTGCTCGTACAATTCTTCCGGATACAAGCTGATTTTGTCGGCAATAATGATCACCTGAGGATCGCTCGTGCGGCGGATATCCAGTCCCAGTGACCCCGAACCTCGGGTGATGACCAGACGAATATAGCCATCGACGAGTTCGTTGGCGGCAACGGTCTCTTCAACAGCTTTAGTCATTTCTGCCGGGGAAAGCGGGATCGGCAATCGAATAGCATGGGCACTTTCATACAGACGCTCGATATGCTCCTCTAGCAGAAAGACCTTCCGATTGTAGATGCGGATCCCTTCAAATATTCCGTCTCCGTAGAGGAGGCCGTGATCGAAAACGCTGATTTTTGCTTCATCTTTGGAAACGAGTTGACCGTTCAGGTAAATCTTCATGAGCTGCTTCTTACGAAAAAAAGCACGAGGTCCGGTGGCGTAACCACTTACTATTGATGGGTGAATCCTACAAATCCGCACACTCACTGGTGTGCTCAAACAGGATTGATCACTCACACAATAAAATGGTCGCTGCACCTGCTTCGTGCCAATACTGCATCGCAGTTTCTGTATTGGTTACGGAATTGTTGGACTATTGACTCATCTGGCAATTCTGGCTGTCAGTCAGTTTTGAAGTCAAATCATCGAAAGTCATTAAGAAGCGACTCGCTCGCGAATGTTTTCGACCTGACCTTTCGACAACCTTACAATCCGCTGGCCTTTACGGGCAATTGCCTCATCGTGAGTGACCATCATAATGGTAAGTTGTCGCTCAGAATTCAATCGCTCCAGCAGTTCAATAATCCCTTTCCCCGTATCGACATCCAAATTTCCCGTAGGTTCGTCGGCCAGGAGGATTTCCGGCTCGGAAATGAGAGAGCGGGCAATGGCGGCTCGCTGCAACTCGCCACCCGACATTTGGCTCGGCTTGTGCTTAATTCGATGCTCCAGACCCACTTGGGCAATCAATTCCCGAGCCTGATCCTGGAGTTCGCTCCGCTTTTTCCAGTATTCCCACATCGAATAGCGGATCATCAGCGGAGACAGCACATTTTCGAGAACTGTCAGTTCAGGCAGCAAATGATAGAACTGAAAGACGAAGCCGAAGACTCGATTTCGTAACTGATCTCGAGTTTTTGCGGGCAGATGATCGATCCGTTTGCCATCCAGTCGGATTTCTCCGATATCGGGCGTGTCCAGCAAGCCTGCAAGATGCAGTAATGTGCTTTTTCCGGAGCCTGAGCGGCCGATGATCGAGAGGAACTCGCCTTTGCGAACCTCCAGATTCACACCCCGAAGGACATTCACCGCTTCGGGTCCTTTTCGATAACTTTTATCGAGAGCGACAGCCGACAAGTGGACCGGTGGAGTCGGAAGAATTTCGTTCATTCGATGGACCTGAATTTGAAAACACTCGTAGGTCAGGCTGTGCCTGACGAAAATGGACGTCAATTATACATCATGTCAGGCATAGCCTGACCTACAGCTATTCGCGTCGCAACGACTCGACCGGGTGCATTCGAGCGGCTCGACGAGCCGGGAAGACACTGGCCAGTACCGCAATTAACATCGCTCCCAGGGCAACCGAGAGGACCATGGAGGGTTGCACTGCAGTCGGGATTTCCGGGAAGTAATAAATGGTTTCATCAAACACCTTCCGGCCCGTTATATACGTGATCGCATCCTCGATTTGATTGATGTAATGCACGAACGTCAGCCCCAGCAGAACACCGACTCCACTGCCAACGACTCCTAAAGCAAGACCGTAAGAGAGGAAAATCGACATGATGCCACCCGAGCCAGCTCCCAATGCTTTCAGGATGCCGATATCGCGGGTTTTCTCGACGACAATCATGTAGAAGATGGCCAGAATTCCGAAGCCAGCCACGGCAATAATCAGGAAGAGCAGCACGTTCAAAATGGCTGATTCCACTTCCACAGCGGCCAACAATGGCCCCTGCTTCTGTTCCCAGGTTTTAACGACAAACTGATCCGGGGGAAATGCCGACTTCAATCGTTCGACAACAACCTCGGCATCTTTGTAATCCTTCAGTTTGATGTGCAGAGAAGTAATCGCTCGCTTACCGGTCGCCGGGGAAAGCATGCCTCGCACATTTTGGAGTTCTTCAAGATTACAGAAGACCAGATTGCTGTCGTATTCGGTCATTCCGCTTTTGAAAACATCGACAATCGTTGCCTGGAAGGCGGCATGAGAAGGAGGACGTCCAGCGGTCACAGTGCTGATTTTAACATCGTCTCCGGGACGAGCCATCATCATTGTTTTCATCAATCCGGTTTCCGGATCGCGATACGGATAACTGACCAGTCCTGCTCCGACATAAACTCGACCATCCATCATTTCATAAGGGTCAGCCGGAGCCTGTTCGGCGGCTTGTCCATCAAAAAACGGATCGGCAAACGGATCTACTGGAAGGGCAGCGGTCTGGACTTCTTGCTGAGGCTCAATCGAGGCTGTCTGTTTCGGCGTTTTCTCCGATTCCAAAGCCGCCAGTTGACTTTCATACCACTTTTGACGATCGATTTTCTCGTGACGATATTCTTCGGCTTCCGGCGAAAGTTTCCAGTTCGGAACTTCCTCATCGGGTCGCAAGGCAGGTCGAGCGATTTCACCATTTTCGTAGACCGGATTAAAACTGTCCAGAAATGAGCGTAACGGGCCGACCTTCGCCTTCCCTTCCGGCTCAATTCCAATCAGTGTGACCGGTTTTGTGATCCATTGCCCGGCAAAGTTGAAGTTCAACATGCCGTAGACTTCGACAGTCGGTGTGACCGCTTCGATGTAACCATCGGCCACTTCCCTGGCAATGCGAATCTGCAGATCGGGATCGGAAACGCCGTCGTAACTGTGGGATTCGATGACGACATCGGCCAACAATCCGTGAATTCGCTCCCGCATCTGAGTGCCGAAACCGGACATCACACTGTTGACGACGATCATTGTGGCAACGCCGAGCATCACACTGATAATGCTGGCTAAAGCAATATAGCGGGTCCGCAAATATCGCTGACATAAGAGCATTTTATACATCTCGCCAGTCCCTTGGCTGAGGAATTATTTTCGTGTCCCGGTCCTCCAGACCGCATCAGAAGGGCTGTTATCTGTAAACAACCGCACAAATCCACATCAAAAACAGGTGAACTTGTCCCCATTGCGTTCTTGGAATCAACCAGAATACGCAACAATCCCTTCCCGATCCCGAAACTATATCGATTCCCCGACATCCAGCCAAGCCCAAGTCGAAAGAGCTGAAATTATAGCTTCATCCAGCATCGGGTGGCACGCCCAGAACGAAGTGATGGGCGCGGAATCTTAGCTCCAAGCATCGTAAACAACCTTTTGCCATCACAACCCGAAGCGTCAGCGAGGGGCAGGCGATCCCATGGAAAATTGAGATTCCAAATTTTTTCCGCATTCAGATTTTTTTGTGAGATCTCTTTTATTGATGCATTCCAAGCAAAAAGACAAGTAAAGCCGTCCCCTCACTGACGCTTCGGGTATAAGATTATACCTGCGGCTTTCCGCTTTCTGCCCTCGGCTTTCCATCCCCCTGTCCCCTCCCGTGCCGACTTTCCGTTTTTAAGAGTGAGAGGCAGCACAACGCGGCCTCAACACAACAAAAACAACATCACTCCAAGGAACAAAACCATGTCACGCTTCACTCTCACACTGATCGCTCTGGCTGCTCTGACAACCTTCACCACTGCTGCTCAAGCGGGTGGTTGCTCAAAGGGAGGCTACAAAAAAGGTTACGGCGGCAACTACGGTGGAAATTATGGTGGTCACTACGGCGGCGGAAATTACGGCTACAAAAAGACTTACCACAACGATCACTATGTGAAACCTGTATACGCCAAGCCAATCGTTCACGAAGTTGTGATTGAAAAACCGGTTTACCGCGAAGTGATTGTCGAAAAGCCAGTCATCATTGAAAAACCTGTCTGCCCGGCTCCACTCCCTTCCCTCGGCTTTTTCGGTGTGATGTGTCCTGAAGGGATGCTGATCAAAGAAATCCAGCCGAACAGCGAAGCTTGCCGTTTGGGTCTGGCTCCTGGCGATGTGATCAAGATGTTCGATGACATCCGCATCATCTGCGAAGACGACTGGACTCACGCACTCAAGTGCTCAGGCAAAGTCGCCTGCCTCAAAGTGATTCCCTGCGGACAACACACGATCCTTGAGTACCACGCACAGTTGGCACCCGGCCTGGCTTACTAGGAGCATTCTGCTCCACCGGGGGCGGAATAGTAGGGTGCGTCCTGACGCACCGGAATCCGGGTAGAATTCAATTCGAAAGCGATAAGTGAATCGCGGAGGTTTCATTTTGGATTTGAGAGTCAATAGCGAAGTCATCTCGGCAGCATGGTGCGTCAGGACGCACCCTACAACTGCTCCACCGGGGGCAGTCGCTTGGACGATTTGGGTACAGAAAACGATTCCAGTTACTCCTGCAGAGCGTCAAACGAAAACAAAAACGGGCGAGTCTGAAAAAGACTCGCCCGTTTTATTGTCAATCATTTCAATTCAAACACTTTTTGATTGATGTTTCTCGTTTCCCACCAGTAGCGAATGGGGGCACCGGACCAGTTGTTGACGATGTTTCCGGTTTGATTGGTGTACCAGTTGCCGCAGTCTTCATTCCAGATCAAGTTGTCGAGGTCGGACTGTAGTTTCTGATCGAACTCTTCGACGGCTGATTCTGTGACTTCGACCGTACTGGCCTGTGCTTTTTGCATCAATTTGAGGCAGTTCATAATGAGTTTGACCTGACATTCGATCATGAAAATAATCGAATTATGTCCCAGGTTGGTATTTGGACCATAGAGCATGAAAAAGTTGGGGAAGCCGTGGGCCATTACGCCGTACCAGGTTTTCGGGCGGGCTTGCCAGGCGGTATTGATATCCAGACCGTTTCGACCGATCACTTTCATTGGCGAGAGAAATTCAGTCGATTTGAAACCGGTCGCATAAACGATGGCATCGACGGGATAATTTTCCTCACCGGCGACAACGCTGTCAGAAGTCAGCGACGTCACGCCATGATCGATGACTTCGACATTTTCCCGACCCAGACATTGTAGATAATCATCGGAAAGCAGGACTCGTTTACAGCCAGCCGGGTAGCGGGGAATGACTGTTCGCCATAGTTTTTTTGGCGTTCGCTCCCGCATTTTTTTGAGAAGCCAGTGTCGAAAATTCTTGTTCAAAACGCTGTTCCGCCGGTAGAGTTTGATCCGGTATTCATGTCTCCAGAACAGATAGGAGCGATACAGTCGGGCAAAGCCGGGAATCCAGCGGAAGGCAGCGGTTTTTATTCTCGAATAAGTTTGATCGTTTCGAGGTGCGATGTAATTTGCAGATCGCTGAAAAATGTATGTCTGACGGGTTTGTTTTGAGATTTCGGGGATCAGTTGAATTGCTGAAGCTCCGTTGCCGATGACGGCTACTTTCTTATCCTGAAAATCAAACTCATGATTCCAGCGAGCCGAGTGAAATTGCTGGCCTTCAAACTGATCGGCTCCAGGCAGATTCGGAATGCTTGGTCGGTTCAGCTGGCCAACACTGCTGATGAAAATGTTGGCAGTGAGTGCTTCGCCAGATTCCAGCTGGATGTTCCAGAGTCCAGTCGCTTCATCAAAACGGGCCTGATCGACCGTTTCGCCAAATCGTGTGATTGAGGAGAGGTCAAACCGATTAGCGGTCTCTTTGAAGTATTCCAGCAACTCGGGCTGGAGTGCGTAGAGGCGGGACCAGTTGGACTTGAGGGCAAACGAGAACGAGTAAAGCATGGCCGGGACATCGCAACCGCAGCCGGGGTAACTGTTTTCGAGCCAGGTTCCGCCGAAATCGTTCGATTTCTCAAGGATTGTGACGGACCGATAGCCTGCCCGCTTCAGCTGAATCGCCATGCAGATGCCGCTGACCCCCGCCCCCACAATCACGATGGTTGGCTGCCCCGAATTCAAACTCCCTTCTGGCCCGTTTCGCGTCACTTCGTCCCTCAACTTAACAGCTGCAATTACCTGACTTTTATTGTCGATTCTGAATGTTCCGAAAACACTATAAACGAGAGCCTGACCATAAGAAACAGGAAGTCTAAAGAATCTCAGTTCTTGCCGCGTGTTTTCCAGTTCGGATGTGAAACGTGGGCTTCGTCCATCAGTTTCGTCAATTGCTTGACGATTTCGGGATGCTCGCTGGCGATGTTATTTTCTTCGCCAAGATCCTGGGAGAGATCGTACAGTTCGACTTTGCCGTCAAACATCGGAATGCGGATCGCTTTCCAGTTTTTTTTGCGAACAGCTTGCTTCGATTCTCTTTCGTAGAATTCCCAGTAGAGATAGTCGTGTTCTGACTGCTGTTCGGGATGCCCGGTCATGACAGGGACGAAGGAAATACTGTCGAGATTTTTTGGTGTATTCGCATCGGCCAACTCGCAGGCAGTGGCGAAGAAATCGCCGAAATAGGCGACGTGATCCGTCACACTGCCCGGCTGAATATGCCCTGGCCAGCGGGCGATTGTCGGAACGCGGATGCCTCCTTCATACAGATCGCGTTTCATTCCTCTGAGAGGGCCGTTGGGGTCGAATGTCTCTGGGTTGTTACCCCCTTCTTTGTGGTGTCCGTTGTCGGATGTGAAGATGACGAGGGTTTCTTCATCGAGTCCCTGAGACTTGAGTTGCTTGAATAATTCGCCGATGCCGTTGTCCATGCGAGTGATCATAGCGGCCTGGCCTTTATCAGGATCACTCCAATCCTTTTCAGAATAGATGCCGTAATCGGGAACTTCCTGTCCGTTGCCGGTGCCGCGGGTTCCTTCGTTGTTTGCGTGGGGGATAGTCAGTGCCAGATACAGAAAAAAGGGTTTGCCCGATTTTTGATCGGCAATGAATTTGCTGGTCTCTTCCATGAACAGGTCGTGAGAATAATCGACGCGTTTCGTCGCCCAGCCCGCTGATCCCCATTCGCCGGTTTTCACTTTATTGACGACATTTCTCAGCTGAACTTTCTCGCCATTTCGCCAGAGAATTTCCGGATAGTAATTGTGAGCCTGATGCTGAGAAAGATAGCCGAAGCTGTAATCGAACCCCTGTTTGTTCGGAAAGCCAGCTTCTCCTCCACCCGGTTCGCCAAGTCCCCATTTCCCGATCAGAGCGGTGCGATACCCTGAGTCCTGAAGCACTTCTGCAATCGTGACATCTTCATCCCGCAATCGCTGAATATTTGATGCGGAGTTTCCCCGAACTTCGCAATGACCTGTGTGCAAGCCCGTCATGAGAACGCAACGGGAAGGAGCACAAACGGTTGCTCCGGCGTAAAAGTTCGTGAATTTCATTCCCTCGGCTGCCATCTGATCGAGATTCGGAGTTTTGATCTTCTCCTGACCAAAGCAGCCGAGATCTCCATAGCCGAGGTCATCGGCGAGAATGAAAATGATATTCGGCCGAGTGGAGGACTCTGCCGCGAATGATTGCGCAGGAAAGAGTTGCGGAATCACTGCTGCGAGTAGCAAAATAACTTGGGATGTTATTCGATTGAACAAACGATTTGGGAATGACTGGTTTGTGCTGACCTGCGTCCAGGAAAAACATATCGACATAATGAAACTTTCTGAGTGCTGTCATGCTCTGCGCTGTAGTCACTCCCGTTCTCACTTTTGATCCACGTGCGCATTCTGAAAACATTGTGAGACGGGTTGAAGTTTCATTGTCTCTCTCGAATCTCCCGAGGTCAATTCTCAGCGGAAATTCAGTTCGTTTTTACTACACTTTGCAGGATCCGGAATTCTCGGAGCACTGGTTCCAGGGCATACGAGCCAGCATCATTCCCATGCCGCAGGTATCGGTAATTCCCGCGAAAACCAATCCGGCTCCCACGAACGCGGCTATTCCGAGAAAGCCCGGATGGACGAACGCTCCCAGAGCGGTCCCGATGACAACAAGTGACCCGGCTGCGATGCGAACCTGACGTTCGAGTGACATGACCTTGCGACCGCGAACGACTTGCAGACCAGCTTCATCGCAGGCCATTGTTCCTCCGACGACGTTCACCGCATTGGAGTGTCCAGCCTTTTGGAATTTCTGACACGCCATTTCCCCCCGGCTGCCCGATCGACAAATCATGTAAACGGGCTCTTCTGCAGAACCGTTGCGTTCTTTGACGATCGCATTCGGATCCAGTTTATCGAGTGGAATATTTCGAGCCGATTTTAGATGCAATTCCTGAAACTCAGCCGGCGTGCGGACATCGATTAAATCCAATTCCGGTTTTGACTTCAGTCGTTCCTGCAATTGCTCTGGCGTAATTGTTGATGAACTCATAGCGAGTCTCCCTGGTGGACTTCCACCTGATAATTGTCATAGTGTCGAGATGTTACGATATATTTTTTCAAAAAAATGCACCCCTCACCCAAAACGGGATTCGATGCATGTCATAATTTGTGCCAGGTGAGGTTCCACGACCTTATAATAAGCTTTCCGGCCTTCCTTCTCGCTTTCCAGGAATCCACAACGCTGCATCAGCCTCAAATGTTCGGAGGCCATGTGGCTGGGGATCTCACAGGCTTCAGCAAGTTGTCCGACCGTAAAGCGACCATTGAGCAACATCTGCACAATTCGCAGTCGATGCGGATGAGCCAGAATTTTCAGACACTCAGCAGCCTGCTCTAAGGCTGGCAGTGAAATGAGTGGCTTTTCTTTAGTTTTTGATTTCGTTGTCATTGGATAACCTCTTACTTAATTATATCGTCATGTTACGACATTTCAATTGATTTAATTTGGAAATCTGTAAGATTAATCCAAACACAAATCATTTTTTCACTTTTCCCTGGGTGTCGAAGCAGGAGCTTCAATACTGCGTGCTCCCCAGGAGCACAGCGTTTTACATAAAATGCCATAAACGTTTTGTGGTAATACATTTACCTCATTTCTTGTCTTGAACGCCGCCCCCTCGCTGACGCTTCGGGTTATGATTATTCATGCAGAATGATGAGGACCCTGGAAACAAGTTGAGCAAAAATCATCCCAGCATTTTTTCCAGCACATCTTTAGGAGCCGGGGCGTATTTGAGGGGAGCCATCGAGTAGGAGGCTCGTCCCTGAGAGAGACTGCGAACTTGTGAGGAGTAGCTGAACATCTTTGCGAGTGCGACTTCGGCTGCGATTGCGGTCAGGTGTCCGCGTTGTTCCTGGCCGAAAATGGTCGCGTGTCGAATTTGCAGGTCGGCCTGGATGTTGCCGAGGAATTCATCCGGGCAGACGACTTCCAGCTTCATGATCGGTTCGAGCAGCACAACATTCTCTGCATTCATCGCATCATCGAACGCGCGGTCGAGAGCGGCTTTAAGGGAGATTTCTTCGGTTTCATTGAGGCGATAATCGACATCGAGAATCGTCATCTGCACGCCCATCAGCGGATAGCCGTAGTAGCCGACGCCATCGAGTAGTTGCTTGGCGGTTTCATCGAGGATATACCTCAACTCGTTGGTAAGGGCATCGGGCTTTAATTTATTGACATAAGCGTCTGACTTATCGTCAGTGATGGGGCCAAGCTCCAAGGTGACTCCAGCATAGCGGTTGCCGCTGGCGGTTGTCTGATGAAACTCGCCATGACCTTTGACCTTTTTCCCGATGGTTTCGCGATAACTGACACGTGGCTTGTGAACTTTGGCGTTCAGACCGAAGTCCCGCAGGATGCGGTCTTTAATAATTTCCAGATGCAATTCGCCCATTCCGCTGATGATCTGTTGACCGGTATCTTCATTGATGGTGCACTGAAAGGTCGGATCCTGCTTTTCGAGCCGGGCGAGAACTTCGTTCAGTTTCTTACGATCGGCATTGGTTTCCGGTTCGACAGCCATGGAAATGACGGTCGCCGGGAATTTGATCGATTCGAGCACGATTGGTTTTTGGGTATCGCAAAGGGTATCGCCGGTGGCGGTTTCCTTGAGTCCGACAATGCCTGCAATATCGCCGGGGCCAATGACATCGGTTTCGATTTTCTCTTTGGAGTCGGCCTGGATATGCCAGATTTGATTGATCAGCTCTTTCTTGTTGGTTCTTGGATTCAGTACCCGCGAGCCACTTTTGAGTTTTCCAGAATAGACTCGCATAAAGTACAAATCGGCATGAGGCTCGGCGACAATTTTGAAGACGATGCCGCAGAATGGTTCATCAGCATCTGGAGCACGCGTTTCAATCGCTGGCTTCTTCGAATGACAATTGCTGCCGGAAACTGGCGGTCGATCAAGCGGGCTGGGAAGAAACGCGGAGACGCCATCGAGCACAGGCTGTACGCCGATATAACTGAGAGAGGAACCGCAAAAAGTCAGTTGAATTTTTCGGTCGAGTGTCGCCTGACGCAGGATTGGGATCATCTGTTCGGTTGTGATGGTTTCGCCTTCGAGGTAGGCGTTCATCAACCCGTCATTGAACTCAACAGCCGCTTCCACGAGTTCCATTCTGGCCAGGTCAGCCTGATCGCGAAGTTCATCTGGAATTTCTGTCTCTGTGATGTTCTCGCCGCGAGATTCGGTATCGAAATAAACGGCTTTCATCGTGAGCAGATTAATGATGCCGCGAAACGGATCGGGATTTTGAGTGGGCCCGGCTCCAATCGGGATGGTGATCGGCACGGGTCGAGCTTTGAGGCGATCCCGCATTTGATTCAACGTTCGCTCGAAGTCGGCTCCGATCCGGTCCATCTTATTGATGTAACAGATACGGGGAACTTCATAGTGATCGGCCTGCCGCCAGACGGTTTCACTTTGAGCTTCGACCCCCTCGACCGCACTGAAAATAACGACCGCTCCATCGAGCACACGCAGCGAACGTTCGACTTCAGCTGTGAAATCGACATGTCCCGGCGTGTCGATAATGTTGATCGTCTTATCTTTCCAGAAGCAGGTGATCGCAGCTGAATAAATCGTAATTCCCCGCTTGGCTTCATCGGGATCGAAATCGGTCGTGGTGGTGCCGTCATCGACATTCCCCATCCGATGCGAAGCCCCGGTGTAGAACAGGATCCGTTCCGTCGTCGTGGTTTTCCCGGCATCGATATGTGCGATAATGCCAATATTACGAAGGTCTTCTAACGATTTTGCCATGATTTCAACTGGTTTTATTGATAAATTGGTTGGATTGAGTTCCCGGAAAATCCCCGAGTTTTGTCAATCATAAGTATGTTTGCAGAATGTGAACAGTGCGGCGGGTGGGATTGCAGGGATGAGAATTTGAAAACCATGTCGAATCCGGGTGACACACTCTGAGTGGAGCGCAGCGGAAGGATGGGCGTGTGGGAATTTGGAGATCAGTAATTGTATGTTAAGTCCGATCTTATCACTCGAAAATCCTATTCGTGTAAGAATGGTAAGTGCTTATTCTGATGGGACCATCTGGTTTTCGTTTGAGGATAACATAGGAAAATTTGACCAAGCATGTATTGATGGACGTTCGAGTAGTATTACACAATATCGACTATTTGATCAGGCTCGGCATCCAAATTTTCCGGAAGCAGTCCTTGTTGAATTGGGTTCATTCGAAGAAGGGATTATCGTTTCTCTGGTTTCTTGCTGGCTAGGATCTCACACTCCTCAAGAAACTGGCATAACAGAGTACGGATGGCAATTAATTTGTGATACTTTAATAAGAATTGGGACCCGACATTAATCACGACACAATTGAATAAATTGCTCTTACTAAATCACCACGCCCATCACTTCGTTCTGAGCGTGCCACCCATCCATGTCGAAATTGAGTAATCAGTTCAATATGTCCCTTAAGAAAATGTAACCAATGTGGCCATTCAGAAAAGCGTCTCGTTATACGATTACTAGAGAAGGTGACAAGGTCTTTCTCTCGGTGTATTCTCCGATTCAGAATTTGCCTCCGAAAGTAGTTGATCAATACCTTTCAGATTTGCAATCAGCCGTTAGGAACTCAGTAGAAGAAAATGTTTGGAAGATCGTCTCTTCAGGCAATATGCAGAGTGATCCCAAAGCATGCGAATACGTTGAAATTGTCAGACGCTCATTGATTGATGAATTTGGATTAAAAGATGATTCAAATGAAGTTTGGATTGGAAACTACCATTTGGGAATGATTGTCATTGGGTTCAATGCAAAACCACAAGTGATCTATCCGTACTATTACAAAGGAATTCAGCTCAAACCACTTATTTCTGAGAGAGCGAGTATAGGCTCAGATCAATGATTCTTCGTATAGGAATAACTGGCTTTCGAGAACGATTGGATCCTCCTCTTTCCTTATCTGATATAGCCAAATTCAAAACGTCATGCTTTGAGTTTGCGCGCAAAACTGGCGCACGGGTTAATTCCGAGAATCTCAAAGCTCCCAATGAGACCTCAAACTTCAGAACGGCTCATTTTGAAACTCCTAACCAAAAATTCTCCGCTTTAGTTAATCTTCACTTCCCTGTTATTGGATTCGTTTCACGTACTGGAGGCTTTAATTCATCAAACCTTCAGTTTATTGATTGCCTATGGGAAACGACTGAATTTGAAGACTTTGAAATCCTTTCACAATCAGATTTGCAAAAAGAAATTAGCAAGGAAGAATTGGAACAACTCTCGCCAGCAGAAAGAATACAGGTCAAGTATTGGAAACCAAAACGAATTGGCGATGTGATATTCAATTGCTGGGACTAACTCTCTAAATCTTCGAATCCGGGTGGCACGCTCAGAGTGGAGCGAAGCGGAAGGATGGGCGTGGTCGCTTCTAAATCGACGTCCATGAAATGAACTCGATCGATGCAAAGACAATTCTTAAATCATCAACGGTATCTGGCAAATCACCACGCCCATCACTCCGTTCTGAGCGTGCCACCCAACGCTGCTTACTCTTTGAAAACGGGTAAACTTTTATCCATTTTCAGAGGAACATCGTTTTCACCGGCATACCATCGTGCACTTGACCATTTCCAGTCAATTGCTTTGTTGACTAATCCTCGACGGACAGGGTTCTCATGGAAATAATCGAGTGTTGCGAGAATCGCTTTGGGATTATCAATATTCCGATCATATCCGCCCCCAGCCTGCCAGAATCGTCTGCGAGTTCTTTTTCCCTCAGTCACTGTTATTTTGGGAATCCATTCAGAGGCATTTGATTCAATCCATTGGACTGCTTTTCGACCAACATCTTCCTTCACTTTGCTGATATATCTGGAGACAGTTTTCCCATCCTCTTGAGGATAAACGAGGAGATGGACATGTTCGGGCATGATCACATAAGCCCAGAGATCCACAGAAAACAGCTGGCGATTTTTCTCTAAAGCCTCAATCAGCCATTTTCTGGTTCGATCCTTGGAAAGAAATTGGTAACGCTGATAGCAGGTAAAGGTTAGTGAGCGAGCAGTGAGATCCTTCTCAAAGCGTTTGCGACGTTTGCTGTAGTATTGCTTTCCTGTTGAAAGATTTCGGACTTGCATGAAAATAGCCTTGAATGAAAATTCAATATCTATCCTGCGATCACCACGCCCATCACTTTGTTCTGAGCGTGCTACCCACGATTTCATTAAATCGTGAAACTGAAAAACATTCAACGCCAACGGGTGGCACGCTCAGAGTGGAGCGAAGCGGAAGGATGGGCGTGGTCGCTTGTAGATCGACGTCCACGTCATGAACTCGATTCATGCAAAGACAATTCTTAAATCATCAACGGTATCTGGCAAATCACCACGCCCATCACTTCGTTCTGGGCGTGCCACTAGTATTAAGCACCCTCAGGTTTTTTCAGTTCCTTCGCGGCTAATTTTTCACTGGCCTTTTTCTGATGCTCTTCGACTTTGGCGTAGGTCATATCGGGTACGAAGGCGATTAGGGTTTCGCCAGCTTGGGGTTCGGAGCGTTCTTCATCCGTCAGAATGATGAGTTTGCGGGATTCTGTGATGACAAATAGTGGCAACGCCTGGGGGCCGTATTTTTCGCGGAATGATGAGTAAGAATATTCTTCAGTCAGTTTAGACGCTTTGACGACGAAGCCATCGTTCATCAAATCGGACAACATCCGATAGGTTGTACCGCCGGAAAAAATGTAGCGAGCCCGCTTGGACTGATGCGATAACGCCTGCCGCTGTTTGTCGGAGACATTTGGCTTCAGTTGGAACAGATCTGCCCGATCAAAGACTTCCTGAAATTCCAGAGCCGCCAGCATATTGACCTGATCGTTCGGGGTCATCGCGACAAAACGGCCCAGTCCACCCAGGTCCAGCTCTTCGCGAGCGTATTCCGAAAGGATGCTCGCATTGTTGGAAGGCAGCCCCAGCATTCGAGCAGCACTGATGTTTTCATGGTTGGTATCGACAAGCAGGACCTGAAAACCTTCTTTGTGGACGACCGATGCAATCGAACGGACCAGCCGGTCGGACCCGGCGAACAGAATGCCTTGTGGATTTCGTTCCGAGATCCCCAGATAACGTGCCAGAGGAGCAGCTGTCAGTCCATAAAAAGCGACGGTGCCTACAATGACGACGAAGGTCAGCGGGACGAGTTTGTTCAAATCGGCCAGCATTTCAGGCGAGATGACTGAATGGTCTCCGCCAGCCAGATGAGTCAATTCGAGAGCGAACACACTGGCCACGGCAGCAGCAACAATTCCACGGGGTGCGAGGAAGGAAAGAAACACCTTTTCCTGCCATTTGAGTTTCGTCCCATAGGTCGAAGCAAAGACTGCGATGGGCCGAACGATTCCAATCATCAAAATCAGAAATCCGACAGCTGGCCAGCCCAAGTGGAGAAGTTCGGTGAATTGATATCTTGATGATAACAAAATGAACAATACGGAAATCAGCAGGACGCCTAGATTTTCTTTAAATTCAATCAGGTGTGTGATTGAAACGCTCTTCTGATTGGCCATCAGAATTCCGAGAACAGTGACCGTAGCCAGTCCCGATTCTGCCATCAACAGATTTGAAAGCGTATAAGAGGCGAGCACACTCATCAGCATGAAGGGGTTTTGCAAATAGTCGGGTATCAAGTGCTTGCGGAACATCACAATCAAAATGTAAGCGGTAATGAATCCGATGACGGTACTGATCGCCACCGCTGATCCCAGACTGATAATAATATCGACCGTCGCTTCGGTTAAGCTCCCGGAAGCAATCGCGGTGGATACGAGTACCGCCAGCAATGCTCCGATGGGATCGATCACAATCCCTTCCCACTTGGCGATTGAGCTGATCGTCGGATTCGGTCGCACATGCCTGAGCAGAGGGCCGATCACTGTCGGGCCTGTTACCACGAAGATCGCACCGGCAAGCGAAGCAATCCACCAGCTATTGAAAATTAATTTGGCAGCACATGTTCCAAGAATCCAGGTAATCACGCAGCCGACGGTCACGAGGCGGGTTACGGAACCGGATGTCATTTTCAATTCACCCAGCCTCAGGCTCAAACCGCCATCGAAGAGAATGACGGCAACGGAAAGCGAGACGAGCGGGAAGAGTAGCGCATCATCAATGATTCGAGTGGGATCGACCACCGTATTGGCGGCAAAGCCAAACATGAGCAGCAGCAGAATGGCAGGCAGTCTCATTCGCCACGCCAGCCACTGAGCAGTGATACCCAGAACAAATAAACCTGTCAGATAGATCAGAGGAGTATTCAATATCTGTGCCACCTGTGTTGTATGTTCTGAAGATGAATTTCGGAGATTAATTGTAATGGAAAACGAAGTTTAATTTCAAAAACTGGATTCCCGTCTGTCTTCCCCTGCTTCGACTGTAAAAATGGACGTCGCCGCCTTATGATATTTTCTGGGGATTCCAGGCAATAGCCAGAGTATTTGCCCATGCTATTGAGGAGAGGCTGTTGCTCCAGAGAGTTGTACCGTTTAAGGAGCCTTCCTGCAAAGTGCTTTTGTGCAAGAAGGTGTTAGAATCCGTTTGAAGAACTTTTCCATCAAACGAGATGAATATGTTAATCAATCCAATCCTGGACTGACCGAGAGAACGCGAGGCAACAAATGAGTTTACGACGACAACAGAAATCGAATACATCAGTTTGTGAAAAATTGATTTTGACATCAGGGATATCCAATACGGCAGTCACTGCACTTCTGTCACTCTCCATTGTACTTTGCATCACTTGCGGGGCGTCATTGCAGGCAGAAGTCCCACTTGGATTACCAAAGCTGAAAGAACCGAAGGATAATCCTTCGACGCCTGGGAAAATCGAACTGGGGAAAATGCTGTTTTTCGACAAACGGCTCTCTGCGGACAGTTCAATCTCCTGTGCTTCCTGTCACGACCCTGACAAGGGCTATAGCAACGCAGAGCAGTTTGCCACTGGTGTTGAAAACCAAAAAGGAGGACGGAATTCTCCAACAGTAATTAATAGTGCATTCCAGACCTTCCAATTCTGGGATGGTCGGGCGGCCAGTCTGGAAGATCAGGCCCTGGGGCCGATTCAGAATCCGATCGAGATGAATATGAAGATGGACCTGGCACTCGAACGAATCAATGGAATTCCCGAATACCGTCGTCGGTTCGAGGAAGAATTCGGTGAACCCGCTTCTGACGAAACCCTGGCAAAAGCGCTGGCAGCCTTCGAAAGGACTTTACTCTCAGGCGATGCCCCTTATGATCGATTTGAGGCGGGCGATAAAACCGCGTTGTCCGAATCTGCTCAACGTGGGAAAGACCTGTTCTTCGGAAAGGCAAATTGCACTGCCTGCCACAGCGGAGGAAATTTCACAGATAACAGTTTTCATAACATTGGCATCGGCATGGATCAGGAAAAACCTGATGAAGGTCGTTTTGCCATCAGTAAACTCGGAGGCGACACCGGCGCATTCAAAACTCCTACGCTTCGAGAAATTGCCCGCACCGCTCCTTATATGCATGATGGCAGCCTGAAAACGTTGAAAGAAGTCGTTGAGCACTATAATAAGGGGGGTATTGCCAACGAATATCTTGATGAAGAAATCTTTGAGATGAATCTCTCTGAAGAGGAAGTGAATGACCTGGTCACCTTCATGAAGGAAGGTTTAACGAGCGAATCTTATCCCCATGTTGAAACGCCCGAATTGCCGGAATAGTTAGTTAGCCCTCTCTGGCAGGAATTCACAACTGACTTCCCATGAGAACTCGAAATTGAATTCATAAAACCACAAACTCTAAGAGGAACGATGAAAATGACTGAGCTTAAGACAATCACATTTGCCGCAGTCGCACTGTTCGGCTTGACCTTATTAATGCCGAATCCGAATGCCAACGCAGCCGATGCAAAAGAAAAATCGATGAAATCGCGGGTGGTTGCCGACCAACTCGATAACCCGTCCGGAGTCGCCGTTCACCCGAAAACAGGCCATGTCTTCTTTGCATCTCGTGATGGAGTGCATCGGCTCGTGCCTGGGAAAACCGGCAAAGTTTACGATGAAATCTCCAGCTATCCGACTGATGTTTATGGGAAAGGCCCAAAATACAATATTGGACCTCTGGGCGTAGGTTTTCTTGGAAACGACCATATTGTCGTCGGTGATGGCAGCCGGCCTGATGGTGAAGAACTCGTTCGCGTTTACAAAATTTCAGCCAATCCTGCGACTCAACCTGTTGCTGAAGACTCCGCAGAATTCACATTAGGGCCAATTGAACAAGGTGAAGATTCCGCCAAAGGTGAAGGTAACTTTTATGGAGTTGCCGTAAATAAAGCAGGGATTTTCATCACCGCTAATGGAGATGATACCAAAGGCTGGATCCTGAAAGCCGATGTCAAAGGTGGAAAACCGAAAGCGTTGAAAGCGTTCATCGCGACCAAAGTCGCAACGGGTGTCGATGCTCCTGTTGCAATTACCAATGGCGAGAACGGCGAAATTGTTGTTGGTCAGATGGGTGAGATGAATGTTCCCGGCGACAGCTTACTGACCGTCTACAATGCCAAAACGGGAGAACTGCTCAGCAGTTATGAAACCGGACTGAGCGATATTGCTGGCCTGGCATTCTCTCCCAAAACGGGAAAACTTTACGCAACCGACTTCTCCTGGGCCAAGCCTGAGGATGGCGGACTTTTCGAACTGACGACTGACGGTAAAGATGTCACCGTCAAGAAAATTATGTCTCTGGATAAACCGACCGCTTTGGCCTTCGACAAACGAGGACGACTTTACATCACCGTCTTCGGGTCTGCCGAAGAAGGAAGTGAAGCAAATCCAGGGCAGTTGCTGATGGTTCCTGCAGGACTGTAAGCGTAAAGGGAATTTGTCCTTGAGGACAAACACTGATGAGATACAATAGGGTTGTGGAACGAGTGTTCCATGACCCTATTTTTATATAACGGTCAAACACACGGTATCGGGTGCCACTGCTGATTGGCCCGGCAGTGCGATTTGTAATTCAATACCTGTCTTAAAACGGAAGGAATCTCTGTGTCTGCTAGTGCTGAAAATACGATAGAAGATCTTCCAGAGATTCCGACACTCCGGTTCACTCCCGATTTAACCCGTTCGATTGCCGTGCTGGTTTTTTCTGTGCTGTTTCTGGCCATCGGTATTGAGTTGGTTAAGGATGGCGTGCTTGAGGGGCTTCTGCTGGTGGTTTTATTCAGCCTGGCAATTGTCGCCTGTTTAAGTGTCATTCTCCCCGGTGCTTGTTTTGTCGAAATAGATGCTGAAGAGATTACGATTTCCTCCAGCTTCCGCCGCAAAGTGTATCGCTGGGATCAAGTCGAACGCATTGGGATTTTTGAAGTGGGCATCATTCGCAGAATCGGTGTCGACCTGAATGCCAAATATCCCGGGCCGGAACGCGTTCCGAATTACATGAAGTCCGCCAGCGGGTTTCATATCTCGCTGCCATCGATGGCGGGCATGGAACCTGATGGCTTGCTGGAAGTGATGCAAAAATGCTTTGACGCCTCGGTGAATAGTCAGGACGAGCGGGGTCAGTCTTAGCTCGAACTCACCACGGCGATTCCATCATGTCGACAATCCGGCGTGCTAAACGCGTAATCGCTTCGTGCTTGGCGGTGGCGAAAGACTGCCCGACTTCGGGAGCAAAATTCGACTGAGTGAGCAATTGTCGAGTTTGGGGGTCGATGGGCAATGTCTGCCGAGCGAGCAATTGTCCGCCGGAGGTTTCTTCCCAAAGAATTTCGACGCCAATTGCGAGTTGTAATTGACGAGGATCATCGAAACTCGTTTCACCCAGGACGGACTTATTGACTTCGACAACATGTCCGATCAATCGTGTATCAGCCCGATCTGCAGTCGATAACTGGTAAGGAGTTCGAGAACGGATTTCCTTCTGGACAGCTTCTGTGAGTTCGATATTGATATCTCGTCGAAACAAATCGGAAGTAAAAATCGGCACATGGACCGAGCGGATTTCAGGATCGTAAGGAGCCCCGATGTGATATCCACAGCCGGCCATCAGAGTCAGAACAGGCAAAATGAGCCAGACGATGAACGGACAACATCGATCCGCTGAGATCGTACAATACGAGCTTCCGAAATTAGCGATGCCGGGGGCAAGTTGTACTCGTCCCCAGCATCTCAAGTTGTCTGTTAATCGGTGAAACAACATTTACCTCGTCGTTGCTGGTTCCTGCCCCAGTGTCAGTGTGGCTTTGCCCGGCTGAGCTTCATCATATCCCGGATTCGGGTTAAATGGTGGAGCGTTCGAGCCTTCATCTTCTTCCGGATCTTTGGGGACAGGCCTCAACTTTGGCATTCCCCAGGATGGGAAGAAGCGTGGTTTCTTTTCTTCTTCAACCTCAGGTTCAGCTACGGGTGGTTGTGTTTTTGCTGGAGCCGAGTTGGGTTGATACTCCGGAATCATCGCCGTTTGAGTCGCATCAATCGAAGGAATGTCTGCAACCGTCACCCCTTCCATGGCCAGCATCAGTGTGTTTCGCTTCTGATATTCTGGCAATTTCGAGAGGAGCCCTCGAGCCTTGCCCGCATAGAACGAACCTGGGTGAGTATTGATGATTTGATGGCAAACCATCTCGACTGCGGTGAAATTTCCTTTCCCTAACCAGAAGAGGGCATTTTCAAATTCCCGAGCGATTTTGGCTTCCTCAACTTCTTTTAGCTCGGCTTCCAGACGCTCCCGTTCTTCAAGTGATAAGTCCTGGAACGAAGCCAAAGCAATCGATTTGAGCTGTCGAGATTGCTCCAGACTTTTTTCATCGTAGGCGGCTCCCTGATAGGAAGCCTGTGTCACGTAAGACCCGAGGATGTAGGCATCCTTGGCATGAGGGCTGTCGGGAAACTCTTCACGTAACAACTGATACGTCTCTGCCGCCTCGGCATGACTGCCAATCCGCAGGTAGTGACTGGCGGTCAACATCAATGCATCATCAGCAAGTGGACCTGTCGGGTCGTTTAACCAGATCGCTTTCAACGCTTCGAGCGCGCGTCCTTCGGTATCTGTTGCTGGTCGTTTCTTATCGAAGAAGTTGAAGAATCCGGGACGATTGTATTCGGTATTGGCAACAATTTTCGGTCTGCCGGAGCGTCCGTTTTCTTCGTATGCCGCCATTTGAACTTCGCTGTTGGTGGTTTGCTTGAAATCCATCCAGGTCAAGGCGATATCGTACAACCGCTTGGAGGCGGCTTCGAGATGGCGTGTGTTCGGGTAATCTTTCAGCAGGCCGAGATAGACATCTTCCGCACCAGGAAATTCATCCTGCTTGTAACGGCTTTCGGCCAGCATGAATAATGCATCTTCCCGCAGCGGCCCATCGGAATACTTGGCTTTTCGTGTCGAGGGAGCTTTAAAGAAGTTGCCGAGGCTGCGTCGACGATACTGCCCGGTTTCATCGAGGGCATACTCTTTTGCAATCGTATCGAATGCTTTTTCTGCGGCAGCATAATCGCCTGAGTCGTACAATGCTTTTGCCGCCTGATACTGCTGGAATTCAGGGGTATTTGCCAGTGAAGCCGTTGAGACAATGGACTGAGAATTGGACGCCAGAATTGTGCGTTCCATCGGTCCTTTAACATCATCGATACTAGCCGTGGCATCGCTCGGACTGCCGAACGGATTTAAGCTCGACAAACCCTTTCCGCTGCCGCCAAACGTCTGACATCCCACCGCGCAGCACATCATCAAACCGAGTGCACACGATTTTAGTAAGAGCCGCGGTGGCTGCTGAGGATTAAAATAATTATTCATAAATTCGACCTTGCCCTCAGAGAATTCGAGGGATGGGAAGGGAGGTCATTGGAAATTGACCAATGGGGGGAGGAGAGGAGGTGTGTTCTTTCAATTCGGCACGGGGAGGTGGCCAACTTGAACGAACGATGGTTGAGCCGAGGAGATTGGCTCGAAGGGGAGGTGCAAATAATATGCTTTAATATTTCAGATACGCGAGCATCTTGGGACGATGGTCGAGTGTCTGAGAAATGAGAGCCGTCATGAGATGACGAATGCTTTTGAGTTGTTGAATTGTTGGAACAGGAGTGAAGTCGTCGGCGATGTCGGTTTGACTCAGCCGGCGCAGCAGCGTGATCACGCCGCCGGTGAGCGGACGCGTTGACATTTCGCTTTGACGACACTGCGAACACAACAACACTCCTTGTTGAACCCACAACGACCAGCGGTCCTGATTATCCATCACAGGACGACCACATTGACACGCTTCAAACTCCGGAAGTAACCCCATTTCCGCCAGAGTCAGCAGTTCAAATCGCAATAAGGTGAGCCGAAAATCGGCTTCGGATTGCAATCGACTTAACGTCGTGACTGCCGCATCGTACCAGCGGGGATAAGGATCGAACTCCTCGGAACAGGACCCAAGCAGTTCCGCCACATACAGCCCTGCGTAATACACATTCACATCATGTGCAGACGCACGGAACCGCTCGACGAGCCTGGCTTCGGTCAGAATATCAAGACTGGAGGTAGGTTTGTGCAGGAAAACTATCTGACAACGGGTCAAAAGGTCAATAGCAGCCTCAAATGAGCTCTTGAGCCGCTTGGCTCCCTTGGCGAGTACGGAAATCTTACCGAAGTCCCGAGTGAACATTGTGACTACGCGACTGGTTTCACTGAAGTCGACCTGCCTAATGACGAGCCCTTCGGTTTTTCTGCTATCTGTTGACATACAACCAGTTACGCCATTTCCATTTTGATAAATCCCTCACGGTCCCGCCTGTTTACCGGACTCTGAAGAACTGTCTAAATATTCAACGATCAACCAGCATTCTAGAAACTTGAGAGAGAATTTACAGAATCCCCAAGATTTCTGTTTTTTGTGAATGAAATCGATAGCAAATTCAGGCGAATTATCAATCAAACTTGGTAAAGAAATTTTGAATCACGGATTTTCACGGATGATTTATAAAGATGTAGGTCAGGCTGTGAATGACGACAAACGAGATGGCACACACATTACGTCAGGCTATGCCTGACCTACAGCTGGTATTCCCCTATAAATAATGAACAGACATTATCGTTCAGTTAGCTAAAAAATTTGGGTGGCGGGGGCGCTCCGCTCAAAGCGGAAGCCCCCGAAAGTACAACCTCGGTTTGAGTGATGGATTATCCCAACCCGTCCATCAATTCTCTTCGAGAACATCTGTGTCCATCCGTGGTTCAAAAAATAAAGCAACTCTTTCCCATCGATTTTCAGGAATCATCGACTCAATTTTCTCTGCCGGTGGTGTTATCGAACCGGGAATTGGTAAGATCAAAGTGACTGGATAATGAACTCCAACATCCGCCGGCTCCGAATCGATGATGAGCCGGTCTTGATCTGAATATCGAAATGAAAGACTGAAGGAGATTCCCCATGGTGATGACCGCCTCCACAATGTTGCCGCTCGGCTCTCAGGCTCCCGACTTTTCTTTACCGAACATCGATGGCAAAACGGTTTCACTCTCTGGCCTGCCGAAAGATCAGCCGATTCTGGTCATGTTCATCTGCAATCACTGCCCGTTTGTATTACATTTGCAGAAAGATCTGGCTCAGTTCTCAAACGAATACCAGGCAAAAAAACTGACGGTCGTTGGCATCAGCTCGAACGATGTGAATACACATCCCGATGACGGCCCGGACAAAATGAAAGCCATGGCCGAGAAAAGCGGCTGGAATTTCCCGTATCTGTACGATGAAACCCAGGATGTCGCCAAAGCCTACAAAGCAGCCTGCACGCCCGACTTCTTCCTCTTCGACAAGGACCGCCAACTCGTCTATCGCGGCCAGTTCGACGACAGCCGCCCGAGCAACGGCCTGCCCATCACCGGAGCCGACCTCCGAGCCGCCTGCGATGCCGCACTGGCTGGCAAAGATATTCCCGAACAACAAAAACCGAGCATCGGCTGTAATATCAAATGGAAAGAAGCTCCGGAGTATTTCACCGGAAAGCCTGCGGTTTAAGGGTTTGAAACCGTTAGGTTTTTAAATTTTGACTATGGCACAATTTGGTTTCGGGAATAAATTCAAGAACTGATTTTGTGTCATTTTTTGTTCACAAACATTTGTGCCTTGATCTAAAGAATATAACTACTAATGAGTAAATTCTTCTTGATTTGCAGCCTGCTTTTTCTTTTTGGATGCTCCGATTCAGCTTCGGACAAAGAAAGTAAGAGCACTATTAATGAAGCTGAATCCCAAGAGAGTGATAATCCTAAAGAAGTTTTTAACAAATTTAAAACGGCATTGAGCAATAAGGATGGTGCCTTAGCAGTTCAATATGTGACAGCAGAAACCATTTTGTACTATGAATTATGTCGGAAATGGGCACTGGGCACAGAAGATGTCGATTTTGACTCTCTTCAAACTTTAGATGTCATCATGATTTTCCATTTAAGATATCGTCTGAAGGAATCAGAACTATCGAAAATGGATGGGGCTTCACTGTTCACTTGGGGTGTCGATGAAGGCATGATCGACGAAAACACGGTGATTGATATGGAGATAAATAAAACACTAATCGAGGGAGATAGAGCGATATCGACTATCTTGTTCAAAGGCCAACCCTCTGATGAAATCACTCTGGATTTCACTAAACAAAATGGAGAGTGGAAATTCGAAATGATTCCACTTATGCAAGTTGCAGAAAAATCGCTTGCAAAAATAGTACAACAGTCAGGAAAAACCAAAGTTGAATTAGCCGTATTCCTTCTGGAGAAAGAATATAAAGAGGAAATATCCCCATCTATTATCAATGGCCCAGTTCAATAAACCGAAACAATGGAATTCAATTTACTAATCAGGCATGACCCTGAATTTCACTTCGCTACGCATCCATAATTTTTGATGGCATCGATTCCTCGAACCTGGATTGATTCAATACTGTCCTATTCACAATCAAGTGAGTATGATATGAAATAGCCGTGTGAGTCGGCATATTTGATCGAAATCCCCCAGAGTGAATCCGCCGTTATGCGAAGTGAATCTGAAGTTCCGTTTAGTGACAATCCCTTTTCCATTCCGATTGCCGACCGTGTCAAACGGTTGCCGCCGTATCTGTTTGGGAAGATCAATAAGCTCAAATATGAAAAGCGAGTTGCCGGTGTCGATGTCATCGACCTGGGGATGGGGAATCCGACCGATCCTCCCGATCCGCTCATCATTGAGAAAATGACCGAAGCGCTCAGCGATCCGAAAAACCATCGCTATTCGGTTTCAAACGGCATCGCCAATTTGCGGAAAGAAGTCGCCACACGTTACTTCAAAAAGTACGGTGTGAGGCTCGATCCCGATAGCGAAATCGTCACCTGTATCGGTTCCAAAGAAGGGTTCAGCCACCTGTGTCTGGCCTTAATGGGCCCTGGCGATACGGCAATTGTCCCAGCTCCATATTTCCCGATACATGTTTACGCCGTCGCTCTAGCAGCCGGAAATGTGATTTCGCTCGACTGTCGTGAGCCGGACAAGTTTCTCTCGAATATTGCCTACACCTGTCAGCATCTGTACCCAAAACCGAAGCTAGTCATTGTCAACTTCCCACATAACCCCAGCACGACATGTGTTGAACAGGATTTTTACGATGAGCTGGTCAAACTGGCCAAGCGTTACGAATTCCTCGTCATTTCCGATTTCGCCTACGCAGACATCTGTTTCGACGGCTACAAAGCTCCCAGCTTCCTCTCCTCGAAAGGGGCGAGCGATGTCGGTGTCGAATTTACGACTATGAGCAAAGGCTACAGTATGGCCGGTTGGCGTGTCGGATTCTGTGCCGGAAATCAGGAGATGGTCCGGGCATTGGCGACCATCAAAGGTTACTACGATTACGGTTTGTTCCAGCCGACGCAGATTGCTGCGATTGTCGCGATGCGTCATTGCGAAGCCGCCGTCGAAAGCGTCGCCGATGAATATCAGGTCCGCCGCGATGTTTTATGTGATGGTCTCGAAAGAATCGGTTGGGAACTAGAGCGTCCGAAAGGAACGATGTTCGTCTGGGCAAAAATTCCAGAACCGTGGGCCAAAATGGGCTCGATCGACTTCGCGATGAAACTGCTTGATGAAGGTGGTGTCGCCGTCAGCCCGGGCCGTGGTTTCGGTGAAGATGGCGAAGGTTACCTGCGATTGGCTATCGTCGAGAATGTCCAACGACTGCGACAAGCCGTCCGGCAGATTGATCGCTGCCTGAATAAATCAGCAGTGACAGCCGAGAGTTAAAGTCGAGACTCAAAACAGGAGTAATCATGAAATTCGTGTGTTGGGTGATTCTGATGATCGGCTGCTTGTCGATCATTCCGGAATCCCCGGCTCAGGAACGGGAATTTGTGATCGTCAATCAGAACGATTCCGAACACCGCTACTTCGAATCTCTCCGTCAAAGACGTCTGTTTGCACTGGCAGAACTTCTGTGTCAACGCGCGTTGAATGATCCGGCGATCCGTCCTCCGTTTGAGTTGCTGTATCGCATCGAACTGGCTCGTACGTTTCGCGATCATGCTCAAACCGTTCCCTTGAATGATTCAAAAAGTTTGTGGGAGCAGGCGTTCCAAGCGGTCAATATCGACAAGTTAAATGCCGATCGCTATCAGGCGGAATCGGCGTTGCTGGAAGCTTCTCGCGTCGAACAGTTATTCTGGGTTCTCCAACTCAACCCGGCGAACACCGAACTGCGTCTGCAATTCGAGAGGTTATCAGCCTCGGCGATTCAACAACTTCAGAAAGCTCTCGCGGAAAGCGATGCCTTATCCGGTGCGGAAACTATCGCACCTGAAGTGACAACGGATGAGATTCAACTGGCACTTGGCAGATGTTTTCTGCGGATCGCAGACTGGAAATCCGCCAATGCCTCACTGCGCACTCAATACCTGAGCCTGAGCAAAGCTTCTCTGAAAGAAGTTCATCGCTCAATTCTTTCGCAGGAGTATTATCTGGATGCTCAACTTCTGCTGCTGTCAGATTACAGGCTGGGCAGGCAATCGGAAGAGTTCAATAAAACAGCCGCTACGATTCTCTCCGGCTCAACGAGTCCGATTCTGGAACAACGGGTCGCGGAAGAACGCGTTCGCTACCTGATTGATCAGGCCCTGTATTCCGAAGCGGTGACGCTGATTAATGAACTCGCAAAAAAACAGAACCCCTTATCCACTCGCTTGCGGGGCTTACGTTTGAAAGCTTTGGCAGAATTATCCGTGCAGGTCCGGCTCAAAGGGGATGAAGAGTTGGCGAATAAACTGGTCGAGGAAGTTCGGTTGCGAACCTCTCAACTGGCCGCCGAAGGGCAGGCGTTTGAAGCTCAGCTGGCTTCCCGATACTTGAGCGATGCCGTCGCGGTGCAGACCTTTGGTCCGGAGTTAGCCGCTCTGGTAAATCAGGCTCGAACCGCAGTGCGAGATGGTGAATTTGCAACTGCCCGTCAAACTTACGAAGCGGCTATTCTCTCCGCACAAAATTCCGGACGCTGGGAACAACTGATCCAGCTCGCCCGGGAAGTGGCCGATGTCTACTTCCGTGGACAACATTTTACTGAAGCCGCTGCCCAGTTGAATTCGATCTGGATGAGTTCACCAAATTTCCCGGGGATGGATCAGATCCATCTGCTGTGGATTACGAGTCTGGAAAAAGTCTACTCGGCTCAGCCGAGTCTGGATAAATTGAATGCCTATGCAAATGCCCTGGCTGATCATTTACAAAGATACCCTCAACGGGAAACAGCCCTCGATGCCCGCTGGCGACTGGCCGAGTTGACTTTTGCCCGGCGTCAGTTTGCTGCTGCGATTGTTGAATATCGACAGATCCCCACGACTCACACTCGTTATTTTGACGCCCAGAATCGTATCTTTCAGTGTTACGATTATTTGCTGAAAACTCAGGAGGCTGCCAATCGGGAATTGCTGAGTGATGTCGTCAGTCTGGCCAATCGTTTTCTCACTTCCGTCGAATGGCAGAGAGTCGAAACCGCTTCCCAGGTCGAAGCAATTCTGCAAGTGTGTCAGTTATTGCTCAACTTTGAAACCGGATTGCATCAAAGTCTTCCGGAGACATTTCGCGAGTTACAAGCTCTCTTCACAGACCTCAAGAATAACGATGCACGATTTCAGGTGGAGCCCGAATTACTGGCGAAGTGGAATCGATCACTCACGATCGATCGTGGAATTCTACTGATTCAACTGGGACGCTCTCAGGAAGCCTATCAACTGTTCGACGGAGCAGATTCCCTTACGAACACTCAGCAGGAAGCGATGTTTCTGCTCGAACAACTTGCAGAGATCGAATCGGCCGATTCTCAAACCGAACAGATCCTCGGCTCGATCAGCCTGCGCGTGATTGCTCGATTGAAATTGATGACAACGAGTTTGACTCCTCAACAGGCCAATGCTCTGAAACGCTATGAAGCCGAAGCGTACTACAAAATCGGCCGGCTCAGTAAGGCGATTCCGATTTATCAGGACCTGGTCGAGGGCTTACCCGTCAACGATCCACTGATTGCCCGCCTGACAGCCTTGCTGATTGAATGCAATAATCAGGAATGTCTCGAAGCGTTATACACACTCTGGAAAAAGAAAGCCGCGACGACTCGTCAAGGAGAACTCGACTGGCATCGCGCCCGCTACGAACTGGCCAACGCCTGCCTGAGAACGGGACGCATCGAAGAAGCGAAAAAGATTGTCTCGGTGACTACACTCCTCTATCCCGACGCCGGCAGCCCGGTATTGAAGCAGGGATATGCGGAACTTTCACGGCAATTGAAGAATGCAAAATAACAGACAGGCATGAAGCGCAAGCGAGTGTGTGCCACAGTTCTGTGGCCGCGAGTGGCCCCGAAAGATTCTTTCGAGGTTATCCGTGACTTCAGCCATCCAACGATTTGGAGGTTTAACTACGAATGTAACCGTAACCAAGGCCATCCGCTGACGCTCTCGCCCCTGCCACCCAGTCGCATTGCTGCAGCCGTTTACAACTGTTATACTTTAGATTGTGACACACTGAAGCCGATGAATGGTCTGCAGTCCAATAGTTTTAGTTATGTTGCGCACCATTAAAGGCCACTACATATACATAACTTCGAGATGCGAGATTGCAAGGCACGCGAATGAGTTCGAGAGAGTTGAAGAACAAGCCACTGGTAGAGGCAATTCTTGAGGTTCGCTGGTCTTTGCAGCAAAAAGCCCCCGGCTTTGCCACTGACCCGCACTACAGACTGCTGCTGGGAAGGTTGTTTGATCGTTTGAACAAGGAATATCCGGTGCATGAGCAGCTGGAAACGGCCAATATTCCTGATGAAATGGCTGGCCACACAGTCCAACACCGTTTTCGCGTGGCAGAGGGTGAATGGCCATTGGTGCAGTTGGGGCCTGGTGTGTTCACCGTCAACGATACGGCGAAGTACAATTGGCCTGACTTTCGCAAACGCGCTTTAGAAGCCACGCAACATCTGTTTGAAAGTTACCCAAAGGTTGAATCACTGAAGGTGGAGTCGCTCTTGCTGCGATATATCGATGCCATCGATTTGCCGTCCGACGACTCTGATTTTTGCTCCTATCTTAGAGACATGTTGAAAGTGTCTGTCGAATTGCCTCCAGCGTTCTTTGGCGACACTGGCGTGGAGTCCTCTCCAGTTCACTTTCAATTGCATCAAGCCTTTCGATGTTCAACTCCACCTGGTAGCCTGCAACTTCGAGTTGCGATCGGACAGAAGAACGAAAGCCCGGCGCTAATCTGGGAAACCATTATGCAATCGAGCGGTGAAGATGTACCCAAGATGCTTAAAGAGTTCGAGCTTTGGCTTGAAGATTCACATAAGCTGGTAAACGATTGGTTCTTCAAAATGATCGATGGAGAACTACATCGGAGGTTCAAAGGTGAATAAAACACTCGCATTGTCGCAATTATTCGATGATCGCAACCCCAATGATGTAGAGTCGGTGGGAAGCGCTACGGGGCCATGGTTCGTACCGGAGATTCCGATTGCAAGTCGCTCGACGCGATCGCCTGTCAAGTGTCTACGCCCTTTGGGGCTCAGTGTGTTTCTAGCTTTCACACCACTAACCGCCGTCGCTGATCCATGGCGGTACGATGCTACTGCAAGGACTGCCCATGTCATAACATGGCCGGAGAGAAAACGGAGACGTCTACAGTTGAACGAAGCTCGAATTCTCGCACTTCAAATTCTGGAACAGGCTGAACGAGCTAGGAAAGACGCTGTTACCGCTGAATATGAACTGGCCCGCCAATTGGAGATTCAGGAGTGATCTACGAGTTTCCTAGGGAAGACGAGCCAATTCGGCAGGGAGACATCTTCGCACACATTCCCCGAACCGAGATTTCACTTGGGAGTCTTGCGCTAGTGCGAGATACTGGCACTGAGGAGGCGCAGTGGAGTGACATCGTCAACGAGCCCGATCAGTTGACCGTTATCCTACCGGTTCGTCCAGTCTATGCAATAGTGGCTTCGCAGGATTGCGACAATGTTCGTAGCCCTGACATCACGCTTTGTGAAATCAAACCCTTCGCGGACGTAGAAGGCAAAGCAAAGGATGCAAGCAAAACTAAAGCGTGGGTCAGCATAATCACACAACAAGCGCGTACAAATCTGAAGTGGTTCTATCTGCCTCCAGACGATAATGTCGGCTTTACCGGCAAGATGGCAGTCGAATTTGCTGTTACAATACGGGTGCCTCGATTGGGTCTGGAAGCATTGCGTAAGTTTCGTAGGGGAAGATTGAACCCCGTGGCTGATGAACACTTTCGAGAGCGATTAGCGGAGTTCTTTCGGAGGTATCCGTACGATGAGTGGTATGCTCTCAACGAGACCGAGCTTGAATACTATCGCAGTCAGTACAGCGAGGCGGAGCCATATCCGTGGCAAAAGCCCGATCAATCGACAGAGTCTCAGTAATTGGGATAGATTTGCATTTGTGGTCTTAACGACTGGTTTTCAATCGCAGCCAATGATTTAATCAGAACTTTCAACCAGCGGGTAGCACCGGTTGATGCGTAGCAGCTACCGGTGTGGTATCGCCACTAGAGGTTAGTCACATTCGCCCCAGTTTATGGGGATTTCAACTGATCGCCGTGTGGTCCCGAAAGATTCTTTCGGGGCGGCGCAGCCGTAGGGTTTTTTTTGGATAATTCACTTTCATTCTGAAAGCCATTTATGGACTTCGTTCACCCAGATTGCGTAGCTATCCAGGCCACCCGGTGCCTTGGATGCTTAAGAGTGAATGCAACCGTAATCAGGGCCATCCGCTGGCGCTTCTGACCCTGGCACCCTGCCGGGCCACCGGCGTAAAACGATCCGCTCAGAAGTTGTGAATTTTTTAACCATCACCAATGTCCAGTGTGTTTACACTGTTTTGAATTTGCCCTTTTCGCTCTTCAAATAACAACTGAATGCGAAAAAATGTAATGAAATCAAAATCTGACGGGGCAATTATTTAGATGAATAAAAAATTCACAACCTGACAGCGGACCCTACTCGCTTGCGCTTCGTGCTTGTAATCGTGATGAGACTTTCTGGCTCAAATATGCTACGTTATCACTGATCCAAAGCTCAGCCAATCCTTTCTTGCTGAGTTCTTTTCTCATCTCTCAATCTGTCCATTTACTCCATCGGAGACGATTCGGTGATTGTGTTGAATCAGTTGACGAAGCGTTTCTCTGCGGAAAAGCTGGCGGTGGATGCGTTGTCGCTCTCGGTCTCCCACGGCGAAGTGTATGGCTTGCTCGGCCCGAATGGAGCGGGGAAAACGACGACGCTTCGTATGTTGCTCGGTCTGCTCGAACCGACGAGTGGGAATGCGACGATTGATGAGTTTTCGATCAAGAAGAATCCGGAAGAAGTGAAACGTCATATTGGTCTCGTGTCGGCTTCTGCCGGTTTGTATCAATGGTTAACGCCGCGGGAAGTGCTCGAGTATTTTGCGATGGCCTACTCGCTTTCACCGAGTCAAATCCGAACGCGTACTCAGGCTTTGACGGAGATCATGAACTTGGGTGAATTTCTCGATCAACGCTGTGCCACGTTAAGTACGGGGCAGAAACAGAGAGTGAATCTGGCAAGAGCCTTGATTCACGATCCCCCTGTCGTCCTGCTCGATGAACCGACTCGCGGGCTGGATGTTGTCGGTGCCCATGTGATTTTCGATTATGTCAATACGCTGCGGGAGCAGAAGAAAGCGATTATCGTCTGCACTCATAAGCTGGAAGAAGCTGAGCGATTGTGTGATCGGTTTGGGTTACTCTATCACGGACAACTGAGACACGAAGGAACGATTGATGAACTTCGAGACAGTACCGGGAAGTCCACCCTGGTGGACATGTTCCTGGAGCTGTTGATTGAAGATGGTGTTCGGGAGGCGGCTGTATGAATTCGGATTCGCCCTCTGATAAGACCACGGCTCGTCAGCAGATGGTCGCCTTCATCCGTAAGGAGCTGCGGGAAACGCTGCGGGATCGGCGGACGATCATCACACTGCTGGCGATGCCGATTCTACTTTATCCGCTGCTGGGAATGTGTTTTCGGTTTATGGCCGTGAATGCCAACCAGACGGCATCCGCTCCATTGAGGCTTACGCTGAACTCCGAAACGGAAGCATTATGGTTGCAGCAGGCTCTCAAAACAGGTGGAACGATTCTTGAACAATTCCAGGATTCCACCGAGGCTCCTGATCTCGAATTTGAGTACCTCATCCCGCAGGATAATGATGGAGAACATTCTCTGGAGAATTCCATCTCCAATACGCAAGCCGATCTGGGAATCAAAATTCAACCTCTTGGTGAAGAAGGGGCAAACCCTTATTCCAAAGTCTCTATCCAACTGATTCAGCGAAGCGGTTCCCCCGCCAGTGAAACCGCCGCCAGTTATGTCGCCTCGCGGCTCAATGCGTTGAATATCGCTCGAATTGAGCATTGGTCGCTGGAAAATAATTCGACACTCGATATTCCAATTCGTCAGTCAAAATCGTTCGTCGCGCCGGTTGAAACTCCGAATGCGATTCTGCAACTTTTTCCACTGGTCCTGTTAATGATGACGGTAACGGGAGGTGTGTATCCGGCTATCGACCTGACCGCTGGCGAACGTGAACGCGATACGATGGAAACATTGATGGCGTTGCCGGTGCCGAAGTTTCGGATATTGATCGCCAAGTATGTCGCAGTGATCACAGTCACGTTATTGACCGGACTGATGAACCTGACCGCGATGACTATCACCGCGTATGTCCTACAGATTGAAGGGACTTTGTTCGGGGCAGAGGGACTGACTTTTCTGCTGCTGCTCAAACTGTTTGCAGTCCTGGCGGCGTTTGCGGTTTTCTTCTCGGCTGCCTTATTGATGGTGACCAGTTCGGCTCGCAGTTTCAAGGAGGCTCAAGCTTACTTGATTCCGTTATTGCTGGTGGCGATTGCTCCCGGGTTTGTGATTATGTTGCCCGGGGCAGAGTTGAATCAGATGACCGCTTTCGTGCCAATGGTCAACATGCTGCTGCTGGCTCGGGATCTATTTGACGGTCAGGCCAGATGGCTGCCTTCGGTGATCGCTTTCCTGACAACACTTCTTTATTCGTTTTCACTCCTGGCAGCTGCCGCAAGAATGTTTGGGACGGATGCCGTTTCAACGGGTAGTCGAGGGCAATGGGCCGAATTGTTTATTCGACCCGATCACATAGTCGACAAGCCTACGTTCGGAAACAGCACCTTTATCCTGGCGATGTTGTTCCCATTTTATTTTGTCTGTTCGGGGTTATTGCAGCGGGTGAGTGAAGTCTCGATGAGTCAGCGACTGCTCGCCTCTGCTGGACTGACTGCTCTGCTCTTCGTTGTGCTTCCGATTGCTTTTGCATGCTGGCAGCGACTGAAATTGAAATCGACCTTCCGCATCAATCGTCCGAACGGGCTTGTCTGGCCGGGGGTGATTCTGCTTGGTCTTTCCACCTGGCCCTGGATATTTGAAGTGGTTGTGCTTCTGGAAGCAATGGGTTTACAGACGCTTGATGCCTCCAAAATCGAGAATGTGAAGTCGTTATTGGAAACGTGGCAGCAGATTCCGTTATGGGTGATCATTGTCGCCCTCGGAGTGATTCCTGGGTTATGCGAAGAGTTCTTCTTTCGAGGGTTTTTGTTCTCCGGTTGGAGGAGTTCAGCCGGACGGGTGGCGACGATCTGTGGAACTGCTCTCGCGTTTGGACTCTTCCATGTCGTCCTGGCGGGAGGGATTGCTCCAGAAAGAGTGGTCCCGAGTACAATGATGGGACTGCTACTCGGCTGGGTTTCGGTCCGCACAAATTCGATCCTCGCTCCTGCACTATTACACGTCATTCATAATTCGACGTTACTCACACTCGCCCGCTTTCGAGAAGAACTCGCAGGGTGGAATATTGGCACCGTCGAACAATCTCATCTGCCGATTACGTGGTTAGCCGCTTCGGCCACAGGCATTATCATTGGAATTATCTGGGTCGGCTCTACCACCCGGTCAATTACAGAAATATCATCAGACTAAACAATTCATTCGCCCCATTCGTTTCTGGATTCAATAACAAGAAAAAGCACACAGACATTTCCATCTGTGTGCCTTGAGTTTTCAGTTGATCAATCCACGTTCTGCAGGAGCAAACTGGACACTCTCCGCTTTCCCGGCATCCATGCGACTGCCCCGGTCAAGCGGAACGCTTGTTAGCGGACGTGTCGGGGGTCCCAGCCAGCGATGACGGCATCGGGGGCGAGGACGAAGATTTCGACGCGACGATTTCTTTGACGGGCATGGCTGCTCGCATTGGTGACGATCGGCTGGGTGTCGCCATAGCCAGCTGCTCCCATGCGATGGTCGGCTATGCCCGCTTCTTTCAATGTGAGTAATACGGAGTTGGCTCGGTTCGTGGAGAGGTGCCAGTTGGTGGGATGATTGGCTCCTGCGTTGTGAATCGGCTGGTCATCGGTATGACCGACAATCAGCATGTTCAAGCTGCGGGCAGAGCCATCATTCATAATCGCGGCCAAATCTCTCAGCAATGGCACGGCTGATTCCCGCAGGTTCGCTTTGCCGGATGAGAAGAGGATATCGGCATGAAACTTACTGACGCCGGTGATCGGATCGAATTCGAAGTCGGGATATCTTCGGGCCAGTTCCTGGAAGCGACGGGTTGCTTCTTCGGAAAGGGGACTGTCGCCTGCTCGGGATCGGATAAGCAGATTCTTGTAACGGTTATGAAGTTCACCCCGTTCGCTCTGCAGATTGACCAGACGATTGTTGGCAATATCCAGATTGTTTTTCATGTTGGCGAGTTGTTGTTCCATCAGGTGTTGCTGTTGAGCCATCGCGTTCATGGATTGTTCGTATTGATGGGACTGCATCGCCAGGTTGGAACTTTCGTTCAACAGTTCCTGATTCTCAGCATACAGACGCATCGCCCGCTGCTGACTCATCCGGAGTTGACGCCGCGGCATGCCATTGCAGGCGACCTGTGTCAGTGCCAGTGCACAGCAGGAACAGAAAAAAGAAAAACGGATCCAGTTCATGGGAAGGGCTCCTTCGCCTGAAACCACGAGCAGTCCGGGGGACGCGCGACGATTTCAATTGGAAGTTGGGGCAATTGGAAGTGTTTTCAGGGATGGGATGAGGTCTTCAGGAATCGAAGAACACTCATTGAGATTTTTTCGAACAACTGACAGAAGGGTTTTCGTGGATCAGTCGTGTAGGACAGGAACTCTACCGCACTCTGGGATCTCTGAGAAGAGAATTTCAAAAAATTGTTCTCATTGCAAAGTTTACATCAAGTTCAGCAGAGACGGCTGCAACAACCCGTTGTGAGTCATGGACTTAGCCCGGATTGGCGACTTGAGAACTTGAGCCGATTTTAATCATTCTGTGAAACATTTTGAAAATTCACCGCACGGTTAATTTCTGAAAACCTACAAGCACGACGCGCAATCGCGTATGTCCGGTGCTGCAATGACACATGCGATTGCGCGTCGTGCTTGTATTCGGATTATCGATATTCATTTTTCGAGATACTCAAAAACCTGTGTTTATCCGTGTTCATCCGTGGTACAAATTTCTGAATGCGTCGCCCTTCAATGGATTTAATCTCATTTCATCCAATCCGCCTGCGAGAGTTGGCGGAGGTCTGCGGAAGTCTTATAATACCTCTCAAATTGAACAATAAATCCATTAGGAGAGCGTGATGAAGGGGAGTTCCAAGGTTGTCGATGCGTTGAACGCCGGTTTAACCATCGAGTTGACTGCCATTAACCAGTATTTCTGTCAGGCGAAAATGTGCCACAACTGGGCACTGCATATTCTGGGCGATAAGCACTACGGCGAATCGATGGGCGAAATGAAACATGCCGAGTGGCTGATCGATCGCATCCTCTTCCTCGAAGGGGTTCCCGAAATTGCCCGTTACGATGTCATTCGTGTCGGCGACGATGTCAAATCGCAGTTCGAGTACGATCTGACACTCGAAATGAAGGGCTGCGACACTTACCGCGAAGGGATCAAAGTCTGCTACGACGAAAACGATCCCGGCACCCGCGATTTGCTGGAAAAAATTCTGGTCCAATCCGAAGAACATGTCGACTGGCTCGAATCTCAACTCGAGTTGATCGAAAAAATCGGCATCCAGAATTACCTTATGTCGCAAATGGGCCCACATGTGGAAGATGCCCACTGATTGAAGGCGAAAGCCGGAAGGTTGAAGGCGGAATGGTCAATTACAAAGAACAAACTTCACTATTAAAATATCTCGAACGCATGGATAACTGAATATTCGATGTGTATATCGATGTAATGACATTCCTCCTTCCTCCCTCTACCTTCCACCTTCAAAAATCATGGCAATCATTCTCCAGGTACAAGATGCCTGCAAAAGTTACGGCTCTCAGGCCCTGCTTGACCACGCCGAAGTCGCGTTCAAGTCGAACGAAAAAGTTGGCATCATCGGCCGCAACGGAGCCGGGAAATCGACGCTCTGTCGGATTCTTCTAGAAAATGAAGAGCTCGATCGTGGCGAAATTATTCGGCATCCGTCCTTACGCATAGGCTATTTGCAACAGCACGATCCGTTTGAGCCTGGCGAATCTGCTCTCGATTTTCTGATGCGGGATACCGGCGAACCCGACTGGAAATGTGGGGAAGTGGCTGCGGAGTTCGAAATCAAAGGGGACTATCTCGAAGGTCCCGTAAAAGAACTTTCCGGCGGATGGCAGACCCGTGTTAAGTTGGCGGCTTTGCTGCTCCAAGACCCGAATCTGCTGGTGCTCGACGAACCGACCAACTTCCTCGACCTGCGTACGCAGATTCTTCTCGAACACTTTCTGAGGCACTTCAAAGGGGGTGCCCTCATCGTCTCTCACGATCGTGGCTTCCTCAAAGCGACGTGTACGCACACACTCGAAGTGGCTCGTGGTCAGTTGACGATGTTCACCGGCCATGTCGAAAAATTTCTCGAAGCCAAGCAGGTTCAACGCGAACACGATGAGCGCGTGAATGAAGCGACTCAGGCGAAAATGAAGCAGCTCGAACGCTTCATCAATAAGAATCGGGCCAATGCCAATACAGCTGCCCAGGCCCGCAACAAAGCGAAACAACTCGATCGGCTCGAACTGATTGAACTTGAACAATCCGAGTCGAATGTCCGCATTCGGGTGCCGAATGTTGAACAACGCAAAGGGGTGGCGCTGCGATGTGAGGGGGTGACGATTGGATATCCCGATCATATGGTCGCTGAGAATGTCTGCTTCGAAATCGATCACGGCACCCGCACTGCGGTTGTGGGTGATAACGGTCAGGGTAAAACGACATTACTCCGTACACTCGTCGGCTCCCTGCCGACCATCGAAGGCGAGCCAAAGTGGGGCTACAACTGCGAACTTGGTGTCTATGCACAGCACGTTTATACGTCTCTTCCGCAGGACTGGACGGTTAAGCAATACCTTGAAAGCGAAGCTGCTCTCGGGGTGACGACTCAACAGCTGCTCGAAGTGGCAGGCAGTTTCCTGTTTCGTGGCCCGCTGATTGAAAAGCCGGTCAAAGTGCTGAGCGGGGGAGAACGTGCCCGGCTATGTATGGCGGGTTTACTGCTCACCGGTTGCAACGTGCTGATTCTCGACGAACCGGGGAACCATTTGGACGTCGAAACTCTCGAAGCGTTGGCTGATGCTCTACAGAACTACAACGGCACCGTCATCTTCGTGAGTCACGATCGTCACTTTGTGAAGCGGGTTTGTACGCAGGTGATTGAAGTGCAGGATGGTCGGGTCGCCTATTATCCAGGTGATTATGATTCGTATCTGTATCGCGTCGAAAAAGAAATTGACGATCACGAAGCCGAACGAGCCGGCGGTTCCGCAGCTGCAAGCAACGATCCGGCTCCGAAATCCGGCAAAGCCAAAAAGAAACGGGGCTCGAAAGACCCTCGCAAACAGCTCAACAAAATCGAAAAGAAAATCGCCACCCTCGACGACGAACGCCAGGCCATTCAGAAAAAGTTCGTCACCATGACTGATCCCACCGAAGCCCAGAAAACGCACGAACACTTAGAATCCCTCAAAGCCGAAATCGCCACTCTGGAAGAAGAGTGGCTTGAGCTGAATGAAGAGATGAGTGATGAGTGGGGGTAGTGGGGATGAACGACAAGCACGATGCGCAAGCGAGTGTGTCATTTAATAGCCTGGTTAACACTGAGAAACTCAAAGTGTTCGTGTATGGCTTGGCCGACTTTGTCGGTTGAGCGCAGTAAGCACAAGAGGCTTCACCGTACACGGGTGAGAGCTCTTTCGGGGTCACCCGTGAAAATCTTGCATGTCAAATGCAGGCAGACTGGAAGCCTGTCCTGTGGAGTTTATCCCAACAGCAATTCTGCAACCCGAGCCGCGTCGCTCATGTCACTCAGCGTTGCATCTGGTTTGCTTGCTTCGAGTTCTTCCAGGGAATAGTGTCCGGTGGCAACGGCGAGGACTTTCGCGCCGATGGCTCGGCCGCATTGAACGTCGGCTGGGGTGTCGCCAATGACCCACATGGTCTTGATCGCATCGCCGTGTCGGTCGGTCGCGGTTTGGGAGGCGAGGCGGGCGACGTCGTCGCGGTTGGCGTGGACGTCGCCGAAGGCGCCGAAGCTGAAGTGATGATCGATGTTGAAATGCTGCACTTTCATCCAGCCGCTGCGTTCGAAGTTGCCGGTCAGTAAGCCGGTCCAGTCGTTCGATTCTTTCGTGATGATGTCGAGCACTTCAGTCACGCCGGGCAGCACACGTCCACCACGGCTGCCGAGATGCTTGGGCAGTAGTTCGAAATAACGGGTTTGAAAGGTCTGAAAGTTTTCCGGCGTATCCTCGATTTTGTGCCATTTGAGCAGATCATCAATAATCGCCCGATCGGTCCGCCCGGCATATGGGATATCGCAATCGGTCTCGGTGACACCAAACTCGATCTGCAGAGCTTCCTCCATTGCCGCCTGACCAGCCCGGCCGGAATTCAGGAGTGTTCCATCCACATCAAACAAATAAAGACTCGACATAACGACAGGCATTCTTCGGGTTAAACAGATGTTTAGAAAAGTTGATCATAAAAATGTTATTTTTAATAATTTCAATGATCCCGCAGAAATTTAACTGCGTTTCTCATTTTCACAGTTTAGGACGTTTGTCTGGAATGAAAACCTGTCTGAGAAGTTGACAGGCTCATTCCGTTCAAATTCTTCTGGAATGATTCGCGTTACGTGCAGGGCCAGGCAATAATGATTACACTGCGAACAATCCGACGATCCCGGCTCCTTCAGGATAAGTACGAGAATGCCCTATTTCAGTCGTTTAACCGATATTGTCACCTGTAGTTTGACCGCTCTGCTCAAGGATTCCGACGATCCGCAGGGGACGTTGCGGGATGTGATTCGTGAAATGGAAGAAGGTCTGGGAGGAGCACAGCGTTCTGTGCAATCCGCTCAGCAGAGTCGGCAACGTCTGGTTGCGGAGCTGGATGAATCGCGGGAACAATCTGAACATTTCGATCAGCAGGCGATTCAATTGCTGCAAGCCAACGATGAAAACGGGGCTCGCATGGCCCTGTATCGCAAAAAAGAAGCCAGCGATTTGATGGCTGGTCTCGAACAGCAGGTCAGCGTTGCCAACTCGACATACGAAGCCTTGATGACAACTTACCGGGCTCTCGAAGCGAGATTGGCAGAGGCTCGCCGTAAGTTGAATGATCTGGGTGGCAGTGAATCGGCTGACTCCCAATACGGCTCTCTCAGTGAAACCGCACAAAACATGAGGCACAGCGAAGTCGAACTCGAACTGGCGGCTATGAAAGAGCGACTCAATCAATCTTGAGGATCGGCGGTTTTACTTTTTCAATCCTGTGGATCGACAAGTATCGCTTCGTCGGTCACGCGAAATGGCAGTCGAAACGGCCCACAGATTTTCTCGAACAATTCCTGAGCATCGGCCTGGGTCGTTTCGAATGTCACCAGACGATCGACCTCCACACCACGAGCTTTCATTGCTTCAAGATCATACACGACCGGCAGCCCTGCCTCTTTGAGATAGGCCAGCACAACTGAAAGCGCTTTGCGTTCGACTTTCAGGGTGTAACGCTTATCTTTCCACGCGATGTCTCCCATTGATTCTTTCTCAGTCTTCCCCGATTGCCAGGCGTTTATGGCATCGTGAAGTTCAGCAGAGCCTGTGATTTCGATATTCCCACTTCCACGAGCAGTGTATTTGGCAGCTGGGAAATCTTTCTGAAATCGTTCTTCCACCGTTTTAATTTGAGCAGAAGGTAATCGGTATTTTTTCGTTACTGCAATCTGTTCAGGTAAGGGAATGATGGTCATGGAGCCATCCTCTTCCCACTGGAAACTCATGTCATATTGAAACAGAAACAGAGATATCAGTTCGATTGGATTAGTAGCGGGGATTCGATTGGCTCGCCATAAGTCGTGTGGAATCTGTTCAGGATTATTGATGGCAAACTCGGCTTCCTCAGCCAGTGATTCAATCAACTGACGCGGTTCGCTCAATCGTCGCCACGAATATTCTTTACGACGCAGCAGACGAGTCAACCACTGCGACCGTGCCTGTGAGGGACTCTTCCGTACGAACTCTTTAAGGTTCTCTTCATGCATTGCCGCTAGAGTTCGCAGGATCTGAGCCCGATACTCCGGCACAATCACAAATGCATCGCCCAATTGATCGACGACCGCCTGCTGATCGCTCGCCACTTTTTGCAGAACTTCACGAAGTGAACCGGAGATGGGTAACTGGAGATTCACCTGTCTACCTGGATCCAATCGCCGGTCCAGCACAATCGAGATCGACTGACTGGAACTGATCTGCTGACAGAGATCGGCAAACGTCTCATCCTCTTCCAGAAACGTCACCGACGTCCATTCGTCAAGTTTCTTTTCGAGTTCAGAGCCGGACAACAATCCCATCGGCTGAGCCTGGATATCAATCACAGAACTGAACAGGAAGAGCACAATCCAGTAGAGATTACTCGTCTTAATCATGAGATGAACCGCCAAGACGCCAAGTTGAAAGAGAGCTTAAAGAACGGGAGTATCGTAATGTGGTAAAAACATTTGTCTTACTATCGACGTTGGGTGAACGATCAATTCTCATTGAACCTTGGCGTCTTGGCGGTTCAAGAGTTTCTTCAACACTCGACCTGCTATTTCTCGTCTAACTCCCAGTCGTCGTTAAAGATGTCTGCCCATTCGGTGGTTTCTTCATAACCCTTGTCGGCCTTCTTGAATTTGAGGACTGCGACATCGCCCAGTTTGGGGAATAGCCAGGAGTTGCTGGCTTTGAAGTCAGCTTCATGGGTAGTCATGCCGGAGTTGATGACAACATATTTATGAGGATTGAGTGGATTCGGAAAGATCATCGCCAATCCATGCTGCGACATTGGCCATGTTTTTCCGTTGATCGTGATCGAATCTTTTGTCCATTCGACTGGTAACTCTCTGAAGATGCGATTGATCATCGAGTTGGAACCGGGATCGCCGAAGAGGATCAGGTTGGATTGCAGCATGGTATCGAGGGTGACAGCATTGTCATCAATGATGCGTACTTCGCCACGCATCCATTTGTCGAATTCGTTATCAAAGCGTTTTAAAGTCCAGTCTGCCCAGGCTTGATGCTCCTTCGACCAGGGAACTCCCGTGCCTCGAACACAGACGAACGAACTCATGAAGGCATCGTCAATTGGACCTTGAACATTGTGCCGTTTGCGGCCGCTGCCGTTTTCCTGATAGTCGCGGGATTCATCGTAGTCAAGAACTTCCCAACCGGCATCGAGTTTTTCGTAATAGACTGAAGGCAGCAAATCGTCGGCGGCATCCCGTAAGGGCAATGGGGGTTCGCCATCAATAGAAATCTGATCGGCAATATCCCGACTGATGCTTATCACCCGTAGGTTTTTTGTTTCCAGATTCAATGTTCCATCGGTGCCATCATATTCGGATTCGACCAGACTTTCCTGATACGTTTCGTCCAGTTCTTCAATTTCCAGCCAGTGACACTTATTGTATTTCGGCGTGTAAGTGACGAAGCGGATTTTCTTAGGCCCCGGGTAAGCTGGCAAGCCTTCCCGATTATGCTCTGCCAGAAATGCCTGGAACTCAGCCTCGGCTTCTGGCGTGAATTTATGGCCGATGTCTTTTCCAATGATCAACTTGAGTGGAACATCATTCTTCTCAGCCTGTTCCAGCATCAACTGACCAGACTTTAACTGCGAGTCCTGATCGCCTCCGTATCCTACAAACGGGACTTCACCCAGATTGATGGCATAGTTAATCGCATCGTAAATTCGCAGAGGTTTGTCCTGATAGCTCGGCAGTTTCTCATCTTTTTTCTGGTAGATATAGAAATCGACAAACCCGGCTCCGGCTCCAGCAGAGGCCCATTTATCGGGATGATGCACGCCCAGATGCCAGGCTCCCGCTCCTCCCATCGAGAAGCCCCAGAGAGTAATGTGTTTGTCATCAATCGAGAAACGTCGGGAGACATCGGAAATCGCTTCGAACACATCGGTCTCACCGGCCCAGCGGTAAGCATTGTCGATGCGACCGAAGACATCAATTTGAATCCAGGTTTGTTTCTCATCGGGAGCTTTGCCTGCATTCTTTGAGATGAAGCCAACTTCGTTCTGCCCTCCGCGACCATGCAGGACGACGTAAAGGGGCATCCGTTTTGCACGTGAGCGGTCGGGGTCAAAATTCTGCGGGAGGGTTAACGCATAAGGTTGAACCGAGTGATCGACTTCCGAAATATAACCACAAATCTGTCGACCTGCTCGATACTGCCGTTCACTTTTACCCTGAATCTCTCTCAATAATGCATCGGCTTGCTGCACGACAGCATTTGCCTGTTTGATGGTCGCCTTTTTGCTGAACTCATCATGCTTAACAATCCATTCGAGTGCTTTCACATGTACCGAAAGATCGGCATAGTCACTCATGAATTGCTCGCCGTCGATCACATAGGAGACGCCGTGACGCCGGCCTCCTTTTTTCCACACCTCACCAATCTCTTCTAACTTCGTCCGCATGATCTTCGTTTGGCTTTTGAGCGTCTCCAGTTCTTCAGCAGAGGGAGCCTGTGCAGTAAGCGGCTGCGTGTAGACGAGAGTGAATATTACTATCAGGGAAAACCGGATAAGTGAGCGCATGATGGAAAATCCTGCAGATGTGAATATTGAAGACAATGTCCATCTTCAGTTTAACGAGAAATGCAATGCAGTGGCGAGTCAAATGCCAAGCCATTACGCTTCAGGATTCAAAATCAATCTGCAGGCATCAAATGCCCCACGAGCAGAGATTCTTCACGCTTCAATGAAATTCCTGATCTCAATGATTGCACTCTTGCAGGAGTTGACGTCTCTTGTCACCACGATGAGTATTTGTGGTTTCCTCCTCCACAGGCAGGATGGACAACTTTGAGCAAGGTGCATTCTCAGGGCAACTTCTGCTCTTGAGCCTGAGCCGTATTCCGAATCGCCCGCCGGTTTTCTCTCGTCATCAAGACATCTTTCAGAACCTGTTTCTCAGATGTTCTGGGTGACTCTACGACCAGCGTTACATTATTTCCCGGCTCATGTCCCATTCGAGTTAACAACTCGACCAGATCTTCTTCGAATCTCTTTTGCCACAGATCCCCAAAAGTTTCCTGGCTATAAGTCACGATCTCTTCAGAGGGAATGTCATTGATCGAAATCAGTCGATACCACTCTTTATCGACTTTCACTTCCGGCTGATCTTCTTCCCATCGTACAGCCGCGAAGGGAGAAAGTTTCGGATACTCTTCATTAATCTCATGGAGAATCATGTCATCCAAGTGATAGGCCACATAAAGAATTCCTGACATTCCCAGCAGTGTGATGATGGCAGCGAGTAAATAAGAAGCGAATGATCTGCGAGGTGATACCGTAAAAGAATTCGGTCCTGTTAACAGCGGATATTCCCCGTTGATGCCGCCATTGGACTCATCTTCCAGACTTTTCAAAAGTTCCAGCAATTCCAGCCGACGAGGTTCTAACTGGGTCTTTACCGCCTGTTGATTGATGAGATAGACAAAATAATAAATCACAATCACTAACAGCGACATACTCAGGAATACGATCAGGCGGGCCAGAAAATCTGACCAGCCTCCCGCATCGACCAGCGGAATATCAGGAGTAAAGATTACCTGTGCAAAAAACGCCATTATGGAAAGTGTTGGCGGCAGCAGATACCACCACACAAGGTTTCGCAATAACCAGATTTGATTTTCCTGTTCAATCAATGATCGCTGAACGCATTTTATCAGCGGTTCGTCAATCTCGCTCGGCTTCTGCATGTACCTCATGCGGTAGACGATCATGAAACCCGCGATCCAAATCAGCACAGGGATCGTCAAGTACCAGGTCCAGGGAAGTGCATTTGCAATCCCCAGATAGATCCACACCGGAATCATGATCAGTGCGATAGCGACTTCACGAAAGTCTCGCCAAAAGATCGTATTCTGGAATCCACTTTGGTTACGAAGAAATTCCCGGATCAGCAAATCCGCATCAATCGTCAAGCGTGTTTTTGAGGACTGAGCTTGCCAGGCCTGCTGAAAGTCATCCGGCACTTGAGGTTGTTCAGTGTTCATCGTTTGTGCCTTTCATCAAATCATTCAAGGCTTTTTTCGCTCGGTTCAACTTCACGCCGACATTACTTTCTGAGATGCCCAGCACTTCTGACATCTCGCGATAACTCATCTCATCGAGATAAAGCAGCACCAGAGCCGCATCGCCCTTGGGGAGTTGAGAGATCGCCTTATAAAGCTGGTCCACGACTTCCTGCTGTTGAACCTGTTGAATTCCGAAATTGCTATCAGAGATTATCTGGACTTCCAGCAAAGGCTTCTGTAACGATCGACGTGGCTTATCTTTGCGCTGCCAGTTCATGGCCGTTTGCAAAGCGACTCGATAAAACCAGGTCGCTGGAGCCGACTTCCGCTCAAACTTCGCCAGTGATTGCCACGCCTGCAAAAGAATTTCCTGAGCCAGATCCTGACACTCTTCACTGGTCAACGTGTAAGCCCGCGCGACCTTCATCACCGCAGAGCTATGCTCCTGCAGCCAGGCCATGAACAGTGATTTTTGATCGTCATCAAGCAATGCAAAACCTTCTTTCAAAGGTATTGGTAACTTGAATCAGCTGAAACTTACAGGAAAAGCAAATAATTTAAGCAGAACTGCCCGGCAGATTTCCTGCGAAGTGCAAAGAGAGACAACGCATCAAATGACCATCGGCGGAACTCTTTTTGCTGACATGAAGGAGAACGAAGTAATCCCATCGCAAGTTCAGTCAATGACGAAGCAAGAGAGACTCATAACGCAATATTCTTGCGTCTCAATTTCCCCTGGATCACACGGGAAATAATTTACCACATCGACTTGAAGGGATTGAGTGCAAGGAGCCCCATTCATCTGACCTGCGGCCAACTTCTACCCAGGGAGAAAGAAGTAAAGCATCCCAAACCTCTAGTACCTCGATTCATTTGATTTTGTCTGTTGATCAATTTTGAGTAATGAATTATTCCTCGCATGTCTGTTTTGATTCAGGGAGGAATCGCGATGAATAAGAAGTATGTGGTGCGGTTGGATTCGGCAGAGCGGGATTTACTGGAGGCCATCGTTCTCAAGGGGAAGGCGGCGGCTTACAAAATTAAGCATGCTCATATCCTGCTCAAGGTGGATGCCGAGGGACCTGGCTGGTCGGATGAGAAAACAGCCGAAGCATTCGGGTGTCATCTCAACACGGTCAAGAATGTCCGGCAGCGACTTGTGGAAGGAGGGCTGGAAACGGCCCTGGAGCGAAAGAAACAGGAGCGTCCCTCCCGTCAGCCCATTTTTGATGGCGAGAAAGAAGCTCGGTTGATCGCAACATCCTGTAGCCAGGCGCCGGAAGGCCGTGCGGCCTGGACGTTGGAGTTACTGGCCGATCGGATGGTCGAGTTGGAAATTGTGGAGAGCGTGTCACCGACAACAGTTGGTCGGACGCTGAAAAAAACGAGTTGCAGCCTCATCGCCGCAAATGCTGGGTGATTCCTGCCAAAGAGAATGGCGAGTTTGTTGCTCGGATGGAAGATGTGCTGGACATTTATCAGTGGGAGTACGACGAAGAATATCCGGTGGTGTGTATGGACGAGCAACCGATGCAACTGATCAAAGAAACCCGGCAGCCGCTTCCCTGTGAACCGGGGAAGCCTGCCCGATATGACTACGAGTACGAACGAAACGGAACCGCCAACCACTTTCTGTTTACCGAACCGAAAGCGGGCTGGCGAAAAGTGAGCGTGCGTCCGACCAAGACGCGTCGCGACTGGGCCACCGAGATCAAAGCGTTGCTCGATGAAGAGTATCCGAATGCGGAAATGGTGATTCTGGTTTGCGACAATCTGAATACTCACACCGTGGGGGCGTTGTATGAAACATTTGAACCGGCTGAGGCGAAGCGCCTGGCCGACAGGATCGACATCCGATACACGCCCAAACATGGGAGTTGGCTGAATGTCGCCGAGATCGAATTGAGCGTGTTGACCAAACAATGTTTAACGCGACGCATCCGAGATATTGAAACATTGAGCCGCGAAGTGACAGCTTGGATGAACCATCGCAACGAAAGCCAATCGGGTGTCGACTGGCACTTTACAACCAGCGAGGCTCGTATCAAACTCAAACGCTTGTACCCACAATATCAAATGAATTGAGGTACTAGAGCATATTTACAAAATTACCTTCAGCGTTCTGCAGGGGCAAACACATCGTTTTTAGGACATTTGATGTCCATGCGACTGCAGATACCATTTGAAAATGGTCTAAAAACGCGAACAGTCAATTATGCAACGCGTTTTTGTTTGACTGCTTGAAGACGAGCATTAATGCAATTGTTTTGCAGAGATTCCAGCACACGATCGGCTACCTGAACCGCCTGCAAACCGGCTTTACCATCGACGCGGGGTTGTGTGTTGTTGCGGACGCAGTTGGTGAATTCGAGGAGTTCTGCGGTGAGGGCATCTTCCTCTGAAGCCTGAATGGTTTCGGTTTCGATGAATTCTCCAAACACACGGGTCCGCAATTCTGCGACATCTTCTCCGGCTCGCATGCGGTCTTCCATGGCTGGACCGGTCAACATTGAATGAGTAGGCCGCTGGATGGAAACCTGACGCGTGTGTAAATCGGCGGTGAGGTTTTCAGTGCTTGTCCAGACACTCAAACTCCGGCGCGGTTCCGGATTCACTCGGCTGGCTGTGATGTCGGCAATGCTGCCACCGGGAAACTGCAAGCGTGCCTGGACGGTATCTTCATGAGCGCCCATGATTTGCGAGCCAAACGCTTCGACTTTGGTTGGCATGGTGCCCGTTAAGTGGAGAATCAATTCGATATCGTGAATCATCAAATCGTGAATCACGCCGATGTCGAGGGAGCGGAATGGAAACGGACTGAGCCGTTCTGCCCGTAGATAGCGTGGAACCGATGTGAGGGAATCACACAGCAATTCGAAAGCCGGGTTGAAGCGTTCGATGTGACCAACCTGCAAAACACAATCGTGATCGAGGGCCAGCTCAATCAGCTCCTGAGCCTGAGCGACATCGGCAGTGAGCGGTTTTTCAACCAGGATATGCTTGCCCTGCTTCAAACAGTTCGAGGCAATTTCATGATGCAGGAACGTTGGTGCGACCAGGGTGACGGCATCGCATTGATCGATGATTTCAGAATACTCGGTCACCCAGTCGGTTTGATGTTGTTCGGCAACCGCCTGAGCTTGAGCGGCATTGGGATCGGCAACCGCGATTAAATCGACCCCCTCCATATTTGCCAGAATTCGTGCATGATGACGCCCCAATGCGCCGACACCGATGACAGCCATGCGAATTTTATGTAATTGACTCATCTCAATTCCTCTCAACTCAAAATACTTACAAGTTAGATTTGTCTTTTTACTACCTGTTCCCAAAGGGGACTTTGGAAACGAGTCTAATTCTATAATTTCAAGCAGCTTTAATCGTTTGTTGACTTTGATACGGAACCATTTGTTTCAGTCGTCTGGCCAGCTGATGATTGTGTCGATGTCCGCTGCGAAACGCGCGAATGTGTCCTTGAACATCACATCCGCAAAGTGCGAGGTCTCCCAGGCAATCCAGAAGTTTGTGTCGGGCACATTCGTTGTGTGCCCTTAATGAATTTCCAACAGGGCCATTCTCGCCGTAGACGAGTAAGTCAGCGGTAGTCACCTTCTGACCATAACCCTGTCGCTGCAGATACTCAATTTCCTGTTCGAGCACAAATGTGCGTGCCGCAGCAATTTTTGTCACAAAGGTCTCGGGTGTAATACTGAAATCAGCCAGCTGTGGAAGAATGCAGGAGTTGAGACCATAATTCAAATCGTAACTGATTCGAAGTCCACTGAAGTAGGGGGCTGTCGAAATGATCGCATCCCCTTCTTCAACTGTATTTTCTTCATTGATGACAATAATGTTCCGTTTTGCGGATTGAGAAATCGGCTGGCCATCGAGTAATGCAGCCGCATAGGGTAGGGCGGAACCATCACAACCGGGAAGCTCGGGGCTGTTTACCTGAATCCTGCAATTATCAATCTGTAATCCAGCCAGAGCAGCCATCACATGTTCAATCATTTCCACCGAAGCCGTCCCATTGACGAGTTTAGTGCGACGTTCTTCGGCTGCAATAAAATCGATATCGGCTGGAATCTGAGGATGACCTGGCAAATCGATTCGCTCGAAAACGATTCCTGTATTCTCCTCAGCCGGGAGAAAGGTCACGGTGACATCGGCATTCGTGAACAGCCCGAATCCCTGGACGGAGGTCGTCTTTGAAATCGTCTGCTGATATCGATCTTGTTTCATTCGTCACTCCTTGACGATGTTGATCATTAATGACAATCTGTAATAAATTGTCAGGCCGTAGCCTACTGGTTGAGTTCATCATTCAAACAAGCACTGCTGGGCAGGCCAGCTGTGGCACACCTCTCTGACACACTCGCTTGCGCTTCTTGCTTGTACGGGTGTCAAAATTCGTCAGGTCGTGCCTGAACGATGTACGCAACGCTGTCCCCTCGCTGACGCTTCGGGGTTTTGTTTATATAAAAAAACGAGCCGATACGCACGATGGCATCGACTCGTTTTGTTCATAGCCTGAGAACTCCCAGGGGGGATTTGATTATCATTTCACTGGAAATGAAATCAACTTAATTATTTAACAGGATTGCCAGGAGCTTCTGCAGTGGCAGGACCGTACTTCTGGTTGAGGTACTTCAAGACGGCATCGGTAATGTCGATCTTGCTGTTGTGCCAGATCACCTGACGATTCATGTTCTGAATCAGTTCCTGTGCATTGTCGGTTTCGTCGACACCATCACGGCTGAAACGAATGATGACATCGTAGTTGTAGTAAGAGGCATACTGTCCAACAGCGGCGACAACTTCCATGTAAACGTCTTTGTAAATCTTAGATTCACGACGCAGGAAATCACGCTGTTGAGTTTTGCGGAATGCTTCGAACTGAGTTGATTGTGAAATCAACTGAGATTCCAGCTTCTGGTACTCAGGAGTACCTTCTGTGTAGGTTCCATCTTTGAGAGTCTTCTGCAGAGCCTGCAGCTGTTCGCTCATCGACTTGGCTTTTTCATCACTGGCTTTGATGTCGTTTCGCAGCTGATCACGCATGTCAGAAAATTTGCGGTAATCCTTGAACAACGTCGCCATATCAATCAGACCCACATTTCGCTTGGGTTGATCGGCACCAGGCTGCTGGGCCTGCGTGGTCGAAACGTTGGCGGTCAGGGATACAATGAACCCCAGACACAGGGTCAAGAGAGTCAATCGTTTCACGTCAGGCACTCCTTTGCTAGTCGTCGTAACGTCAGACCGTGAATTCGGTCCTCAATTTTGTTCGAATATGTGCTCCATGCACAAATCATTTCGGATCATTCACCGCCCGCATCAATGTCATCCAAGACATTCATCACGTGCGATGAGGCGAACTTTCGCAAGTTCAGCCATTGGAGTCAAGACGAGTGTTTGAAGAATCAATATTTGCAGATATGACATTTTCGCCAGAAAATAGGATTGCTCGCAACCAAACGTACAGGAACGTTTCGCCAATTGCAGACTGAGCCTATACCGTGTTCCAAAAGTAGAACGGAAAACAATCATATCTGGGTGGCGGGGGCGCTCTCGAAGAGAAGCCCCCGAATCGTCGAGCTTCCGGGGGCTTCCGCTGAAGCGGAGCGCCCCCGCCACCCTGCAGTTGTGGGTTGGGTTAGCGGAACGCGTAACCCAACCCACGATCTACTTGCACTGGCAAAGCCAGTGGCACACAACCCAACGTTTAAATGGAACAATTCACCAGAAATTCCTGATAAACGAAAAAAGGCGTAGCAATGTAAAATCACTACACCTTCAACTGTAAACCATCAACCTTCAACCCAACATTACTTCATCAACTCAGGCGGAGGGTCTGACAGGAAGATGTTTCTTTTGATTTCATCAGCCAGCGGACGCCGAACAGGACGGATGACACGGAAGCCAACATGCAGCGCATCGGTATGATACCACATACTTTTGGGAAGTTGTGGATCGCGGACTTTCCAGAGCGGATCGGACTTTTGTCGTGAGGCACTGCGGAGGAAATCGGGATCGTCGTACCAGGAACCGCCGCGGACAACACGGGGATAGAGTGTCTTTACGACAGCGACCGGGTTGAGAGTTGGTTTATCGGTCGGGAATGTCGAATAGAAATCGGAGATGTATTGATCCTGAGTCCACTCGGCAACATTGCCGTGCATATCGTGCAGGCCCCAGGGGTTCGGCTTTTTCTGTCCGACTTTCTGATAGACTTCGTCGACATTGTCGTAGTACCAGGCGTACTCGTCGAGCATCTCGGGATCATCGCCAAAAGAATACGCAGTGGTGGTGCCAGCGCGACATGCGTATTCCCATTCGGCTTCGGTTGGTAAGCGATAATAGTCGCCCGTGATTTCCGTCAGCCATTCGCAGTAAGCTTTGGCTGCCAGTTGAGTCATGCAAATGGCAGGATAGCCATCGTGTCCCATACCGAAGGTCATATCACGATACTCTTTGGTTGGACGCGTCATCGCATCGGCTTTCGTGTCTTTCTCATTCGCATCCAGACCGGCCAGTTCCCGGCGTTGAACATCGAGTTTGTAGCGGAAGGTATCGTACTCGTCCCAGGTCACTTCGCATTTGCCCATCCAGAAGGGTTCGACCGTGACAGGATGCTGAGGGCCTTCGTCTTCCTGACGGTCGGCTTCATCTTCCGGGCTACCCATTTCGAAGGTGCCGCCGGGAATGGGCAGCATTTCGAAAGCGACTTCGGTGTAGGGAAGTTCGACCGTATAAGCATCGAACTTCACCTTATCAGCTGCGGGTGTCTTGTCCTCAGCCTGTAGAGGTGAAACAATGAGAAGGGCCAGTCCAAGAGAAAGCCCCGAACTTAGAAATCGATTCCTATGGTGCATACGTCAATTCTTTCCGCGAAATATTTTAAGCTTGAGGGAAGGCGGGATTGGGGGAAGGGGTCCGAACAAAGTCCATCGTCGGGGAAAACGAATCCCACGCGCACTCCCCACTCTCTCCAACGGCTTCTGATATCGGCCTGTTTGTTATTTATAATTTCCATGTTGACGGGAAACTGTCAAGCATTGGCTGCCGAAAAGCCGGTTTCTGCACCAATTCGATTCCAATTTCAACAAATACGGATGGGTGTACCGTGGCGAATTGAGTTTTATGCCGATTCTGAACAAATCGCTATCGATGCACAAAAGGCCGCCTTTGCCCGCGTCAAAAAGCTCGATCTCATCCTATCCGATTACGATCCCGACAGCGAACTGAATCGACTCTGTTCGCAAGCCATTGCCGGACAGGCGGTTTCGATCAGTGAGGATCTGTTCAAGGTTCTGCAGGCTTCACAGCAGATTTCCCATAAAACTGGCGGAGCATTTGATGTGACGGTCGGACATCTGACCGATTTATGGAGACGCGCGTACCGTAAGCAGAGTTTGCCGGTTGCAGAAGCTTTGCGGGCCGCCCTGGAAAAAACTGATTATCGTCTCTATGAATTGAACGAGGCAGAGTGGACAGTTACGTTTTTAAAGAACGATTTGCAACTCGACCTGGGAGGCATCGCCAAAGGTTACGCAGCTGATGAAGCGATGAGTGTTCTGAAAACTCACGGCATTAAGTCCGCCTTGATCGACGCCTCTGGCGATATTGTCGTCTCCAACGCTCCGCCGGAAAAAGAAGCCTGGATTATTGCAATTGCGCCACTGCGAAAATCAGATAACGATCCCGAAGTCTATCTCAAACTCGTCAACTGCTCGGTCGCGACCTCGGGGGATGCGAGTCGTTATGTTGAAATTGATGGCGTCCGTTATTCCCACATCGTGAACCCAGTAACCGGCCTCGGCCTGACTACTCCGAGCAGTGTCACGATCATCGCCCAAACCGGCATCACTGCCGACGCTCTCGCTTCCGCAATTTCCGTCATGGGGCCAAAAACCGGATTCTGCGTACTGAAGAAAGAACATGCAGAAGCCTATGTTGTGATAGGCGGGAAGGAGAAGCCGGAAGTTTTCCAGACTGAGGGATTTCCTGAATATTGAGCAATGATTTTGCAGAAAGACATCGTGGAGTCATCTTATATTGGCAAAATTCAATTGAAGTAGCCACTATGCTATGCAAAATCTAACACCTCATTTCCATCTCATCGACTTGTCATTGCATTCGAGAATCAAAAGTCATGTTTAAATCCGTTGCACACCAGACACTCTGTTTTGCGTTCTCTTTTTTATCTATTGCAGCTATACATGATAGTGCGAATGCCGAGCAAACTCATCCGAATATTTTGTGGATAGTGGGCGAGAACTTTTCGAATGATCTGGGGTGTTATGGGCAGGCAAATGTTTCTACACCCAATCTCGATGCTTTGGCAGAGTCTGGAATTCGTTACACGAATGCCTTTTCGACATCGCCAGTTTGTGCGCCGAGTCGTTCCTGCTTTATGCTCGGGATGTATCAAACGACAACCGACACACACAACATGCGGTCGCATCGCGATGATGATTTCAAACTGCCACCTGGTATACGACCATTAACGCATCGTTTAAAAGACGTTGGCTACTACACCGCTAACATTACCCATTTGGGGGATGTCGAAGTTGGAACTGGCAAGCTCGATTTGAATTTCGTTAACGAAGGCCAACTTTACGACACGGCACAATGGGACGATTTGAAATCTCATCAACCGTTTTTTGCACAGGTCAATATGCCCGAAGCGGAGTATGATATCTATGATCGCAAATCAGCCGAGAAGGATCGCGTGAAATGGGTCGGTGAAGAGTGGCATCCTCAAATCGCAACTCCTGAAAATGTCACTCCACCCCCTTATTATCCTGATCATCAAATTGTGCGAGAGGAATGGGCGCGGTATTTAAATTCGATTAGCGGGACCGATATCCGCATCGGAAAAATTCTTCAGCAACTCAAAGCGGATGGACTCGATGACAACACGGTTGTCATCTTCTTTTCCGATAATGGAAGGCTTACCGCGAGAGGCATTCATTGGCCGTTCGATCAAGGTTTACGAGTTCCGGTCATTATTCGAGATGCCCCCAAATATCCCTTTCTTACCAGTCAGGAGTCGCCCGGCACTGTCAACGATCGCGTGATCAGCCTGCTTGATATGACGGCGACAACACTTTCCATTGCTGGCATTTCACCGCCACTGGGTATGCAAAGCCGCATCTTTCTCGGGCCGAATGCCGATCCACCGCGAACCTATGCGTTTGCGGCTCGGGACCGCATTGACGAAACGGTTATTCGAATGCGATCGGTTCACGATAACCGTTATCACTACATTCGCAACTTTACTCCCGGAGCCGGTTTCGAGACGTTAAATCGTTACAAGGAAAAATGTTTTCTCGTCAAACCACTGATGCGTAAACTGAAAGCAGAAGGCAAGCTGACCGGTCCTCCATTGGAGTTGATGCAACCCTTTCCTGAGGAAATGCTGTTCGATGTTCAGGCCGATCCTCACGAAATAAAAAACCTGGCCAAGTCCGCAGTTCCTGAACATCAGGCGGCTCTGGTTCGCCTGCGAGCCGCGCTCGACACGTGGATGATCGAATCTGGAGATCGTGGTCATCTTCCCGAACCTGCTGATGTGATCGCCCCTTTTGAAAAGGAAATGCAAGACTGGTTCGGCACACCAGACTGGGCTGCAAAGCCTAATTGAATAACAGAACTGGTCGCTGAGACCTCAACAGGCCGAATGAAAAAATGAAGAATACGGAAGTGGAATTCCGAATTAAATCGTGATGATTTCCAAAATTGACTGTACTGTAAATGTATCAACAAAAGATAGTCCCTCCGAGCGTGACATTGACTGAAGGTTTAGAATGTTGACTTTCAAGAACAATCTGTCCTGCTTTCCTGCGAGGTTGTATTATGGATCCATTCCGATTTGCTCCAGAATTATTTGAAATTCGTACAGAGGTCATGGAGCGACTGAGTGAAGAAGGTTTCGAGTGGTTGAGTCACTATTCTTCAGTCGATCCGATTCATGATGATTTTGGGATCGAGGTTTGCGGAATTCACGAGCAGATCGACGCGCAATTGATTTTGCTGCTTCTGATCAGAATGTTCCCCGACTGGTCTCCTGGATGCCTGTGCTATAAAGACTATGGATGTGACCCAGGCTGGAAAGCAAAAGTCTTTCGTGATCCTCCACGGGAACGGGAATGTTGGGAGACAGCAGGATAATGCCAGATGCCATACCCCGGCTGGATTCCAGGCAGACTGAATATTGAATTCACATGCGGTTTATGAAAAATAACATTAGTTCAAAACGAGCTCAGAACCTCGCATTCTCGATTGCGATCGCATGCCTGGGTGCGTGCTATTATCTTTCGATTCCCGATCCTCTCTGGTTGCCGGGAATCATTCCAGATTCGGCAGAGCCTTATTACGCGACTTTGAATTTGGCTCAGGGGAAGGGATATTTCATTCAACCGAATCCGGCAGGCGAATTCCTTCGTCCGCGGTACCCATTTGGATTCACCGTTTTCTTTCTCCTTCCACTCAAGTGGATCGGGTTGCCAAATGCCGCATTATTCTCAGTGACTGAATTCTGCATCATCGCCACGGCTCTGTTTGCCTTTCGGATCGGTTTGAAGGATGGCGGTCGGCGTGTCGCGGTGCCATTTGCTGTTGGTTGCCTGTTTCTGCCGGATTTACAACTCAATGCGCGAGAGTTGCTGAGCCATTGCCCGGCTCTGCTGTTGTTCATGGCAGCCTGGTGGGGACTGAATTCGCAAGATCGATTTCGTATTTTTCTGGCGGGAGTCTTCTTGGGCATTGGTGTCACGGTGCGCCCAGCCGGTCTGCTGCTTGGCCTGACAGCTGGTTTGGCGATTGTGCTCGCCAATGGAATTCGCTGGAGAGATTCGGTGAAGCAACTTGTCTGGCTTGCTTTGGGGTCGGTTCCCTTCGTGATTGCACTGTTAGCCTTCAATAAAATGGAATTCGGAGGCTGGCTTCGAACCGGATACAGTTATCATTGTTCGGTTCCCTACGATTTTGGTTTTTTGCTATTCAACTGGGATCCTGAGTTTCTGGCAAAAAATGCTTGGGGTTATCTGTTCCCTTATGGAAATTCTCAGACCATGATTTTCCTTTCGGTTCTGATTCTACTTTTTGCCGGAATTGGAATGCTGTCCCTCTTGAGAGTCTCTCTCCAGAAAAGTGACTGGCCAGCCGGTTTGACATTCCCTCTACTCTCGGCAGTCGCGATCTTTTTGTTTCATATTTCGCACGTATTTTTCAATCCCGCGTTCATCTATATCACTTATATCGTGATCTTGTGGCTGGGCATCTGTGGGATTCTGGTTTTGTTTCGGCGCGTTGCAGGGATTCAACCGCTGCCTGGAATTGTCACCTGGGTAGTGGTGGGGCTGATTGTCGCGGTTGGCTGCGGAAAATTATCGAGACGAATCAATAAGGGAGATGGCTGGGACAGTCGCAGAGGGAATGCGGAAATTCTCCATACCATTCAGCCATTCATTCCGCAGCAGTGTCAAATTGTTGTTGGTCAAGGCCTCAATCCGCTGGTTGCCAGATACGAGCTCGTGAAGACTCCAGAACGAACCATGCTCACATTTGACCGCGGCGTGGAATACTCAAACAAAGTCATTAATCGCGAACCACCGGATGTTGATCTTGATGCAAATACACACTTTCAGGATCATTCCAAAGCTCTGGAGTGGGGTGGTGTCAAAATTTTCCCAACCACATTTCAGGAAGATCCGACTCAGTTTCTCGATCAACCGTTGCCGATCCTGTTCATTAATGTCGAGCTCAGTGAAATTGAAAAACTTGCCAGCGAACGGACAATTCAGCAGATAGTTGAGAATGTCTATTTGCTGGAAGTGGAGTAGCTTGCTGAGAGTTTCAAGATTAAAGATCGCGGAGGATATCGATGGCTCGGGGACTGTGGCCGTTGTGTTTTTTCATGTCGTAAAGTCGGCCTCGTAATTCCTGGGGAGGAGGCAGGGCCTCGGCGGTGTTATTTTGCGGGCGAAAAGCCAGATCGAAGAAAAACGGGAGCATCAACAGATAACCCATCACCATAATTAAGAGGGGTTGATGAACGACTTCCCAGCGTCGTGTCAGATAAACGGCTCCTACGATAACCAGCAGTAACCAGAACCCGCACAGGACCTGAAAAATTAATAGCCAGAGTTCATGCACTTTGTGGACCTGGAAATAGGTAACACCCAAATACAGACACAGCGGACTAATGACAATCAGTGGAGCCAGCGATCCAAGTAACGGGGTGACATCGATCGCATCTTCATCAATCGTTGCTTCGCAAATGATCCCTACAGCGGCCATTAGCGTCTGGATCAGTCCCAAAACCGCCAGGCCGACGACTAGGAGATAGAGCAGATCGGAATTGACCCAGCCGAAAATCTGGTCGTAAAACGAGACAACTGCAGTCGCGGTCACCACGGAAATCGTTCCCGGATACTGGACTTTTCCCAGCAGCATGATTGCGAGCCAGAACAGAACAATTTCGACGGCTCCAATACAGATTGTTGTTCGGTTCCACCCACCCAGGCTTTGGAGCCAGACTCCTGACTGTGATTTCCGAATTTGCAGCCGGGCGAAGATCACCGAAGTGGCGACCAGGGACAGAATCAGAATCGGCAGAATGGCCGAGAGAATCAGAATGCTGTAAAGCGAGCCCCGCGGGATGCCGGGGAGCTTCCCGAACTGTTTCTCTTCGTATGCATACAACAGACCTGTCACAACAACCTGACCCACCAGAATGAAATTCCAGTAGTACCACGTTGCGTTATTAAACTCCCAGGGCATGGGGACGGACGTATGCTTAATGAGCATGGCAATGATAAAAATTGCCGAGCCGAAGAGCGTGAGAATCGCAACTGGAAATGCAACCGGTCGCGCCCAGTCCGGCACAAAGCGATTGAACCGGTTTGCCCGGATCGCTTTGCGAATTTGACTTAGTGAACTTCCCTCCATTCGGTCGGAAACGAGTTGCAATTGTTGCCGTGTCTGGTCAAGCAGTTCTTCTCTGGAATCTGATGTGTCATTCACGGCTACAATTCCTAACCAGCAAGATGAGATTCCCCAACTCAAATGACATCCTTATCAAAGTCGTATCTTTTCTATTTGGGCAGTCATTGTCGAGCATCGTTGAAAAGACTCACCAGAAATTCACACTCGGACTGGACTCAGGCTTGTCATAATTCAAGAAAAGTTAGATATGGAATTTACAGTGTTACCAATTATCACTCTCCGACTTGGAACATCATGATGAATTCATCGATAAAGCAGAGTCGGCTCGATTCTCTTGATGCGCTCAACTCCATGGATCACTTCGGTATTAATTACTCTTCGAGCAAGTTTTCCGAAAAACCTTTTTTGAGTTGCAGTAATGAACTCTGACACGTATTGTGAACAGACGTTTCGTAAGGAGATGGCAACGATTCAAGGAAGGAATGATGATGAAGACTTTATTGTACGGATTGGTGACGTTGAGCCTGTGTTCGCTGGCAGTAGCCGAAGAACCTGCCTCTTTAGAATCGCGACTGGAATCGCGATTTCATTGGGATCAGACTGTATTAGCGATCCCCGAAACGATTACCCTGGCGGAATTGTTTGAGCAGATTCATGAGGACTACCAGATTCGTATTCGATTGGATCGCGCAGTCAGCAATCTGATGGTCGAGTCGATTTCCTCTGAAAGCGATCCGGTCGTCTTTCAAAGTGATCAGGTCGCGACTTATCCACAAACGCCAGGTTATCAAATTCCAGGCATCCAATTAACAGCATCTGGATATCATTCTGCCTGTCCAACATGTCAAACCAGTCCTTCGACACAGCCCATGACCCCGGTTGGCGGAAGTCCAGTTGCTTATCCAGCGACGCCGCAATACACGAATAATTATGCGGTGCCCTCTGTAAGCGTGCCCGTTGCCTCAACACCAACTGTTGAAAAAGTGGTCCAGCCAGCACCCGTTAACGGGAGCGTTCAGGAGGCTTCCGTACCGAACCCCAATGAGCCAGATGCTAACGCTGTTCGAATTACTCCAGTCGTGCCCATAGAAAAAGCGAGTGAGTCGGCCCCTTCAACTCCAGTAGAGGAAGTGGTCAGTCCTGCTCCGGCAATTCCCAATGACGAAGTCGTTGATCCGTTGCCGTCTGCTCCTGTTGAAGAGGTTCCTGAAGTTTTGGAAGCGAAGACGATTCAGATTGGCCTTCATGAAACGATCTTTGAACATTGCGAGATTCCAACCCGTTATTTTGATGACACGATGACAGTTGAGCAGGTGATTCGAGCAGCGATTGCTCAAATCGGAACGATGCTGGATGTTTCGGGTGAACTCGATGGAATCCCTTCCTCTTACACACACGTTTACGACTGGGATTTGATGGTGAAGGATGAAACCGTTTTTATCACCACGAAGCTGCAGTCAAACCTGCATAAAATTGTGCGAGTTTATAAGACCCCTCAAGAAGGAAATTTCACCTCGGAAGAACTTGCGGCCTGTATTCAGAAGTCAATTCGTCCGTGGAGTTGGCGGGACAACATCGACAATATTGTCGACATCGTTGAGTTTGATCTACCCGATAACTTTCAGTTTCCAGATTTGTCAGCTTCGAACCTGAAAGTCGATCTCTCAGGAGACGGGGACCTGGTTTCGGTCAAAAAAGACAACGAAGGAGAAAACGTGGCGAGTGATGCAACGTCTTCCAGTCCGGATCCTTCCGTTTCCTGGGCGGCGATGAAAGCGATGTGTTCGCTCTTTTCTACGGGAACCAAAGCATTTGCACACGGAATGCTCTCCACAACTGAAATGCTACACTATGGCGATCCGCCAACTGGAACTATCGAAACGTTGCCCAACATGTTGATCATCTCTCAATCCCGCGGAGCCCATCAGGAAATTTCCGCTTTGATGGATCAAATTACGGAAGCTGCGACAAAATAGTCTGCGAGTTATAACAACCAGTCATGGATAAGAAGAAAGCCTTCATTGAAAATCAATGAGGGCTTCTTTTCAAAACAGACATTTGTTAGACCATTTGAAAATGGTCTAACACTCGATTGGATGAGATGATTCACACACTGACTCAGTTTGCATAAAGCGATTTATTTCGAAGGTTAATCGAAGCGTTCGGAGAATTTTGAATCACATTCGGAGTGTGTCCCATGATTTTTCATCTGGCTCTGTTTTAGGCATGATTCAGGTGCATAAGATTTGTCGAAGAGTTAACATCAGTAACATGGCATATTTAAATGAAATCACTGTTAGGTCTCTCAGGAAATGATATCACTATGAAATCCATGGCACCGAAATTCAAATCTATCATCAGTTTGTTTGTTGTTCTATTAATGACTGGGTGTGGGGGCAGCGATGCACCAGAACTAGGCTCCGTGAGTGGACTGGTGACCCTGGATGGAAAACCGCTTGCCGATGCTCAAATTCGATTTCAACCGACTTCAGGTCGATCCTCCGAAGCCGTTACTGATGAAAATGGGAATTACACATTACGCTATACGGCTGAGGAAAATGGAGCATTGCCAGGTGAGCATCAGGTATTTATAACGACCGCAACTGAAGGACAAGCAATGCCCGCTGAAGGGGGCGATGAAGGAGAATGGGTCGAAGGCCGGGAAGAATTGCTGCCAGAAAAGTATCATGCAAAGTCAGAGTTGAAAGAAACCGTAACTGCAGGAAATAACACCATCAACTTTGAATTGACTTCGAATTAATTCAGTAATAGGTATGCATAAAAAAAAGAGAAGTGCAAGGTGTTGCACTCCTCTTTTTTATTTTGAATTGCTCTAAAATTCTCCGACAACCTGATTGTCTGCAATTCCCATCAACGCCTCCAGCGTGCTGTCAATGAGATAAGGGGCAGCCGATTCCTGATCGTTGTCGATGTTCTCGCTGATAAAGCGGACAGAGCCATCGCACATGACGAACTGTGCTCCCCCCTGATGCTTGGAGCCAAAGTTCCCGTTTCTGGAACTGTTTGCGGTTGTCAAAATGGGATTGATTCCATCTCTGACATGTCCCATGATGGTAATAGCCCCCTGGTTCCAGGACGGACCGTTATCCTGTGCAGAAGGACCATTGCCGTTGGCATCGCGAACTGCAAGTAAGGTTCCTGCTTTCATGACTTGTCCGCTGTGCTTATAAGGACGCTCCCCAATGAGCAGGGTATTACTGGTTCCATCGGAGATATCTCGAAATCTCGTGCTGCTGTCTCGATAAAACACCCCGACGGCTCCCTTGGTTCCATCATTTCCTGCCCCGGTATTCGGATTGATTCTGACATTCGTTGTATTGTTGCAAGCGATGTAATTGGCGACAGGGAGTCCGCTGTTTGCGTTGCCGGGATTCGTTTCAATTGCATATCCCGGAGCTGTACTCGTGCTATGGAATTTGGGAGCACCGGCATCCGAGGGACACGTAAATGCGGGCTGTGATTGCTGCATACTATTCTTATTGAGCGACATGTTTTGAGAAGCCGAGACATTTCCAACCTGCAACTGGTCGTACAGTGGGGAGAGTTCCACCATCGGCAAAATAAATGCCGACCAGGCCCAGTGACCATCGTTATCAGCAATTGTCTTTCCATTGCCACGTTCATCAACATATCCCGGAGGAAAAGCCTTGTAGACATCATGATAATTGTGCATTGCCAGTCCGAGTTGCTTGAGATTGTTTTTGCAACTGGATCGCCGGGCGGCTTCACGGGCCTGCTGAACAGCTGGAAGCAATAATGCGACCAGAATTGCAATGATCGCGATGACCACGAGCAACTCGATTAACGTAAAGCCCTTGTTCGTAAAATGCCTCTGGACAGATCGCATTAGTCCGCCTTTCAAGAAAGGAATAGATAATAAATTTGGTGAGAGAAACCAAATCGTGAATGGAATTTTTAATTTAACATCTTGAACTGGCATAAATCAACAGTATTTTATATTTAGGCCAAAGCAAATGACCGCATGAACAGTCTATTATTTTGCAGTGCTCCAGCAGTTTCCATTGATGGATCGAGCAATCATGATTGGCTAGTCCACGCGTTTCAGCCGAACGACACGCAGGTCGATTCCCTGAGCCGGTCGCGAGATTCCTTTGCGAGCGAAATGCTTGATTTTCACTTGGGCCGTATGCATGCCTGCAGTTAATTTCATGTGACCCGTTTTTATTTTTGCCCAACTGGCTTTGGTTTGATAGTTGTAGGAGAAAACGTGATCGGGTTTGTTGACGAGAGGCGGGTCGTAAGCTTTGGGAATGACGACTGATGACTTTTGATCGCCAATGCACACTTCCATTTCCACGCCAACATCATTGCGATGACATGTGTACTCCATCTCGATTTCATACTCGCCAGCACCGAGGACCTCTAATTTCCATTCCGGATAGGCAGCAGGGTCAGTCCATTCATGAATCCAGCAGTTCGCAAATCCGTTTGTCGTATCGCCCGTATAACTGATTCCCTCGCCATGGCCCGGAATCAGTTTCGATTCACAGGGATACAACTCGAATTGCTGTCGCGAGGCGTGGCCAATCGGAATCGGACGCTCTCCAATTTCCGTTGCCCCGGTGCTGGCAAACCAGTCTTCGAATGCTTGAGCAAAATCAGCCACCAACTCAGAATGCTCGGCTGAGAGATTCTTTGTCTGCCCCGGATCGTCCTGCATATCGAACAACTGCCATTGACCGCGAGAAGTCGTCGCCCGCCATTGCTGCGTGCGGACGGCACCGTTCATTTTTTCCAGGCCGGAACGTGAGCGGAAAGTATCGGTGAAGATCATTCGTTCTGGCCAGTCTGGATTTTGCTGTCTCAGCAATGGCACAAGACTGACTCCATCTAAAGGAGGCTCCGCTGGACGTTCGAGATAACAGAGTTCCGCGAGGGTTGGTAGTATATCGATATGGGCAGAGATCTCTTTAATGGTTGTGTTTGCGGGGATGATGCCGGGATAACGAATGAAGCAGGGAACTCTCACGCCACCTTCGTTGTGAGAGCCTTTGCGCCCCAACATTCCGGCGTTGAAGCGGTCGCTATTGATGCCGTTATCTGTAATAAAAAGAACGATTGTCCGTTTGCTCTGTTCCGTTTTTTCAAGTGATTCAAGCAGACGACCGACATTGTCGTCGATGTTTTCGACCATGGCATATGCACATTGAGCCTTTGCGTCCAGTCCAAGACCTTCGTATTTCTGCCAGTATGCATCCGGCACACGCCAGGGAGAATGTGGCGTATTGAACGGGACATAACAAAACCACGGTTCTCTGTCATTCTCTTCCATGAAGTCAATGGCGTGATCCGTCAGGACATCAATGATGTATCCTTCCGTGGAAACAGACTTTCCATTGTGTTCAAGCGGGCTATCGAAGTAAGTATTCCAGTGGCCTCCACAAAACCCGAAAAACTCTTCGAATCCCTGCCCGTTGGGATGCATGGGCATGTGCCGTCCGTTATGCCACTTCCCAAAACACCCCGTACGATAGCCCCCCTGCTCAAAGCATTCAGCCAGTGTGATTTCGTCTGCGTTCATATTTTCATACCCTCGTGTCACCCCTGTCACTCCTGTTCGCAGATGGTAGCGGCCAGTCAAAAGACTGGCTCTTGTGGGAGCACAAACAGGCGAGACATAAAACCGATCGAATCTGGCTCCAGACTCTGCTAAGCGATCGAGCACTGGCGTCTTCAGATAAGGGTTTCCATGCGATCCGATATCTCCGTAGCCCTGATCGTCCGTCAGGATCAGCAGGACGTTTGGGCGAGGCGCTTCTGCCGCCTTCGCCGTCATGCCGTTTGCTGCCAGGCAAAGGAGGATCAAAAGTCGTGAGCCAGCCAGTGACCAAGCACATTCAACAGGTGTGGATTTCATGAGAATATCTTCTGAATAGATCTGCATTTTGATGAGTTCGGAATATTCGATGGGTTTATCATGCATACCAGGGATTGTAAGAACAAGGGTATCGGATGTGAGTTGAGTAAACCAAACTCCTCTGAACATGTTGGCGTCAGGTCTATACCCCTTAACCCACTACTCAAACCTGTCGATCTCATCCCATCGTATCCAGCACCTGAGGCGAACTGATCAAGCCAACCGGGCTGGGATATCCTCTGAGCGACCCCGCCGAGTGATTAAAAGAGTTGCATTTGAGTAGAAACTTCATGCATTGAAAACGTGCGTTCAGCCCGGCGATGGATATCCATAAGTCTTTTCACAGAATAGACTTAACACAACCAGACATAATTAATCCACATCGGCATAGATTTTGCACATTGATATTATTGTTATTCTCCATGATTCTGTCACATCCAAATTGGATCGACAGTACAAATTATTTTTCTTCCTAATTAATTCTTGGTGATGCCTAAACTTAAGGCTAACAAGAAAGCTTGAATGGGGCCTGCCAGATGAAGACACGTCACGGCTTTACACTGATTGAACTCTTGGTTGTTATCGCCATAATTGCCATACTTGTTGCTTTGTTGCTCCCAGCTGTTCAGCAGGCCCGCGAAGCTGCACGCCGCTCCAGTTGTAAAAATAATTTGAAGCAATTGGCTCTGGCGATGCATAACTATCACGATGTTGTCACCAAGTTACCTCCTGGTGCATTTCGTACACCGCAGGTGAATTACCCGTTAGGCTGGGTGCCTCGGCTTCTTCCCTATATTGAGCAGGGAGCCCGAAACGATGCTATGGAAGCGATACAAAAAGACTACACAACACTTCGAAGTCCGTATCGTTCTCATGACCAGCAGAATCAGGTTTTCACAACTCCAATTACGGTTTTGACCTGCCCCTCCTCTGCTCTTGGAGATACCGCTTCGGACCACACCACTTCCGGAAACTTTCCCTATGCAGATCAACAAGGGGCATTGCACTACCGAGCCAATGCGGGATCGATTGACGTTGATTTCGTCGCGGGAGTGACTTCAGCACGAGACCATGCTCGATCGGGCATCATGTTTCCCGAAAGTAAAATTCGCCTCAATGACATTAAAGATGGAACGACGAATACCATCATGTTTGGTGAAACCTCAAAGTCTGCTGGCTGGAGTAGTTCGATGATTACAGGTTTTGGTGGAATTAAACCGTGGACTTGGGGATTCTATGATTACTCAGATGGCGATTTTCTTCTGATTGACCATAAAGTCGTTCAATATCCCATCAATTACCACGGCACATTCCTGACGAATATGACTCCATTCACCAGCTACCATCAGGGAGGTGCTCAGTTTGCCATGTGCGATGGAAGCGTCACATTCCTCAGCAATAATATGTCATTGGATATTCTGAAAGCATTAGCTACGCGCAATGCCGGCGAAGTCGTTGGTGAATTCTAAAACCTACCCAGCGTTTTATTCCGGGAGACCAATTGCTGCAGAAATCATTTGCAAATGGTCTGTTCAAGCCAAACCATTCTGAGTAATGGTCATCAATTCTAATTAGATTCAATCGAGATGATAAAAAAAGAGCTCTCTTTCCTGCTTGTCGCCTTGTTCATTGGCTGCGGCGACGCAGGACCTCCTCTTGCTGAAGTTTCTGGAATTGTCACATTTGATGGAGAACCTCTCCCAACTGGCACAATCACTTTTGTTCCGCAGGGAGAAGATATTCCCTATGCCTACGCAACAATTCAAGGCGATGGCACCTACTACGCCAAAACGCCTGAATATGGCAACGGCGTCCCGATCGGAAACCACAAAATCATGATCAGTGCCATGAAAGACATGGGACCAGAAGCGCCTGTCGAACTGTTGATCCCTTCCAAATACAGCAGCGATCAAAACTCAGGTTTGACAGCCAATGTAGTAGCAGGCGAAAACACGATTAACTTTCCACTCGAAGTGGAAAAGACAAAACGCAAAAAACTCTGATCGCTCATTTCTGCCCATAATTCGGAACAGAAATACACAACACCGGCAGCACCAGTGGCATGTACTCTTACGTATTCTCGGTCAGTGATTCGCAGGGTGTCCCGACCGACTATGTCGATCGGCTGCTTAATGAACAAAATGCTTCACCCCTCGCTCTTGATGTCTATTGAACAGCAAATTTATCGCCGATACCCCAGCCGACGTCCAATGCGGCCGGGCCATCGGCGCCAAAGTCCTGGCGGTTGCCACCGGACACTATTCCCTGAAGAACTCGAAGCGAGCGAACCCGATGTGACACTAACCGATATGAGCGATGCCGCACGAGTCGCGGAATTGTTGTTGGGATAAAACCCGTAGGACAGGCTTCCAGCCTGTCTATACTTCGCAATGAGCATTTCTCGAGAGCCGGCCTGTTCCATGGGTGGCCCCGAAAGATCCATACACGCGAACGGCAAAGCATCATTTGCTTGCAGCATCCAATCGACAAAGTCGGTCGGGCCTGCCTGCCGCAATTTGCACATTGAAATTGCATTCTTTTTCCATCTAAACGTACATTAAGTAATTGCAATAATGTAATTAAAGTTGGTACGATTGACTTAAAGATACATTTTGTACCATACTCCTTTCTCATCCAATTATTTGATAAGGAGGACAAATGGATAAGCTGGCATTGGCAACATTGTTGTCATGGACAGGTCCACTTCAAGGACGTAAGAGACTTCAAAAAGTAGTTTTCTTGCTTCATTGTGCGAAATTCCCCACTAATGCAGAATTCATTTTGCATCATTACGGCCCATATTCGCGAGATGTTGCTCAAACATCAGACGCATTGGTAGAAATAAATGTTATTGAAGAGTCAGGTGGGGCTCCACCGATAGGTAATGGATTTTGCTACAAGCTAACAGATCGTGGAAATCAGTTGCTCCAAAATACCCAATCACCTCAGATTGAAGAAATGCTCAAATTTCAATCGTTGGCAAATGAACTCGTCAAAGAAAATCTGTGGTACCTTGAACTTGGAGCCACGATTGCGTTCTTTATGCAAGAAGGCGAAGATGTTGATAATGCTGTAACCCTTGCCTGCAAATTCAAGAATGTTGCAGATGGCTCTGATTCTGTAATCGAAGCGAAAAGAATTGCAGAAAAAATACATTCATTTCAACCTGTATGACTACGCTTGAGGATTGTTGTGAGCGACAAAGTATTTCGCGACCCACTTTACAATTACATTGCAATTGATCGTAAAAGAGATGGTTGGTTATTAAAGCTCATAGATACTCCTGAAGTCCAACGAATACGACGAATACATCAGCTTGGTGTTAGCAACATCACATATCCGGGAGCAGATCATAACCGCTTAGCACATTCCCTTGGTGTTGTGTATTTAATGCAGCGAGTCTTAGACTCCTTGGAAAAGACAAATGACGCTGAGAGAATCAAAAGAGCTCGTCAACCGCTTTTAGCCGCTGCCCTACTTCATGATGTTGGTCATGGACCATACTCCCATTTATTTGAGCCCTGTCTTGGAATTAATCATGAATATTGGTCAATTGAAGTCATATTAAATCCAAGAACTAATATAAACAAGATTCTACTTCAAGAAGACCAATACTTGCCGAAACAAGTCGCATCTTTAATCCAAGAAAATGACCCAGGCTGCCCAACCTGGCAAAAATCTTTATTATCTAGTCAGCTTGACGTTGATAGGATGGATTATCTTCGAAGGGATAGTTTATTTACTGGAGCTGGATACGGCCATTTTGATTGGTATCGGATATTAAACACAATCCATCTAATGGAAAACAATAAAGAAAGCTATGATATTGTCTGGCCGGAAAAATCAGCCATGGCTATCGAAGAATATATATTTGCCAGATACTATATGTATCAGAATGTCTATTTGCACAAAACTACTCGAGGCCTTGAAAAGTTATTAGTGGCAATGTGGAAGCGAGCAGACAGATTAAGAAACGATGGAGTCGATATCAATGCAGTTCCGGTGCTTGATGAATTCTGGAACTCAAAGAATGCAAGTCCCAATCAATACTTGAATATTGAGGAATTTACTGTACTCTCTCAGATTCAAATATGGAAGAATCATAGTGACCAGGTGGATTCAATTTTGAAATGCACGGGTTGATGGAAAAAGAGTGACATTCGTGAGATGGTTTGTTTTGACCAAACGACCATCAATCCTACTAAGAAGAAATCACGAATGTCACACACGCATCTTACTGCTGAGGAACGTGATTCCATAGCGCACATGCACGCCCTGGGACACTCTCGAATAGAAATTGCGCGCGAGTTATCCCGAGACCCCAGCACGATCTCCCGAGAACTGCGGCGGAATTCGGATGCGACCGGGAAGTATTTCGCCGGGAAAGCCGACCGCAAAGCGCGACGGCGTCGACAACTCTGCAAACTCCCCTGGAAACTCAACCACGCTCCGCTCAAAGAATTCCTGCTCGATAAGTTGTCTCTCAAGTGGTCGCCGGAACAGATTGCAGGTCAACTCTTGCGACTGCATCCTCGGGAGGCCAGAATGCGAATATCCATTGAGACGATTTACGCCTGGATCAAAGCAAACAAAAAGCAGGGCGGCAACATCTACAGGCAGCTGCGTCAATCGAGAAAGAAACGCCGCAAACGCTACGGCACAGGGATCTCCAGACGATGCGACCCGACCAAAAAGCCAATGGATCAGCGACCGGTTTCTGCACGCAATCGTTCGCGGATCGGGCACTGGGAATCGGATACCATCGAGGGTCAAAAGGGGACCGGCTACATTGTCACGCATGTCGAACGCAAGACCGGCTATCTTGTGGCGAGCTATCTGCCGGACAAGAAAGCATCGACGTTGAACGCGGCTTCGGTGTTTGCGTTTGAGGGGTTGCCATCGTCATTGATTCGAACTTTGACGACGGACAACGGGAGTGAGTTTTCGGGTCATCGAGAGTTGGAGCAAGCCCTGCATTGTGCGATCTATTTTGCTCCGGCTCGCCAGCCGTGGCAACGCGGCCAGAATGAGAACACCAACGGGCTTCTGCGGCAATACTTCCTGAAGGGGAGCGATTTCCGTAAACTGAAAGCCGAGGATATTCAAGCGGCTGTGATGGAGTTGAACAACCGGCCTCGCAAAAAGTACCAATTCAAATCACCACACGAACTGTTCGAACCCAAAACCCGTGCATTTCAAAATTGAATCCACCCCAGATTGCAAGCCGTAACAAAGCCAATGCAAGATGCCGTGAAATATTATGTGCCGGCAGATGTCAAAAACGAGGTATTAAAAATTAATAATTCATGATGTTGATTTATTGTTAAAAAAACATAATCTCAATTGATTTATAGGACTGCACTGGTACTAACTTTATTTATCTTAACTGACTTCGATTGCTTCATTATGTGAAGCTCTAAGTCAATCGTGTATGCAATCACTCAATGTGGTCAAGACACTCTAAAAAAACACCAACAAACTCAAGAATGCAAATGCAAAGTCCGTTTCCCATTTTTGTGTTCCTGCCAGTACCAGTGAGCCAGGTGCCGGAGTTTTCCGGGTTCTTCGGGGAGTTCGATAAACAGGAATGGGTCGCAGGAGACTAACGTTGCCGGGGCGAAGAGGGAGAGATGGATCATAAAGGCTAACCAGCCGCCGGCAGCCGTGGGAACTGAGAGTGCCAGGATTTGTCCAGATACACTGGCCACATCAGCTGCTTTATCCAGCCCGTTAAGCATCGTGCGATCCAGCCAGGGCATGTTTTGATAGGCAACGACAGGACTGTATTCTCCCGTCCTGCAATAATCGAGCCGTGCCTGAAACTCTGCTCGATTCTTCCGCCGGGCTGAGCTCCGCAAGCGTTGTGTCCAGAGCCGAAAGCGTCGATAACGATTTCTCAGACTGACTCCTGTTTTCACAAACTCATTGACGACCAGAGTTGGAAGGCTGACTCCTAAGGCGAACATACGATATAACCAGCCCCAGCGGAGTGCATGTTGCTGGGCAGTGCGGAGGCGACGGTCGGCTTCTGCCTGAAGTTCCTGAGCCGTGACCGGAATGGGCAGCCCCTCTGCCGTTTTTTCTTCGCCAAACAAAGGCACCCCATACCAGACTGTCGCCTGAGGATGCAGTGCATACGCTGCGGTTAAGGTCTTCTTCACAACTGGCGGGGGATTGTCCGGGATTTGACTGGGGTTCTTCGTGAGCGTCATTACGAGATCGCTGCGTCCCTGAATCCAGAGGGATTTTTCGATCAGGTGCACCACATGATATTCTTCCAGCCATTCTGGATGATGCAGAAAGATGCGGGAGACGAATTCGGGATCGCGAATCTGTTTTGATGTCCCCCGCAACGCCAGGGCAATCGCCAACCGGGTGACGCAGTCGGCTTTCACGATCGTAATCCACTCCCGGGCCAGTCCCTGTAATCCGTACGGGGAAGCTTCCTCTTCCCAACTGACATCTGCCACAATCGGCGGCATTTCCTGCGTCCCGCTTGATTTTCGCTGCATTTGTGAGACGACCGGCTGCTGCATCAACTTCGTCATGAATTTCTCCGGCTTGAGCGATGACAAGTGGATCTGTTCCCTAACAACTTGGTGAGAAAACAGTTTGATAGTTGATTCAGAACGAGAATAATGACAGAGAGATCACGATTTTCCGAAATTTTTCGGGAGAATGATTCAGGCGGGGTGAAATGGCGTTTTCTGGCTCCTTCACCCGCATTGAATGCTTGTCCTGCTTCGCGATACAAGCATGGCACCTAAAGTTGTGATGCATGGTACGATATGAAGGACGATCTCCTATATTCCCGTTATTTCTGAAAATGACTTCCAATGAAATTCGTTCACAATCGTCGCAATTTGATCCTTGCTGTGATTACGATTTCGTTCGTGCTGGTGATGCCTGTTATTGTGTATGTATTCCTCCAAATGATCTGGTTCGAGCCAGTTCGGGTTTACGCAGAGGCTCAATCGCGTTCTGAAGCGGTCTTTGCAGAACAGGAGTGGAACGGTTATCCAGCGTGGTATCACTACGACTCTCGTGCGCGGTTTACCTGCCCGGAGTTGAATGATGAAAATGTCTCGCTACTGTACCCCATCATTCATCGCGTTGAGGGATTGCAGTACATCGAACTCAACGAGACATCCCTCTCGCCAGAAGGGGTAGCCGCGATGAAGAAAGAATTCCCGAACTGCCATATCAGGTTTCAGGGCTCCTGGTTCTGATGGAGTCAGCGGTTGTTGAGTTACGGTCGTTAACCCAACCTATCTGGCTGCGCTCACCACGCTCATCACTTCGTTCTGGGCCGTGCCACCCATACTCATTCATAGAGGCACTTCGCTGTCACACAAAACAAAAAAACCGGATGCCGTCTTCGAGAGTGAAGAGCGACATCCGGTTTTTGGCGGTCAGGTTTTCGGGCGAGGTGGTGTGGTAACCCCAGTTCAAAATGGAAACCGGATTTTCAATAACTTATTGAATAGTAATTTCCGGGTGTCGGTTTACAATTTGAACTTGGTTTAGCTGTTACATTTTTCGAAAGTGATTTCGAATTTCTTCATTTTCTTGTACAGCGTGGTGCGATTCACGCCGAGCATTTTGGCGGTTTGCTGTCGGTTCCAGCCGTGGGCTTCGAGGGCTTCAATCAGGATTTGACGTTCCGGATTGGCCAGGGCCGATTTCAGATTGTTGCCTGCAAAGTGAGCGGCGACGTTGCCAGCGTCGATCTGCTTGTGGATCGAATCGGGTAAATCGTTGACAGTAATGCGTTTGCTGTTGGAGAGGACGACCGCACGTTCAATCACATTGACGAGTTCACGGACGTTGCCTGGCCAGGAATAACGTTGCATCAGTTGAATCGCTTCGTCGTCGATGCCCTCCATCTGCTTGCCTACCTGTTCAATAAAATGTTGCAGGTAGTGCTCAGCCAGCAGGGGGATATCTCCGACGCGCTCCCTCAACGGGGGTTGAGTCAGTGAGATGACATTGATTCGGTAATAAAGATCCTGACGGAATTTTCCTTCAGCGACCATCTGTTCGAGATTTTCGTTCGTGGCAAGCACGAGACGACAATCGACCTTGTGAGTTTTTGTGCCGCCGACCGGTTCAAATTCTCGATCCTGCAAAACTCGCAGCAGTTTCACCTGAAGTTGCTGAGATGCGGTTGCGATTTCGTCGAGGAAAATCGTGCCACCATCGGCTTGCAGGAATTTTCCCATTTTGTCGTGAGAGGCTCCTGTGAATGCTCCCTGGACGTGTCCGAACAGTTCACTTTCGAGTAGGGAATCCGGCAGGGCTCCGCAGGCGACTTCAACGAAAGGTTTGTCGCGGCGATCACTCAGGTGATGTATCGAGCGGGCGGTCATTGTTTTTCCGGTACCGTTCTCGCCAAGAATGAGGACCGTTGTGCGCGTCTCGGCTACACTTTCGATCAGGTCGAACATCTTCGACATTTTGTAGTCGCGGCCAATGATATTACCGAGACCGTACTTCTGATCGAGTTGAGCTTTGAGCTGCTTGTTTTCTTCGACAATTTTTCGTTGACCAAGAGCGCGTTGAATCGAGAGATTCAGTTCGTCATCGATGACTGGCTTGGTCAAATAGTCAAACGCACCGATACGAATCGCTTCGACGGCACTTTCAATGGTGCCGTAACCGGTGAGCATGATGATGGCCGTTTCCGGCTGGTTTTTGGAGGCCCATTCGAGCAGATGAAATCCATCCTGGTCCGGCAGATTGACATCGCACACAACACATTCGAACGGATATTCCTGCATCCGTTCGATAGCCGAGTGGCAATTGCCAGCGGTTTCCGTGCGATAGCCGAGGCGACGTAAGTAGTCTGCCATCGCTTCGAGTATGTGACGATCATCATCAACGATCAGTAACGATCCCAGTGAATTCTTCATAGTCTCTCTCAGCTCTCTATAACATTCCAAATTAAATGTTCCGCGTATTGCCGGAGCAAACACCGCATTTCAAGGCAATCATCGCTCTTGCGATGGCTCATTGCATTTTGAAATGCTCTGACCAGTGAGACTGGAATCTCTCGATCTGCAGATTTGCGTCGATCAGGGTTGCCGTTAATCTGTAGTCACGACAGTTCGCTGATGCGAATCTAAATTCCTATCAATCGATTTCAGCCGCCAGTGCGGTTTGGTATTGAATGGTTGCGACAGGTAATCTCGGATTGCCTGCTGCTGAGAGCGTTAAGAGGGTATTCAAATCTAGGACACACGTTGCCGGTCGGCATCAAAATTGATCAGAATCGTTGAGTTTCAACAACCGTTTTTTTCGCCGGACTGTTAGAATCGCTATAACTGGAACAGGGAAAGCCGATTACTGGCGAAACTTCAGCAATTTCCCTCAAGCGGGGGCGAAGTTTGTCCAGTTCTCAATTGATGCTTCATCATTGCCTCGGTATTGATTACTATGGAATCATGGTTACATTCCTGGAAAACTAACCTTAAAAAAAATCACGGCTATTCCCGATGAAAATTCCCGAAGCCCTCTGAACACTGGCCTCTAGACACTAACACTCTTAAAAACTTCAAACGCTCGACATCGAAGGACGCAGACTCATGATCTCATTGGCAAAAATTCTGGTAGGTGTGGATTTGTCTCACGCAGATCGACTGATCAGTCACGATTTGTCAGATCAATGCGAGCAAGCCGTCAAAAAGGCAATTGAACTGGCCAAAGCTGGCGATGGAGAACTGACATTCTTTGCGGCGATCGATATCTCGGAACAGGCACTGCATCTGATTGAAACCGATGATGACAGTGGCAAAAAATCGACTGTTGAAGTCGAAGCCGAGGAAGTCCTTGGCCAGTTCGTAGCAAGAGCGTCCGAAGCTGGCGTGAAAGCTGGATTCTGTATTGCCTTTGGGGCCAGTTGGGAAAAGACAATCCAGGAAGTTCTTAAGAACAATCACACTTTGGTTGTAATTGGCCGGAAGTCTAAGACGACAATTTCGAATTTCTTCTTTGGTCGTACCGCTGTCAAACTGCTTCGAAAATGCCCGGTTCCCGTTTATGTGGCCAAGCCGGATCCTGTTCGACCCGTCGAAAGTATACTGGTTGCCGATGACTTCGCTGAAATTGGTGAAGACCTGCTCGATGCGGGCGTTCAGTTTGCCAAAGCACTCGATACTCGACTGCATGTCGTGCATGTGGTCGAATCGGGAGATGACTACAAACTGGCTGGCAGCGGGATTGCCCGGGAAGATCTCGACAAATTGCACAATGAAGAACTCGAGCAGGCTAACACGATTGCCGCTGATCGCCTTTCGCGAACCGATGCCCGAACGATACCTCAAGGAACGATGGTGCACATCGAAAAAGGGACGGCTGAGAAAGTCATCAGCAAAATCCTGGAAGATGAGAAAGTCGATCTGTTAATCATGGGAACCAACGGTCGCACTGGGTTTTCCGCCATGATGATGGGGAACACAGCCGAGCGATTACTGGCAGAATCGGATTGCTCTCTGCTGGCCATCAAGCCCCGAGATTTTCAGTGTTCTGTCAAAGTCTGAGAACGATCCGTACTGACGGATCGAGCTGCTGACAAGATATCTCAGGACTTTTACGTCTTCTCTCATTGATCCAGACATGCTTGCGCGTGAAACTGAACGCTGTGCTCATTATGATGCACATGCCGCAAGCATGATGGATTTTCTTGATTTCGCCGTTCGGCGGTTTAAGCGGTTCGTGCTTGTCAAATTCACTCCGCATTGGTTTCTACCTGCTTCGAGAGGCTGAGTCACTTGGATATTGTCACTATCATTTCATTCCTGTTTTTTACCGGACTGGTCGGTTTACTCACTTGGATCATCACGCGGAAAGATGACCATGAAAGCACGCAGGGATATTTCCTGGCAGGACGATCTCTCAGTTTTCCCCTGATTGCCGGCTCGCTCCTGCTGACAAATCTCTCGACCGAGCAGATGGTGGGATTGAATGGAGCCGCCTTCAACGATGGTCTTTGTGTGATGGTTTGGGAAGTGGTTTGCGTGGTCGCCCTGGTCTTCATGGCCTGGTTTTTCCTGCCACGCTTTCTCAAAAGTGGTGTCGCGACCGTGCCTCAATATCTGGAGATCCGCTTTGATCATCAGACCCAACTGATTACGAATCTCATATTCCTGCTCGCTTACGTCGGAATTCTATTGCCGATCATTCTTTACTCAGGTGCGACGGGAATGATAGGTATTCTCGATATTCCTTCGATGCTTGGGACCTTTCCTGAGCAAATGGGAATGGCTCCCGGCACAATGGCATTGTGGCTGATTGTCTGGGCCGTTGGGATTATCGGTTCGATTTACGCCTTGTTCGGAGGACTCAGAACCGTCGCAGTCTCTGATACCATCAATGGGATTGGACTTCTGATCGGCGGTTTTCTGATTACTGGTTTTGCATTGGCAAGCATGGGTGGAGATGGAGGGATCTCGGCTGGATTCAACACGCTGGTTGAGGAACAACGTTCTCGATTCAACTCCGTTGGTGGCCCGGAATCCTCAGTTCCCTTTGCGACAATTTTTTCAGGTATTTTTCTGCTGAATCTATTTTATTGGACGACTAATCAACAAATTATTCAACGGACATTTGGCGCGAGCAGCCTGGCTGAAGGTCAGAAGGGAGTTTTGTTAACAGGGGCTTTGAAGCTGTTAGGGCCACTGTATCTGGTAATTCCCGGTATGATCGCCTTTTCCATTTTCGCAGGGCAAGACATTAAGGCTGACCATGCTTATGGATTGCTCGTGAATAAAGTACTGCCGGCTCCCCTGACAGGCTTTTTCGCGGCGGCCATGATCGGTGCGATTCTCTCCAGTTTCAACTCGGCTCTTAACAGCGCCTGTACTCTGTTCAGCCTCGGTCTCTATAAGAACGTGTTCGTGCCAGAAGCCACCGAAGAACAGGTGGTTCGCAGCGGGAAACTTTTTGGTTGGATAGTTGCCGTCGCTGCCATGTCGATTGCCCCGCTACTCGCTAATACCTCAAGCATTTTTGGCTATCTTCAGAAAATGAACGGGATGTATTTCATCCCCATTTTTGCCGTTGTGCTGGTTGGTATGCTGACGAAAAGAGTGCCGGCTTTTGCTGCAAAATTAGCTTTGATCGTTGGCTTTGGCCTGATCGCGACCGGCTATTTTGTGTCTCCTTTCGACAAGATTGTCGCATCGATGCACGAGTTCAATTTCCTCGGGATCGTCTTCAGCTGGTTGATCATTCTGATGCTTGTCATCGGGGAAATCTATCCCCGTGAAACCGAGTTTATTCAGGAAGATGTTGGCGCCGTCGACATGACACCCTGGAAATTTGCCAAGCCTGTCGGGTTGATTTTGATCGCGATCGTCTTCACGATTTACGCCAGTTTCGCCGACTTCAGTGTGCTGGTTCCTACTCCATAATTCTCTGAGGAGACACCTGATGAAATTACAGATCCTGTTCCTGATGATGATCTTTCTGGGAGTTCCCCAAATGAGTTCGGCTGCGATTAAAACCGAAGACTTTGACAGCATCAAACTTTATACGCTCAAAAACAACTCCGGCATGACGGTGAAAATCACCAATTACGGAGCGATTATTACCTCGATAATCGTGCCCGATAAGAACGGCAAAGCGGGTGATATTGCTTTGGGTTACAACCGGGTTGAAGACTATATCAATGCGGTCGATAAACCTTATTTTGGGGCGATTGTCGGACGTTACGGCAACCGGATTGCCAAGGGCCAATTTGAGATCGATGGTGAAACCTATTCGCTGGCAGTGAATAATGGCGAGAATCATTTGCATGGTGGAACGATCGGATTTGATAAGGTTGTTTGGAATGCTGAGCCGATGGAAGGCAATGGCTGGCAGGCGCTCAAGTTGACTTATCTGGCTAAGGATATGGAAGAAGGTTATCCCGGAAATCTGGAAGTCAGTGTCACTTATACGCTCAACAACAAGAACGAGTTAAAGGTCGATTATCTCGCAACCACCGATAAAGCGACGCACATCAACCTGACTCAGCACACCTACTTCAACCTCAAGGGAGAAGGCGAAGGGACGATTCTCGATCACGAATTAATGCTCAACGCGAGCAAGTACACTCCGACTGACTCTGGAGCAATCCCCACTGGCGAATTGGCAGAGGTCAAAGAGACTCCTTTCGATTTCACCAAAGCGAAAACAATCGGCAAAGAGATCGACGAGGACCATCAGCAACTGATCTATGGGCTTGGGTATGATCACAACTGGGTGATTGATCGTGAAGACGAAGAGGGCCTGACTTTAGCCGCTCGTGTTCATGAACCGACCACAGGCCGAGTGATGGAAATTGAAACGACAGAACCGGGCATTCAATTTTATTGCGGCAACTTTCTGGATGGACGCCTGAAAGGAAAGTCGGGTAAACCGTATGTGAAACGAGGCGGTTTCTGCCTGGAAACGCAGCATTATCCCGATAGCCCCAATCAACCAAACTTCCCGAGTACCTTGTTAAAGCCCGGTGAAGAGTACGAGACAACGACAGTGTTTCGGTTCAGCACCAAGAAGTAAATCATAACCATCAATCCCGGGTGGCAGCATACAAGCACGAAGCGCAAGCGAGTGTGTCCATGTGTCTTTCAACACACTCGCTTGCGCTTCGTGCTTGTGTTGATTGCTATTATGCTGCTGGTTTACCTCTGCATCATGGTTTCGTCGTAATTTAGTAGTGTATTCGCTACGACAGTCAGTGCAGCGCATTGAGCGGGTTCGAGAGATTCATCGCGAGTTTTATCGCCGATCTTCAAGTAGCTCAGAGCGGCTTCGGGGTTTGTCTGAAAGTGAGTCCGATTCTGCTGGTATAGATTATTGAGCACGCTCATTTCCTGATCGGAAGGAGCCCGCGAGGTTAGCTGGCGAAACATTCGCGTTATCGCTGCGGTTGAATCTTCAGGATGTAGCCGCAAACTTTCTTCGGCCAGATTGCGAGCCGCTTCGACGAATTGGGGGCCATTCATCATGATGAAGGCTTGCAGTGGTGAGGATGTTTTTTCGCGTTTGACCTGACAGACATCTCGCTTGGAGGCATCGAAGGTCATCATCGCAGGAGCGGGTCCTGTTCGTTTCCAGTAGGTGTAGAGGCTGCGGCGATACAAACCTTCGCCCTTGCTGCGGGGAGTCGGCTTGAAGGAGTCTTCGACTTCGTACGGTTTGACAGGAGCTCCGCCGACTTTTTCCACGAGCAGTCCGCTGACTGCCAACGCATTGTCCCGCAGCATCTCGGCTGGCAGACGCCGAGCGGGAAAGCGGGCAAGCCAGCGATTTTCGGGATCACGTTTAAGGTCTTCTGGCTTTACCTGCGAGGACTGCTGATAAGTGTTCGACATGACGATCTGTTTGAGCAGTCGTTTGACATCCCAGTTGTGTGTCATGAAGTCGAGTGCCAGCCAGTCGAGCAATTCCGGATGAGTCGGAGGGACGCCCTGACTACCGAAATCTTCCGGCGTGCGGACGAGTCCCTGACTGAACAACATCTGCCAGTAACGATTGACGGTCACCCGAGCCGTCAGCGGATTGTCTCGGTCAATCAACCATTTTGCGAGACCGAGTCGATTTCGCGGGGCTCCCTCAGGAAATGGATTCAGCACGGCTGGGATTTCATCACGAACTTCATCAGCCGGCTGCGTGTAATCTCCCCGATTCAGCAGATAAGTTGGTCGAGGCTCTTCCCGCTCCCGCATCACCATGATTTCCGAAACGGGATCGAGCAGGTTACAAAGTTTTTCCCGCATCGATCGCAATTCTTCGAGATGCTTTCGATAAGCCTCGTCGAAGTTGGACAGGTAATAGGTCTTGATCCGAAAAAGTTGTTCGGGAGTCCGTTCTTCAGTGGTCATCGCCAGAATGGATTCGAGAGACTGTCGTTCGGCGAGGTCTGCAACTTCGACCAGAGTCAACTCACGTTGATACACTTTGAAATCATCGACGAGTCCGTTTTTAAAGCCGCGATCCCGAAAACGTTCGCCAATCGCAATGTTATCGCCCCCACCACCGGTGATATTTTTCTGAAGCTGATTTCTAATGATTTCCGTCTCAGCTTTTACTCCGTTGATCCACAGTCCAATCCCCCCTGCTCGGCTCGAACCATCATAAGTCATTGCCACATGCAGCCATTCGGATGTAGGAATCTTGTCTTTTGTCCGAATGCTGATCGCGTTGCCGGGCCAGAAGTGAATCAGCGAAGCCGAAAGGCGCCCCTCTTCGATCAGCATTTCATACCCACGACTGGCGGCATCGGTCCAGGCACGGGAACGATGGAAGATGACCGCGCGTTCTTTCACATCGGGAGTCTGCATCCAGAGACTGACAGAGAAAGGTTGAAACCGTCGGAAATTGCCAACTTCGAGATTGATCGCATCATCGCCCGTCAGTTTTACGGCTTGCCCATGAACACCGGGAACTGATGTGTTATTTCCGAAAGAACCCGATTCAAAATCCAGATGAGCAATTTGATCAGGAATCAGTTTTTGCTGGTCTTTGATCAATTCCGAGTGATCACCAACTCGCCACTCTTCATACCGGGAATGAGCCTCTTGCCTCAATTGTGCTTCCTCAGAGACTTTTTCTGTAATCGCTTTCTGCAAATCGGCAATCTGCTGCTTCTGTTGATCGTTAGTTAACAGCAGCGTCGGTGTCGGGATTGCGGAAGTGAAAAACGAATACAGTCCCGCTTCATCAATATTGTCGAAGAAGGAGGAGATTTGATAGTACTCGGTTTGCGTGAGCGGATCGTACTTGTGGGAATGACAGCGGGCACATTCCATTGTCAGGCCGAGGAATGCCGTCGCGAATGTTTGTGTTCGGTCTGCGACATATTCAATCCGGAATTCCTCCGGCACACTGCCCCCTTCCACTTTCTGGGGATGCAGTCGATTGAACGTCGTGGCGAGAATCTGATCCTGCGTCGGATTCGGCAGCAGGTCGCCTGCCAGTTGTTCGGTGATGAACTGGTCGTAAGGCAGATTCTGATTAAAAGAGTTGATGACCCAATCCCGCCAAGGCCAGACGAATCTGTCGCGGTCAACCTGATAGCCATAGGTGTCGCTGTAACGTGCAACATCGAGCCATTCAGACGTCATCCGCTCGCCGTAGGCAGGAGAAGCGAGTAAGCGGTCGACAACTTTTTCGTAAGCCTTTGGCGATTCATCCAGCAGAAACGCATCGAGTTCCTCAAGCGTCGGAGGTAATCCTGTTAAGTCGAATGTCACTCGGCGAAGCAGGGTTTCTCGGTTCGCGGGCTGATTGGGTTGGAGTTGACGCTCTTTCAATGCCTGCAAAATGAAATGATCGATTTCATTCGTCGGCCAGGTCGAATCTGCAATTTCTGGAACAGCCGTTTCTTCAATGCGGCGGAACGACCAGTGCTGCTGATACTCGGCTCCCTGAGTAATCCAGCTTCGCAGGGTGTCGATTTCCTCAGCTGAAATCATTCGCTTGGAAGCCGGCGGCGGCATTTGTTCGTCGGGATCGTGCGATTCGATGCGGCGGATCAGTTCACTTTCGTCCGGCTTGCCCGGCACAATCGCTAGAAATTCGAGAGCGACATCGCGGTCATCGAGCCGGAGGTCGGCTTCACGATGAGCCGGATCGGGCCCGTGACAGAAATAACAGCGGTCCGAAAGAATAGGACGGACATCCTGATTGAAACTGATCTTTGCTGGTTCAGCAGCCTTTACTTGCACCGCAAGTACTGCGAAAGTGAGCATGATTGTTGAAATTCGGAGGAGAGATTTCATGGGAAAACAACGATCGTAAGGTGGGAGGATTTTCTTTGTTATTCAGGAAATCACGGCAGAAATATTGATCGACGCACGCTGATTTCCGTATTAACATCTGAGATTGATTATATCATATTATTCTACTCTGGTGCATTGTCTGGTCAAATTGGGCATAATCTTTATTGATGTCTTCAACATTGTATTGTTCAATGAGTTGCAGATCAGGGTGGCACGACCATGAGTAAAGCGAAGAGTGTGGTCGTTTGTAATCGCCACGCCCATCACTTCGTTCTGGGACGTGCCAACCACATTGATTTGTTTCAATTCGTTTTTACGACAACCTCAGCTGTTTTTTGATCGGGTAGGCTAGATGAGTGTACTGCAGATGACAGATTCGCCGATTGAGCGATTTAGCGACTGGATGAATCCGATTCTGGTGAAGGAAACTCGTCAGGCGTTGAAGAGTCGGTCATTTGTGGCGACATTCATGCTGCTGTTGATCGCCTCCTGGCTGATCTGCATGTTCGGGGTCGCGATGGCCGGAATGTCGCTTGAATATGGCACACCGAGCCGGGAATTCTTTCAAGCGTTCTTTTTCGTTCTGAGTGCAGCCGTGCTTGTGATTGTCCCCTTTGGAGCCTTTCGCAGCTTACTGACGGAGCAGGACTCGCAAACCTATGAATTACTGAGCATCACTTCGTTAACACCTCGACAGATTGTGTTGGGCAAACTATCCAATTCGGTCGTGCAGATTCTCGTTTACTACTCGGCAATCGCTCCGTTTATAGCCTTTACGTCGTTGCTGCAGGGGTTTGACCTGTTCGGGACAAGCGTTTTACTGCTCGTGTTGCTGGGCGTTTCGATACTGCTTTGCACGTTCACACTGATGCTAAGCACGGTAGGACAAAATCGCCAGATTCAGACACTCAGTTCGCTATTTATTGTCGGTGGCCTGGTGATGGCGTTCAGTTCGATGATGGGATTTTCATTCGCCATGCTGCAGGGAGAAATTACAGCTGAGCCCGAGTTCTTTGCCGTATTGATTTGTTTCTTACTGATCGGGATTTCGTACTTCTTTCTGTTCCTGCAGATTACCATCTCGCAATTGATGTATGAGTCCGGCAATAAATCGACTGGTGTCCGACTGGTGGCAACGGCTCAAATGCTGCTGGTGTGGGCGGTGACAGTGGGCTACGCCTGGTTTATGGGAACTTCAATTGATGACGAAGTCTTTGCGATCATCGTGATATTAACACTCATCCACTGGGGAATATTCGGGTTCTTCATTACGATGGAACGCGATTATCTCTCGCGGCGAATCCGTCGGGACCTGCCTCAACGCGGCATTCTCAGACTGTTCCTCGTTCCCTTCATGCCGGGCGGAACACGCGGCTTGATTCTCGTGCTGATGAATCTGTTAATTCTGATGGGAATTATGCTGGGAATTCAGCCATTTGTGACGCGGATTGATCCCGAATTTCTGCAGGTCAGCTTTGCAATCGTAGCTTACATGGTGATCTACATGTGCATGGGCAGCATGATTTCGCGAAGACTGCTCAAGATTTCGAACGAACTCAAACCGATGCACGCACGTACCTTGCTGATCATCATCTTTGCAATTGCCTCGATCATGCCCCACATGATCCTCTCGGCGATGGATTATTACGACAACTACAATCCCCCGTACAGCCTGCTGCAGATCACCGATCCGATTTCCACCATCAACGCCATTGGCAGTGGATCCTATGCGGGAGGTGCGATCGGTATTCTGATGGTTGCGGCAATCGTGGCGATCGTCTTGAATGTCCCTGCCATGATTCGCAGCGTGATGGAAATCCTTGCACCGGATCGCCCCCAAAAAAAACCTGTTGAAGCTCCCGCCTCAGAGATTGCCACGGCTGTAACCTAGCGCATATTCAAAAATTGCCTGCAGCGTCCGGCAGGAGCAAACTCAGTGTTTTATGGTCATTTGGAGTCCAAGCGACTGCAGAAACTATTTGAAAATTGCCTAAAACAAAGCTCACTAAACGAGAGAATTCGTTCTGGGTGGCGGGGACGCTCTCGATGAGAAGCCCCCGAAGTGTCGAATATCGGGGGCTTCGGCTAAGGCGGAGCGCCCCCGCTACCCATAATCTCACTTCGATGATTCACATCGCATTCCACCAGCTTGGTTCGACGAAGAGTTTTTCGACGTCACATTGAAAATTGGGGAGAAGTTGATTGGAGATCAGCCGATCTCCTTCTTGAAAAGTGACTTCGCCGGTTTGCGGATTGACGGCAGTCACCTGCTGAGCTTTTGGTTCAAGCACCCAGACTTCCTGCACTCCCCAGGCCAGATAGTTTTCGATTCGCCGCAACATGACCTGCTTGCGATCGCCCGTCGAGGCAAGTTCGATCACCAGAGACGGAATGGTTTCTGTGATCGCTTTATCGGTTTCGGTGAATCGCTTTCCATCCAGAAAATAGCTGGCTGCGGGAAAGAAAATGGTATCGGGTGCGGTTTCCATCAGCAGTCCCAAATCGAAACAGGGATAGCCGTGCTGATACTTCTGAACATAGTCGGCAAAGAGTTTCGAGAGATTCAGCACCGCGTTGCCAAAATCAAGATCGGGCGGCTGAAACAAATGCACTTCCCCCGCGTGCAACTCTGCCCATTGCCCACTTTCCGGCAGGGAGAAACGGCGATCCAGGAATTCTTCGGCAGTTAAGAGGGGACCGCTGAGCATGGTTTTTCTCACATCTTTGCAATAAGACCATTTTCAAATGGTTCCTGCAGTCGCCTGGACGCCTATGCCCGGAAAACGCTCTGTTTGCTCCCGCCGGACGCTGCAGTTCATTTTTGAATATGCTCTAACTCTTGCAATTGATAACGAATACACGAATACGATTTCCTCAGGATGACCGACTCCGGATTATTGTCAACTCTTCTGAGAAATGTCAGAGCTGTCGGTGAATTTTCCCCCTAAACTTGATAAGTTTTAATTGATGCGTTCAAGAGTTTTTCAGGAGAAAATGATGCCACGCTTATTGAATTGTGTAGTTTTAGTCGCTTTTTTGCTGATACCACTCAATTCGAGCATTGCAGAATCACAGCCAAACGTTGTGCTGATTTTTATTGACGACATGGGCTGGGAAGACTTTTCCTGTTTTGGGAATCGAGATGCAACCACCGAGCATATCGATCGGATCGCCGAGGAGGGGATCCGGTTTGAGCAATTCTATGTGAATTCCCCCATCTGCTCTCCTTCGCGAGCCGCGATCACAACAGGCCAATATCCGCAGCGATGGCAAATCAATTCGTATCTGGCTTCCCGAGCTTTGAATAAAAGCAGAGGAGTGGCGAACTGGCTGGATCTGGATGCTCCGGTGCTGGGAAACATGCTGCACAAAGCAGGTTATGCGACGGGGCATTTCGGGAAATGGCATCTGGGTGGGCAGCGGGATGTTGGCGAAGCTCCGCTGATTACTGACTACGGCTTCGACAAATCGCTCACTAACTTCGAGGGTCTTGGTCCCCGCGTGCTGGCCTTATGCGATGCTCATAATGGCAAACCGATTAAAAGACATGCCCTGGGGTCTGATACATTGGGTCGCGGCACAATCGAATGGGTCGATCGCTCACTCGTCACGCAGTCTTTCACGCAGGCCGCTATCGAATTCATTCGGCAAAGCCAGCGGCGGGACAAACCGTTTTATATCAACCTCTGGCCCGATGATGTACACGGCCCCTGGTATCCCCCGGAAGCTCGTCGCGGTGATGGCTCAAAACGGGAGTTATATCTCGGAGTTCTCGAAACAATGGATGAGCAACTCGGCGAGTTGTTTGATGTCATCCAAAGCGACCCGCAGCTGAAACAGAACACATTGATTTTGATCTGTTCAGACAACGGCCCCGAACCGGGAGCAGGTTCCGCTGGTCCATTTCGTGGTCACAAAACAATGTTGTATGAGGGGGGAATTCGCTCGCCCCTAATTGCATGGGGGCCCGGTTTAATGGACGAGTCCGTTCATGGTCGCGTGAACCAAACATCCGTTTTTGCCGCAATCGATCTGGTTCCCAGCCTGCTGGAGATTACAGGAACCGAGCCGGCGAAGAATGTTGATTTTGATGGGGAGAATCTGGCTGACGTCTTACTTGGTCAATCTGATAAGTCACGCCAGCAGCCGATTTATTTCCGGCGTCCACCTGATCGAGATTCTTTTTACGGCGTTGAGGATCTGCCGGATCTGGCAGTCAGGGATGGGGACTGGAAACTTCTGTGTGAATATGATGGCAGTCAGGCAGAATTGTACGATCTGAAGAATGATCGGGGTGAAACGAAGAATGTTGCGGCTGCTAATCCGGAAATTGTCAATCGGCTGAAAAAGCGGGTGGTTGAATGGCAGGAGTCGATGCCTAGTGACAATGGTGAAAACTGGAAGGAAGAATCCAGGAAGAAGAAGAAGAAGAAGAAGAAGCCTTGAATCATTCTGCTGGCTCATCGGACCAGTCTTCTTCAAGCGATTCGAGTTGTTCCAAAGCTTCTTCGAGGGTCGGAACGACCTTTCCGGGCTGACGGCCATCGCGATCGCAGCGGGCGAGGTCCAGGAGTTCTTCGAAACTTTCGGATTTCCGCAACGATTTCGCCTGCGTTTCGTGTTTCAAAAAGCGGTGAGCAGAGGAAAGATTACCCACGAGAAACTCGACTCGTTCGGTGACACGCCCCGAAAGAACACGCAAAGCCGCTTCTTCCGGCAAGCGGGGATCGACAACAAAGCCGACGTCGTGCAGCAGACAAGCCCATTGAAATTCGACATCGTAAGGGTGCAGGTTTCGTCCGAGATCATAAACCTGCAGCGAATGGTACAGGGCATCGCCTTCGGGGTGCTCGGCATAATCCCAGTGAAAACTTTCAAGACGCTCAAGCAGCGGCCTAAAAGTATCCGACCAACTGAGTTCCTCAGAGGTCTCATCCAGTTCTGAAGCAGTCTGTACGTTGCGTTCGTGAAAGGTCACATTCTGGCCTTTCAATTCCCGAGTGATTTGATCCGTGCTTTCCAGAGTCGGATCGAGATAAATTTGATGCCCGATTCCATTGCTGAATTGATACGAGTCCGTGGCCCAGTCAGGAGGTTCAATTGGTTCCAGCTTACTATGAGACGAATCCAGACAAGCACGAAGCGCAAGCGAGTGTATTGCAGGATCGGTTGGCTCACTCGCTTGCGCGTTGTGCTTATATCCGGAGACAATCCAGTGGCAAAGCGGAGTGTCACGAGACTGCATCGCCTGACCATCGATGTAAAGCAATGGCTTGAAGAGTTTGAGCAGGCTGGCGACTTCGTCAATCAGATACTGCAGCCCTTCATCGCGGTAGGCATCACTGACGGACGTGATCCGATCGAGCTCCTGCATCACCTCTTCCTGAGTCGGAACCTGAGCCGAAGTCAACTTTTGTTGACTGAGCCAGCGCATCGCTCGCATCCGAGCCGTGTGAAAGTTGCGGACTTTACCCCGGGCAATTAAGCGAGCCGCTTCCCTGGCTATCCGCTGACGTAATTGTTGAGTTTCTTCAGTCGAAATCCGTCGACGAGCCATGGCAGGTTCTGCAACAGTAGCTGCAGATGAGTATAGAGAATGAATTATGTGAAGTTCAAAAGACGATCGTGACAATATCCGAATTTAGACTGGCCGATTGACAAATACTAATCACTATTAACTAGCGACTATTCACTATTTATAAACCGATTTCGGATCAAACGACTTTTCAGTTTCCGTAATCACGAGCGGCACAGGTTGATTATCCGACAGATTCTCGCGATCAACCGCTCGATAGAAACAGCTCTGATAACCGACGTGACAGGCGCCTTTGCCCTGTTGATCGACCCGCAGCCAGATTGCATCTTGATCGCAATCCACGCGGATTTCCTTGACAATTTGAACGTGGCCGCTGGTTGCTCCCTTGTGCCAGAGTTCCTGACGGGAACGGCTATAATAAACCGCTTCGCCCAGAGCGACGGTTTGCTTAAGGGCTTCCTCGTTCATATATGCTACCATCAGTAGTGTGCCGGTTTCGTAATCGGTGGCGATAGCGGGAATCAAACCATTGGCATCAAACTTGGGAGCCAGTTCGAGCCCCTGCTCGATCTGTTGTTTTTCACCACGGTCTGCAAATTGAATCTGTTCTGACATTACTCACTCATACATTAATAGAATACTCTGATCAACCAATAGCGGATCGTACCATATCATGGACAGGAATTGAAAACACAAAGTTCGCTTAGGAAACAAAGAGATGATTTCATCCTACAAGCACGAAGCGCGAGCGAGTGTGTTTAACCAAGCTCTGACTCACTCGCTCGCGATTCGTGCTTGTATTACTCCGTTACGAGAAATGCATTGGGGAAATAGTCGATTTTGTCGATACCTGCGTTTTCGTTCCACAGGATTGTGACGACATCAAAGCGAGCAGACAACCCGGCGGGGTTGTGATATTTGAGGTATCCGAGAGCAGTACGCGAAATTTTTCGCTGTTTAACTAAGCCAATTGTTTCCGCGGGATGGCCCTGCTTCTCTGCTGAGCGAGTGCGGACTTCGATGAAGACGAGTTGCGAACCGTCTTGAGCAATCAGATCGATTTCACCGAACGTATTTTTATAGTTGCGGTGCAGAATTTTGAAGCCGCGATGCTTGAGATATCGAGCGGCTTCATTTTCTCCTCGCTGACCAGTGGTCAAACGAGGATGAAAATGTTGCTTTAGCCATCTGAGCAGATCCACCGGGGTTGCTCACGAATTACTTCTTGACTGCGGCTTCGACTTCACCGACTTTCGCACGGCGTTCACGCAGACGAGTCGCCTTACCAACGCGGTCACGCAGGTAGAACAGTTTCGCACGACGGACGCGAGCATGTCGTAAGACAACCACTTCAGCGACTTTAGGTGAGTGAACCGGGAACGATCGCTCGACTCCCTGGCCAGCGACAATTCGGCGAACTGTGAAGCTTTCACGGGTTCCACCACCACAGGTTCCAATGATAACACCATTGAAGACCTGGATGCGTTCTTTATCACCTTCCAGAATTCGGGTGTGAACGTCGACGGTATCGCCCACTTCGAATTTGAGCGGCGTTTCCCGCAAACTGGACTGCTCTACAGATTTTAGAAGTTCCTGTCGATTTCTCATCGCACTCTATCCTCAATCGGATGCCCGCCAGGGCCTGGTTTAATCATCAAAATAATGGCAACAGTATATAAAATCCCGCAGTGTTTACTAATCACATTTGCGAGATGATTCATTTCGTTTTTGAGTCCGTTCCCGACTCATTTCCTCTCTCCAGCGATCCACTTTTTCGTGATCGCCACTCAGGAGAATATCTGGAACAGACATGCCCCGATAAGTTTGAGGCCTTGTATATTGAGGGTACTCTAACAAGCCTTCCTGCGAAAAGGAATCTTTTCGGGCACTTTCCTCATCTCCGAGCAAACCCGGAATCAGTCGCATGACGGCTTCAATCATAACCATGGTCGGCACTTCGCCGCCATTGCAAATAAAATCACCAATCGAAATTTCCCGAGGCTTGAGCCCCAGAGAAATTCGCTCGTCAAATCCTTCGTATCGTCCACACAGGAAGATGAGTCGAGGTTTTTCCGCTAATTCTTCCACCAGAGACTGATCCAGCCTTTGCCCATACGGCGTAAGCATGATCAATTCCCCTGGAACTTCCGCTTGAGTCTGGACATGCTCGTAACAGCGAAAAATTGGATCGCAGCTGAGCAGCATTCCAGGACCACCCCCGTAGGGACGGTCATCGACTGACTTATGCTTATCCAAGGCCCATTCCCGAAAATCCCAGAGATGAATCTCCAGTAATTCTCGCTGCAAGGCTTTGCTAAGCAGGCTTTCGTGAAGGAATCCTTCAAAAAGCCCCGGAAATAATGTCAAAACATCAAACCGCACGAAACCAGCCCCAACAAATATCTTTATCCAGCCGGACCGAAACGGTCTGCCAGCTTAGCCTTCGGTCGCTTCTTCAGCGGCAGGAGCTTCCTCAGCAGAGGCTTCTGCTTCTGGAGCAGCTTCCGGCTCAGGAGCTTTGGGAGCGGTCATCGGAGGCGGCTCTTTAGTCACTCCCCAATCCCCTTCCCGAACCTTACGGATCAGGACTCCCACTTTTTCAGTAGGCTGAGCACCGACAGATAGCCAGTAGTCAATTCGATCCATTTTTATCGCAACACGTTGTGATTTCTCACGGACCATGGGATCATAGGTCCCAATCTCTTCGATGGACTTGCCATCTCGTGGCTTACGCGAATCCATCACACAAATGCGATAGAACGGGCGATGGGTTCGCCCCATCTTTTTCATTCGAATTCGAACAGACACTCTGCTCTCCTCAGCGATAACAGGTATTTTACGGGAATTTCTTCTACTTATACTCAACTTCGCCTCAGTAATTAAGTCTGCAACAGACCGTACCGGGAACGAAGGGAATGTCTTCTGGCAGGCGATGAGAACTGCGGGGGCTCAGTCAATACACCGTAAAAATAGGCATATTTCCGCATTCACGCCCTCTGCAACTACAATATTGTCTCGGCAGAGGCGTCTCTATTATCTCGCGAGCAAGCTGCAAGTGTAGCAACTCCGAGCGGATTTGAAAGTCTGTCAAGCTAAAATTCATGGAGAAACCCCGCTCGCCACCTGACCAGATGGTCAACTCATCAATCGCCATGAATGCGTCACTAGCCAATTGATAGTTTTTTGAGGATTCTCTGTTTTTTTCGTAGACGACTTTTCATTTGGTGGTAGCATGGCAAACAGAGAGAGGCAAGGCCAGTTCAAAAATTTTATCGGCTGGTAAACATTACACCTCTTGTACATACTCATTTGTGAATTGGAGTCGATTCACAAACTCAAACCATCGCAAGGATGCATGTGTTACTGCTACGGGCCCGGCAAAAGTAGAGCCTCCAAGGGACTCTACAATATCGCTGAGAAAGCCCGGGCGAAACGTCTCTTTGAGCACGTCTCATTGAAAAGGATTTTCCCGTGATACGAAACGACATGGATTGTCAGTCAGCCGAGCCAGTTCCGGCCCGCTTCCCAGCCAGTACTTTCTTAACAGTTGGCTTCACAACATAATCTGCCTGCCAATTTGGACGTACGCAGATAAACAGTTCGCAGCACAATTGAGGCTGTTGAACGGACTATTGAAAGTCAGCCCCGCGAGGAAAGAGGCCTCATGCAAATTACATTTGTATTTCATGATTTGCATTTTGGCGATTTTCTTCGAGTGGCATTGAGCGAGACTTGTAATCCTGATCAATCGTTGGCATGGTGGGAGACTTCATTCCTGCTTTCAGAGAGACACTGAAAACCACGATCGACAGGAATTGGCCGCGTGATGGAGAAACGCGATTTTTATTCCTTTTTTACCCAAGTGAGGGAGTTTATGGTGCCTCGATTCAGCGAATCGATTCAGCCGTTGATGGATATCACGGTTCAGAACACACGACTCAGCTATCAGAAAATGGACGAGTATCTTCCCGATGAGGGAGGCGACCCGACGCTGATCGATCAAATCGTTCTGGCTCTCGACGAACTCGGCCTCGACATGTACGACGATCCGGCTGCCCGGATGCCGCTGAAGCCGGAGAAGGGTCAGAAAGAATCAAAGAAAGACAGCGAAACCGGTGACGATGTCGCTCGTTCTCTGATCGGCCCGGAAACACCAGTTTCTTCACGGGACCCGATTCGTATGTACTTAAGCCAGATGGGGAATATTCCCCTGCTGACACGAGCCGACGAAATTTTCCTGGCCAAGCAAATCGAAGTGACTCGGAAGCGATTCCGTAGAACAGCTGTCGAATCCGACTACACGCTCGGCATCATTGTCGAGATGTTCGAAAAAGTTCACTCCGGCGAGCTACCCTTTGAACGGACTCTGCGGACTTCCGAAACTGAGAATGCTCAGAAAGAGCAGATCCTCGGACGTATGGAACCAAATCTGCAAACATTGCGGCATCTGATGGCTCGTAACCGCGAAGATTTCCAGATTCGCATGTCAGAGTCCGCCACTAAAGAAGAGCGCAAAGAAGCTCACGAACGGATGATCGTCCGTCGCCGAAAAATGACTTGTCTGGCAGAAGAGCTGAGCCTGCGAACCCAGCGACTCCAACCTGTCATTAAGCGGATGGAGCAAGTCGCAGAGCGTGTTCTGCAATTGCAGCGTGATATTAAGCGACTCAAGCGAATTCCTTCTGCTGCTCACGATCTCGAGCTGATGCAGAATGAACTTTCCGAGATCGTCTATGAGGTGCTCGAAACACCCGATGAATTCGTACAGCGATCCCGTGAAATCCGCCGTCGCTTCGCTTTCTGGACCGATGCCAAGCAGAAACTCTCCGGCGGAAATCTGCGTCTCGTTGTTTCGATTGCTAAAAAATACCGTAATCGTGGCTTGAGCTTCCTCGACCTGATCCAGGAAGGCAATGCCGGCCTGATGCGAGGTGTCGAGAAGTACGAATATCGTCGTGGCTACAAGTTCTCGACTTACGCGACCTGGTGGATTCGCCAGGCGATCACGCGAGCGGTAGCCGATCACGCGAGAACCATTCGTATTCCCGTCCACATGTTCCAGAGTATTTCAACACTCAAGGCGAAAGCTGAGCAGATTCGCCAGGAAACCGGACGCGAACCAACGATGGAAGAACTGGCCGCGGCGATTGATATGTCAGTCGAAGAGACTGAACGGATCATGAAAACCTGGAAACACCCTGTCAGTCTCGATACGCCGGTTGGCGAATCTGAGGACAGCAGCTTTGGTGACTTCCTGCAGGATGAATCCGAAAGCACGCCAGCTGACACCGCCATGCAGCAGATGCTGCGGGACAAGATCAACCACGTGCTCAAGAGCCTGACTTATCGCGAACGCGAAATCATCAAACTGCGATACGGCCTGGGCGATGGCTACAGCTACACGCTCGAAGAAACCGGCCGCATCTTTAAAGTGACCCGCGAACGTATTCGTCAGATCGAATCCAAAGCCCTGAGAAAACTGCAGCACCAAACCCGCAGCAACCACCTCAAAGGCTTTGTCGATGCGATGTATCCTCTCCTCGATGGCGAAATCGAAACGCCAATCGTTGAAGAGGAAGCGGTAGCCACGGCTTAAGCATTTGTGAATACTGAAACAAAAAAAGGGACGACCCGGAAGGGTTGTCCCTTTTTTTATGATGCCTCGGATAATCAAATTAGATTCATTGAAGCAGGAGTTTTTCGAGTGATTTATCGAGTCCCACTAATGATATGCCTGTGCTTAGCCATCATCTGCATGAACGCTTTTTACTCAAAGGGTCGGGAGATTAGTGCCAAGCCGAAGAATACTGAAAAGGTTGAGGTGATTGTACTTGAGTACTGCCGGAGAATTTCCAGTATAAGAAAAGACTATAAGGCTGAGCCTGTCAATTCTAGTAAAACTGTGCCGGATGCACTGCAGGAGCATTGGTCTAAAGTGCTCTCGGAAGGCTATCCGCTCTTCAGGAATATGATGCAGGAAATGGAGGGGAATGAGGATGCAGCGATGAAGATCTATATTCGAGAGATGATGAATTCCACATCCCAAGATTCTATCCGCCTGCTGATGGCCTCAGAAGACATCGTGATGCCTCTCGCAAATTTCGCCCCTTACGACAATAACAGAGACAAGCAGAATCGAATTGCTTATCGATTCCAGATTGCCGCCGCAAAAGTTGAGCTTGAATTTATAAAGTCAAATCCCAATCTGCTTGCAGAGATTTATCGGATTGCTGCCTGGCGAAGTGTATTTCTCACAAGGCAAGATCGACTGATCAGAAGCGGCACTTTTTCCTATCGGGAGCTTGTTTACGGTGAGCAGGCAGAAAGTAAGTACCACTTTTATGACACGGATGCATATTTATGGTATCTCCGGAACTTTCTTCTCCTCTGTGTTGCAACTGGCCGGGAAGACCTGATCCCAGAGAACCTATCGGAGCCTACCAAGCAAAACGCAAACCTCATGACCTTGTGGGAAATGTGGTTTATAGTACATCGAAGTGATTTGATCTCCTCACCGGGGGGATGCTGCTGGAAGCTAATTGACAGCCCACTTCTCTCACCTCGTAATGGAAATTCCAAACCAGAAGATGCTGATAAAGACTTGCCAGCATTAAATCACTTGCCATTAACACCCTTCAAAAATTGGCAAGGAGTTTTTCCAGTACAGCCAGTCGCCGAGCATCCTCTTTGCACATAAGCATTTCCTTTGCGAAATGCTATGGGCGCGTCTGATTACTGCTTGCGACAAGTTGCCGCATTGCCAGGGGCGACATTTGGGGTTGCACTTGTCATGATAGGTATCCTTGGCAAGTCGATGATGATATCGTGCCTGCCTTTACTGAACAGTTTTCTTTCGCCTGAAGCGTGGAATGCGAGAAGCGCTCACTCTCACAATCTGGCTGGTCTTGCTACTCGGATGCGTCGGGGTGGCATGGCGGCAGGCGTTTGGTGAAGCGGCAACGGGGCCTTATGCTCTGGCTGCTGGTGTCTGCATCGGATTTGGAGTGACGGCCCTGCTGGTGCAGGAGTCGTGCTTCCGAATGGGTGCCGATTTTGTGGGAAGTCTGGGTTCCATTCTGATTCGGACAATGGGGCCGCTGCTGACAGTTGCAGTAATCAGCAAGTTTTTGCACGAGCCTCAGATTTTTCCCGCTTTTGTCTGTTGTTATCTGTTGACGTTATTGTCAGAGACTATATTGTCTGTTCGTCTGGTGAACCGTTGGGATAAACGGCGAGCTGAGCGTTCATCTGCAAAGTCTGCAAAATAGTTTTCAATCCGCATGATTCCGCTGCTGGGGTATCCCGGCAGGCACAATGTTGAGCGAGTGATTCATGGCCAGTCCGGTCCTGCACGTAAAAGATGCTTATTATTTCGAGGTGCCAAAATCTCTTTGGCCTCGAGATTATCAATCATTTGATGATGTGCCGGAATCGATGCAGTTTCTGCACGAGGCTCATCCTGAAGCGTCGATTGAGGAATTCAATTACGACCTCTCCGGGAAAATTCTTATCCCTCAGCCGTTTGGGGAGCTTAAGAATCTCTATCAGGCTGAGTCAGGATTCTGTATTTCAAAGTTGATGGTTGTTGAACTCTTCATTGCCTTGCTCGTTGGCGGCGTATTTATCTGGCTGGCAAAGCGTGGTGCAACCATCAGTCGCCCGACAGGTCGACGTCATAATATTCTTGAGGCATTTGTTAGTTATGTGCGGGATGAAATTGCCAAGCCGGCAATCGGTAATAAAGACGCCGATCACTTCCTGCCTTATTTATTGACCGCGTTTTTCTTCATATTGGCCTGTAACTTAATTGGGATGATTCCCGGTTTGGGAACAGTCACCAGTTCCATTGAAGTGACCTCTGGCCTGGCTTTGGTCACCTTTGTAATCGGACTGGTTTCCGGTGTTAAGCATCTGGGTCCAGGTGGGTACTTGTTGAACTTTGCTCCGGATCTTGGTGACAGCATTTTGATGCAGCCGATTCGTCTATTGATTTTTCTGATTGAAATTCTTGGGGTCGTGATCAAGCATGCAGTGCTTGCAATTCGACTTTTTGGAAATATGATTGCTGGCCACTTGGTGCTGGCAGGAGTTCTCAGTGCGGTTGTGGCTACGGCCAGTACCAACTGGTGGGGAACAGCTGCCTTCTTCGGTATTCTGGGTGCAACGGTTTTGAGTGCACTGGAAATCCTTGTGGCCTTCATTCAAGCGTATGTGTTTACGATGCTTTCTGCATTGTTTATTGGAATGTCGATCCATAAGCATTGATTTTTTGGAATCAATAAGTTTGCGGAAACAATAAGTTTGTAATTGGCTCGCGTGTCGAGACTGAATTCCCTGTAACTGTTCGTGTTTAGGTATTTGAGGAGACGGCTGTGTTTAAAGCTGCCCGAACTGTAATGATGGTCCTGGGTGTCATGATCATGGCAACCCCCGTATTGGCTCAAGATGGCGGAATGTCAATTCCTTCTTCAGTTGGAGCTGGTCTCATTGTGATTGGTGCCGGACTTGGTATTGGTCGCATTGGTGGCTCAGCCGTTGAGAGCATGGCTCGTCAACCTGAGTTGGCCGGTAAGATTCAGGTTGCAATGATTATTGCTGCCGCTCTTATCGAAGGTCTTGGTTTCGCAGCTCTGCTGCTCGGTTAATCTGTTGCGAAGTCCGTCTCAGGATTCTGGGACTGGCTTGGTCTGGTTCAATGTTGGCGTCGAGGTCGAGGTGATTTCGTGAAGCTTGTGTCTACATTCGCGGTTTTAGCCGCACTGTTTTGCCTGACGTCAGGTTCGGTTTCGGCATATCAGCCGGAGACGGCACCTGCTGATCCGCATGCAACGTCTTCACCGGACGATCACGAAAGTGATCATACTGGTGATGACCATGAGGCGCATGCCGATCATGGACACATTGGTGATCCACCCGTCGAGCCGAAGGCCTTCGAGCCCAAAGACTGGCGTCTCGATCTTTCGATTTACAGCTTCGTCGTCTTCCTGCTGTTGCTGGCTGCCCTGACGAAATTCGCCTGGGGGCCAATCGTCACTGCTCTTGATGAGCGTGAAGAAAACATCCGTAAGAACATCGAAGATGCGGAAGTTGCTCGAATTCGAGCCGAAGAAATGCTGGCTGCTCATGCTGCCAAGCTTGATTCGGTTCAGGATGAGGTTCGCGAAATTCTCGCAGAAGCTCGTCGGGATGCAGAGCACACGAAGTCGGAAATTGTCGCATCTGCACAAAAAGAAGCCGAGATAACAAAAAACCGAGCGATTGAAGAAATCGATCGGGCTCGTGATCAGGCTCTGGATGAATTGTTCCGGACAATGTCAGCTCAGGTCACAGATGCGACCGAGCATGTCATTGGTCGGGCGTTGAGTGATGATGATCGCAATCGTTTGATTGATGAGTCGCTGGCTCAGCTCTCGAAGATTTAATATTACGTTCTAAATAGTGATAGATATTTTGTTTCTGCGGCTTGTTGAGACCTCGGGTATAAGAACCTCATGATCGATCAATTCGAACAATCTGTACGAGTTCCTAATGTACTGGAAGACCCCAGTCTCAAGGCAATTGCACAGGTTTACGCAGAAGGTTATCTCAACTCGGATGGCGAGCCCTCCGGTGATGAACGAGTGGAAGAGTTCTGGTCGTTTCTGACGGATGTGCTTGATGCCTACCCCGCCATGGAACGCAAACTCGTTTCCCCGCTTGTCTCAGTTGAAGATAAGCAGGCGATTCTCGACCGTACGGTCATGCCCTATGCCTCGAAGGTGTTTGGCAATTTCCTGAAAGTCGCCGCCGCCCATGAACGACTGGATCTGATCCGGGTCATTTACGATGTCTGTGCAGAAGTGAATCAAAAGCGTGCTGGCCGCGTGCCGGTCATCGTTCGCTCTGCATCTGCCATCAGCGATGAAAAGCTCGAGCAGATTCGTCAACAATTAGCACAATTACTTTCCGCCGACCCGGTGATTAATGTCGAGATCGAGCCTTCTCTGTTGGGAGGCCTCGTGATTCAGGTCGGTGATACCGTTTACGATAGTTCCCTCAGAAACCGACTCGCACAACTTAAGAGTCAACTTCGACAGAGGTATGTCCATGAAATTCAAAGCGGACGAGATCGCTTCAGTTATCCAGAAGGAAGTTGAGAGCTTCGGCTCCCAGCTTGAAACCCGTGAAGTCGGTATTGTCACCGAGGTCGGCGACGGCATTGCCCGTTGCTATGGCCTGGCTGGTGCAATGGCCGGCGAAATGGTCGAATTCTCCAGTGGTGTTCAAGGCTTCGTGTTTAACCTCGAAGAGAACTCCGTCGGAGTCGTTGTCCTCGGGGATTACCTGACAATTAACGAAGCTGACGAAGTCAAATCACTCGGCACCCTGCTCTCGGTTCCCGTTGGGGATGCGATGGTCGGTCGTGTTGTCGATCCTCTCGGAAACCCACTCGATGGCAAAGGCCCAATCGTATCCGGAGACCGACGGCCTCTCGAAACCGCCGCTCCCGGCGTTGTCGGACGACAACCCGTCAAGCAGCCAATGCAGACCGGAATCAAAGCGATTGATGCCATGACTCCAGTCGGACGCGGTCAACGCGAGTTGATCATCGGCGACCGAAAAACTGGTAAGACGGCCATCGCCATTGATGCGATTTTGAATCAAAAAGGCAAAGACGTCATCTGCGTCTATGTCGGCTGTGGTGTGCGAGCCTCTTCGATTGCCGGAGTTGTGGAAACACTCACCGAGCACGGAGCGATGGATTACACGATTGTCGTCGCGGCGACCTCGTCCGATCCTGCCTCCATGCAGTACATCGCTCCCTATGCAGGAGCCTCGATGGCCGAGTACTTCATGTACAATGGCAAGCACACACTCATCGTTTACGATGACCTTTCCAAGCAGGCTGTTGCCTATCGTGAACTGTCTCTGTTGATGCGACGCCCCCCTGGTCGTGAAGCTTATCCCGGGGACGTATTCTACTGTCACAGTCGACTGCTCGAACGATCCGCCAAATTGTCTGACGAACTCGGCGGGGGATCGATGACCGCTCTGCCGATCATCGAAACACTCGAAGGGGAAGTTTCGGCCTACATCCCAACCAACGTGATTTCGATTACCGATGGTCAGATCTATCTGGAGCCAGACTTGTTCTTCTCCGGTGTTCGACCAGCCGTCAACGTCGGGATCAGTGTGTCCCGCGTGGGTGGTAATGCACAGATCAAGGCGATGAAGAAAGTTTCCGGGAGTTTGAAACTGGATCTTGCCGCCTTCCGTGAACTGGAAGCATTTGCTCAACTAGGAACCGAGCTGGATAAGGCCACGCAACAGCAACTCGATCGCGGTTATCGCATGGTCGAACTGCTTAAGCAGCCTCAGTATCAGCCGATGGAAGTCGAAGATCAGGTCATGTCGATTTACGCCGGTAGTAACGGCTACTTCGATAAAGTCCCGGTCTCTCGTGTTCCCGAAGCCGAGAAGAACATGTTGCAGTTCATGTCCGATCAGAAGTCTGAAGTCCGGGATCGAATCGTCGAGACTCAGGCCTTAGATGACGAAGGCATTGAAATGTTGAAAAATGCTCTGGAAGAATGGTGGGTTCAGGTTCATAAGCAATTTGAAAACGCCGAAGAAGCCGGGCTCGTCTCCGCTTCCTAAGCAATAAACATAAGTAGGACAGGCTTCCAGCCTGTCTTGCTTGTGAATTTTAAGAGTGATGAAGTGAATAAAGGCTGACAGGCTGGAAGCCTGTCTTACAGTAAGAGAAGTTCAGCGACAATTCCGGTTTTGACCTAGTGAGCGATGTCAGCTCCTCGGTCAGCGAAAGACTTTCAATCCATGGCCAAAGCACGCGCGATTATTAAACGACTCAAGGCAGTCAAGAACATCCGCAAGATTACGCGGACAATGGAACTGATTGCCACGGCCCGTTTCAAAAAAGCAATGGATCGAGCCGCCGAAGCCAAAGCCTATACGCAGAAAATCGCAGAAATTGTCGGCGACTTAGCCTCTGCCGAACTTTCATTCACGCATCCACTTCTGGAACAACGAGAACAGGAAGAACGTGTTCTTCTCCTCGTGTTGACTTCCAATCGTGGATTGTGCGGCGGATACAACTCGGGTGTGCTGCGAATAGCCGATCAACGATTGAAGGCTCTCTCCAAGGGCCGCATCAATCAGATCCTCGAAGTCTCGGGGAAACGTGGTCTGTCTTACTTCAACTTTGAAGGACAGCAGATCGATGCAACTTATACGAATTTCGAAGACAAGCCGACCTTCGATGAAGTCGAAGACTTAGCCAATCGCTTTGCAGAACTCTACACCAGTGGAGCGGTTGATCGAATTGAAGTGGTTTACTCCGAATTTCATTCGATCTCTCGACAAGTCGCAATCCGGGAAACACTGTTGCCGATCCAGAATCTCTCGACTCCCGAGGCCGAGTCTGATCAGAAGCATTCAGTGGACTATGAATTCCTCCCGAGTGCTGAAGCGATTCTGGAAGAAATTGTCCCTGCGGCCTTCAAAGCCAAATTGTTCAAATGTTTTCTCGATGCGGCTGTCAGCGAACAGATTGCCCGCATGGTCGCCATGAAGGGCGCCACCGAGAATGCCGACGAAATGATTCGCAGCCTGTCGACACGTTACAACCGTGCCCGACAGTCTCAGATTACTTCTGAGTTGAGCGAGATCATCGGTGGAGCAGCCGCTCTCGAATAGGAATTCGGGAATGGATTTTACAAGATCAGATACTGTCCGCGAATCGGACATCACAATAAATACGTTCAAACTGTTTGATATCAAGAGACCGAGGTTTTTCCATGTCCACTGCAACTGCACAGAATATCGGCAAGGTGACACAGATTATCGGATCGACATTCGATGCCGAGTTTTCTAACGAGGGTCTCCCCGATATTTACAACGCCCTGAAAATCGATCAGAACGTCAAAGGTGTGCACGTCAAAGTGACCGGCGAAGTTCAGCAGCACCTGGGTGGCGGTCGCGTTCGCTGTGTTGCTCTCGGATCGACCGAGGGCATGGTTCGCGGCATGGATGTCGCCGACACAGGTAGCCCCGTTTCTGTTCCCGTCGGAAAGGGGACTCTGGGACGAGTTTTCAACCTGCTGGGTGAAGAAATTGATGGTCGTGGAGCCGTCGAAACAGAAGAACGCTGGCCAATTCACCGTCAGGCTCCACCACTGGAAGATTTGAGTTCAAAAACAGAACTCTTCGAAACCGGAATCAAAGTGGTCGACCTGCTCACCCCGTTCGTGCGTGGTGGTAAAGCCGGACTGTTCGGAGGAGCCGGGCTCGGCAAAACCGTTATTCTGACAGAGATGATTGCCCGTATCGCTTCCGCTCACGGGGGTTACTCTGTGTTCGCAGGTGTGGGCGAGCGAACTCGTGAAGGAAACGATCTCTGGCTGGAAATGCAGGAAGCCGAAATCGGTAACACGGGCCGTTCCGTTATCGAGCAAACCTGTATGGTCTTCGGGCAGATGAACGAGCCACCGGGAGCCCGTCTGCGTGTCGCTCTTTCTGCACTGACAATGGCCGAGTGGTTCCGAGATACGACTGGTACAGACACCCTGTTGTTCGTCGATAACATTTTCCGCTTCTCTCAGGCTGGTTCTGAAGTGTCCGCTCTTCTCGGACGTATGCCATCAGCTGTGGGTTATCAGCCAACCTTGAGTACCGAACTGGGTGCTCTGCAGGAGCGAATTACTTCCACAAAACGCGGGGCGATCACCTCCGTGCAAGCCGTTTACGTGCCTGCAGACGACCCAACCGACCCTGCTCCAGCGACCGCGTTCTCTCACTTGGATGCGTTCATTTACCTGGAACGAAAGATTTCAGAAAAGGGGATTTACCCCGCTATCGATCCTCTCGCCTCTTCGAGCCGAATTCTGGATCCACAATATGTTGGAGAGCGACATTACACCATCGCTCAACGTGTTCAACAGATTCTGCAACGTTACCGCGAACTGCAGGACATCATCGCGATTCTGGGTGTCGAAGAATTGAGCGAAGAAGACAAACTGATCGTGCACCGTGCTCGCCGTATCGAACGCTTCCTGTCTCAGCCGTTCCTTGTGGCCGAACCGTTTACTGGCAAGCCTGGTAAAATCACTCCGCTGCAGGAAACCCTGGACAGTTTCGAAGAAATCTGCGACGGCAAATGGGATCACCTGCCAGAACAGGCCTTCCTGTATGTCGGTGGTGTTCAGGAAGCAGCCGAGCAGGCTAAGAAAATGCAGGAAAAAGCGTAACCAACAAACATTAATTGACTCAAGCACACATCCAGAGAGATTATTGATCAACTGACTTTGAGCGGAAATCCATCTCAAAGGATGTGTGTTTATTTTTTCAACACCACGGGTCCTGTTAGCCCGAAAGTCTCTCATTATGATCGCCGCCAATACCGTACAACTTGTGGTCGTCACCCCTGAGAAGACCTTGCTCACTCAGGATGCGACTTCGTTGCAGTTTCCTCTGGAAGATGGACAGATCGGAATCCTGCCTGGCCGTGCTCCGGTGGTTGGGCGACTAGGAATTGGCGAACTGGTTGTCATTAACGGTTCTGAAAAAACGAGCTATTTCATCGACGGCGGTTTCGTGCAGGTGAAAGGTGGAGCGGTGACTCTGCTGACCAATCATGCCGAGCCGGTGATCAATCTGAAAGTCAAAGAAGTCGAAGCGGCTTTCAATGAAGCTCTCGAACGACCTGCGACAACAACGACAGCACAAGCTGCCAAGCAACACGACATTGAACGCAATCGCCGCCTGCTGGCAATTTTGAAGCGATAGTTGAGTGTGATGATCAATTATTTAAAGATCGGCAAGAATGAATTCTTGTCGATCTTTTTTTATGCTTGATTAAAATTATTGTGCCAACATGAACATCTCACTCCGGATGAGGCACATACTTCACGCCTTTCGACCACAACTTCAATGCCTGCCAGTGAATTGCGGCATAAACCTTGGCTGTCATGGCCGGGTATTTGATCAGACACTTCGCCAGATTTCCCGCATTGATTTCTTCCCGCTGCAAATTCATTCCCGCTGAAAACAATAGCCCTTCGGAATCGTGATTTGCGATGTTCACGAGTAGCTTCTCGCCAGGCTCCCGAACTTCCCAGCGATATCGCATCTGCATTTCCATAAACGGCGAAACGTGGAATTCTTTTTCGGCCTCCCATTTCTGGATTCCCTGCTCAGTCGATGAATCCCACTTCATCACATAACAATGCTGCTCACCCCAGGGCGTGTTATTCACTTCGGCAATCATCGCCACAGGTTGCTGTTGCAGATTGTAGCAGAAATAGAAGCTGACCGGATTCATCATAAATCCGTAGTACCGCAAATGAGTCAGCAACCGGACAGGCCCCTCCGGTCGAAAGCCAAGCCTCTCTTCGACCAGTTCTCTCGCGTCTTCAAGCAAACTTCCACGCGATGTCCGCAGATGATCCTGACAATAAAAGGAAGCCACATTTCTCCGCTCAGTCGACCAAAGCCAGTAGCGATCGAACACCTTGGGTATTTCTTCAAGATCGAGATACAACATGAACAATCGATATCGAAACGCATTCCGCACCGGTCGTTTGCGAACATGTGAAACCTGACCAACATACAGACAACTCGCAGGCATTGCGGGTTTCTGTCCTATGTGCATTTTGGATTCGCAAACATCAGGTTGATTGATTTCCATCACCGCTTTTCACTAAGGAAGGATCCAGCCAGGATTCAAGCCCCATTGTTGACAGACCGCCATTCCACTGATAACGCCATCTTCATGAAACCCATTCCGCCAGTAAGCGCCGCAATATGAAAGTCCATTTCGGCCAATCATTTCTCCATGCCGTTTTTGAGCCCGTTCACGTTTCGTAGTGAAAACGGGGTGGTCGTATTGATATGTACCCAGGATGAGATCTGGATCAATTTTGTCACTCGAGTTGAGTGTTACGCAGTATGTTTCTTCCAGGTTCAGCGACTGCAAGATATTCATATTGTACGTCAGGGTCGGCACATCGTCATAGTCAGGATACAGAGCATAATTCCAGCTCGCCCAGTTTTTACGTCGTCTTGGAAGAATGGAAATATCTGTATGCAACACAGCCGTGTTTGCGGTGTAAGGCAAATCGGACAGAATTTCACGTTCAATCTCATCAGGTTCCTGAACGATTTTCAATGCCGTATCACTGTGGCATGCCAGTATGACATGGTCATACTTCTCAACTCCCTCGGAAGTCGTCACCAGAAGATGACCCGGATTGCGAACCACAGACTGAACTGGAGTCTTCAAGCGGATGCGATCCATAAATGCTTCAGTGAGTTTCTCCACATATCGATAGGAGCCTCCCCGAATAACCCGCCACATCGGACGATTGGACACCTGAATCAAGCCGTGATTCTGATAAAACTCTGCGACAAATCGAAACGGAAACTCGCCAAATGATTTCACATTACAGGACCAGATCGCTGCCCCCATCGGAAGCAGATGATACTTGATAAACGACTGCGAGTATCGATGTTGTCGGGCGAATTCGGCGACGGTCAACTCGCTACTTGTATGATCAGACTTTACCGTACTCTGCAAATACTCCGCGGCATCTCGATAAAACCGGGTTAGATCCCAAAGCATACGATAAAACCGGGGACGAATTAGATTTCGCTTGTCTGCAATCAAACCACCAAGGGATTCCCCATTATACTCAAAGTCCGTCTCGTGACAGCGGACACTGAAACCCATCCGCGTCTCCTGCGTCTCTACATTCAGTGATTCAATCAATCTGATAAAATTGGGATAAGTCCGTTCGTTATAAACGATGAATCCCGTATCGATCCCAACGGTTCCCCGAGACGTCTCGACATCAATCGTGTGAGTATGACCTCCCACGTAGTCTGCAGCTTCAAAAACCGTAATTTGATGATGCGGCTGTAGAATCTTTGCGCAAGTCAATCCCGAGATTCCAGAGCCCACAATCGCAATATTCAATAGTCCAGTCCCTTACCAGTTTCGAGTCCATTTTATTGTAGACCACTCAATAAATTTCACATCACTCGAAAGCACGAAACCGTTCTGATTCAGGAAAACGGACATACCAATCATTCTGAACTGTTAGATCTGACAGGCTCCTTACTTCAACGAGGCAGAATCGCGGGAGATTAACAGGATCTTAACGTACCGTTGATGCCTTGTTCCTATTTCGGGATACGATACTTAGGAATTGTTCGGGAACTCGTAGAGATTCTCCTATCCCACAACATTCAACAGGAAGCATCCCAACTGATCTTTTTTCAGTTTTTTGAGATCTTCTCGATGACTTCACAAAGCATAAACATACGGAATTTATAAACAAAACATCTCAGACGGTCAGCAGGCGGCTATAAGAATTCACCCTCGAATAGCCGACTGAAAACGAGCGGTTAGCACACCGCCATCAAATGTGCATAGCAGTCCTGGTTGCATTGAATTGGAATCATGCAAGACAGGAAGAGGACCAGCCGACAGAAAACTGAATAAGAAATCTCTGTCAGCGATTAAGGCTTGAATCAAAATTGTGCACAGGTCAGTTCAAAAATTTGGACAATCTTCACAATTCATTCTCTAAGCCTTCTTCTGAGAATATTAGTTTGCAGGGACGCACCAGGCATCCGTTGCCCATTTGAGTACGAGGCAGTTTACTGCCTGTTTCAATGCCGAGCAGGCAACTGCTCACATCAACATCGAACAACTCGTGTAGTAAGGATTACGCTCATCGGTTGCTTCATGTTGGAAAATTTTGTGAGTCGAAATATTTTCGATTTACGCCCGAGTGTTATGGATGATTGCAGGTTATAGAAACCGGTGCAGAGGTCCAGCGCTCAGCTCTATTCTTATACGTTGCCGTGAGGGTCACGGTAGCACACATTGTCACTCTCTAATTGTTGGAGAAACTTAATGAAGACTCGTTCCATGAAGCGTGCCGGCTTCACCCTGATCGAACTGTTGGTCGTCATCGCGATCATCGCCATCCTGGCAGCTCTGCTGCTTCCAGCGGTTCAACGTGCCCGCGAAGCGGCTCGTAGCACACAGTGCAAAAACAACTTGCGTCAGTTCGGAATTTCTATGTACACCTTCGCTGATGCTGACCCGAAAGGTCGACTCTGCACAGGTACCTTCGACTACAACCGAGATGGCTGCCCCGATACTTACGGTTTCGTCGCCGACCTTGTTAACCAGGGTTCCGGTTCTGGTACTGCTTTGCGTTGTCCTTCCAGCCCATTCGGCGTTTCTGAAAAGTTCAATGAACTGCTCGGTGGAGACACTTCAGGAACTGGTAAACTCGGAACAACTCTCGCCTACCGACTGTCTGAAGGTGCCTGTGTCGAATTCACAACTTCCGGTACTGGTGGAGCTTCTTTCTCTGCTGCTCGCGGTGAATACATCGTGCGCAACTTCATTGAAAAGGGATACGCCACAAACTACGCCGCATCTTGGTACCTCGGACGTACTGACATCGCTGGTGTTCCCGGTGACGGAACAGCTGTGATTACAACTGGCTCTGGTGGAACAAACACCTGGTTCCCAGCTGATGGGACCTGCAAAGGCCTGGGCAATGCGATTGGCCCTCTGACAATCGCAAAAATGGACTCTGCTGATCCTCCATCAAGCAACATTCCCCTGCTCGGAGATTCTTCTCCTGGTGACTCTGGTGAAGCGATCCTGACTGTCGAACTCCCAGGATTCGTTTCCTCTGGCGATCGCCTCTGCGAAGCAGCCAACGATGGTCCTGCTAAAATTGATGATTCTGGTCCAGATGTTGACTACCTCGACAATGTTGTTAAAGCATCTGCAGCTGTCAACTGGTATGGTCAGAACGGAACAACTGCTTTGGGCGGCGACACTTACCCTTCACCAAACGATTTCGGATCACTGATTGACGGAAATACTACTCCAGCGGTCTGGAACACCACTTATGGTGGAGACGATGGCCTGCTCTGGTTGCAAGACACTCGTGACTGGTACGCCATTCACAGCGGAAGTGTTAACCTCCTGATGGCTGATGGTTCTGTCAAAACATTCAAAGACCTGGATAATGACCACTTCTTCAACCCAGGTTTCGGCATGATTGGTGGAACAGAAGAAGCTGATGGTTACACTTCAAACCAGATCGAATTGCCTCACTTCGAATGCTTCAATGGAGCTTCTCTGTACACAAGCTTTGTCAATAAAACCAAATTCGAGTAATCGAATCTGATCTTAGCTGACTGTGACGAAACAGCCCGGGAGAGTATCTTACTCTCTCGGGTTTTTGTAGTTTAAAGGCTGGCATCCTGCATCGTCTGCCTGGGGCCTGATTACTCAAATAACTTTTTTTGAGAGTATCCATGCCCTCTCCAATCTGAGAATCAGTTGATTCAACCTGAGACATGCGGAAACCTTCCATGATTCGCTCTTCGCTTCTGGCAATTTTGTTCATCACGACCTGCACACTCATCGTTTACGCAAATGCCTTTTCCGGTGAGTTTTTCCAGGATGACTTCCACACGCTTCTGGGGGACTACTCACTTCACCTCTATCTCTGGCCGCCGAGCAATGTTTTTACAGACAATCTCAATACCCGCGGCTTCACCATGTGGACGTTTGCCGTCAATGATGCCCTGTCTGGCTCAACCGCTTTCAGTTTTCACATCGGAAATGTGCTCATCCACCTTCTGAGCAGCCTGCTGGTTTATTGGGTCGTTCGCCAGAGCATGACTCTTTACTGTGCGCGAAAAAATTCCAAAACTGCTGACCCAACCTCGACTGCAAAGGTGGAGGAGAAATCAGCCTGGACGGCATTGATTGCCTCGGTACTATTCGCAGTACATCCCATTCACATCCAGGCTGTCACTTATCTTTCTCAACGTAGCGAAGCACTGATGGGCTTGCTGTTTCTGGGGACAATCGCGACTTTGATTCAAGCCTATCAAAGTCGCGATCAGATTGAATGGAAATGGTTCTGGCTCACCCTTTCGCTCCTCTGCTGCCTGCTCGGCATGCGATCCAAAGAAGCAATGGTCGTGGCTCCTTTGCTCGTGCTGTGGTACGACCGGATTTTTCTGAATGATAACTGGAAATCTCTCTGCAAAAGCCATGGCTTTTATTATGCCATCCTGTGGTCAACCTTAATTTTCAATAGCAGCTGGCAAGCGATGCTGCCCTCTCTGGATTCACCGACAACCCAATTTTCACAAGCGACCAGCAGTTCGGCAGAGAGTTCCGAAAACTCAATCTCAGTGGCAAACTCCTCAGGCGATTCCAGCCAGGATCTGTTCGTGCAAAGAGGAGCCCGCCTGAGTCGCTGGGAATATTTCCAAACCCAGCCTCCAATAATCCTCACCTATGTCAGGCTCGTTTTTTGGCCGAGTGATCTTTGTTTTGACCGCGGACATCTTCAGCCGCCTGCGCCCTGGATTTTCTGGAGTTGTGCAGGAGTACTGACCGTGGTCTTTCTGCTGTTTTTAGTTGCGATCTTCAAAGCCCCGATCTGGGGATTTCTGGGAGCCTGGTTCTATATCAATCTGGGACCGCGCAGCAGTTTCATTGCCTTGGAGAATCCTTATTTTGAATACCGGATGTATCTGCCAATATTGTCAATACTTATCCCACTGGCACTTGGGCTGTTTTGTCTGGCGGGAAAACTTCAAAACCGAAATCTTTCCCGAGGAACAATATTGTCACTTTTCCTGGTAGTGACTGCAGTCCCATTGATGGCAGTGACACACTTGAGGAACAGGATTTTTTCGGACCCTGTTTTGCTCTGGAGCGATACCGTTGCCAAGGCTCCTGAATGTGGTCGGGCCTACACAAATTTGACGCGGGCGTTGCTACTGACTCATCAACCGGAGGATGAGCTTAAAGCGGTTTCCATCGGAGAAAAAGCGATTCGATTAAACTCTGGTTCGGGGAAGGCGTTTAATATTTATGGCCTGGCTCTACAGCGGACAGGACAAGCAGAAAAAGCGATCGAGCCTTATCAGAAAGCGATCGCCCTGGAGCCTAAGCTGATGCATCCGTATCTGAATCTGGGCAATATTTACAGCAAAACCGATCCCCAAAAAGCTCTGGACTATTATACGGAAGCAATGAAGCTGGCCCCAGACGACCCAGCCGTGCAGACGAATTACGCAACGACCATGTTGTTTAACAACGTAGAGGTCGCGAAAGCAGAACAAATGCTGATTGATCTTGCAGGCAGTCGCCCCACGCATATCGACTCTCGGCTCAACCTCGGCTTGTATTATGCCAATCAGGGCCGGTATCGCGAAGGAATTGGCTGGGGAGAAAAGGTTCTAATCATCAACCCAACGCACCAGTCAGCAATCGAGCTGATCAAATTCTGTCAACAGAAGTTGACCCAGCCGAATCCTTAGCAATCTGAGTAGAGCTCAGAACCGGGCCGCCATGCTCATGCTTGTGTGAGTATGCAAAGTGTGTTGATATTCAATTTGGAAGTCTTGATTTCGAGGGGTTGGACAAGCATAAGTCAGCTGAATTGAATAGAAGTCAATGCTGGTATTTTTTTCTTATGTTGCATTAAGCAAGTCCACGACATGTATGGATATAGCACCCGACGATTAGTGGTAAGGCAAGATCTCAGAGGACTCGCTCTGAGAATGGCACCTTAGCAGATTGAGACATAGTGCTTGATTGTGCGTCCCAGGAATTGCGTCTCAGAAGCCTATGCAATTCCTGGTTGAAATAAGTCTCACCAGAACTTCTCCACGTTGTTATTCCGATTCGAATTAACCGGCAATAGCGGACGAGTCTTTCTGTTCATCATCTCGCTTTTGAGCGTCGGCTTCGCAGAGTTCTTCGCGCAGGATGCTCATGTCACGTGGTGCTTCAATCCCGAGGCGAACTGTGTTGGGACCGATGCGAACAACAGTGATTGCAACATCGTCACCAATACGGATTTTCTCGCCTGACTTCCTTGAGAGTACTAGCATTGCTCTTCCTCCAGCTAACGCCTGATATGGCTATGAATGGTCGAATGGAACGGCTGTCTCCGCTCGTTCAATATCATCAATTTCGTGAACGTACCGTAAGATATTTATCGCCACACGAGATCAACATGATGATATCATCAATTAGATTACAGAATCCCAGATGAAGAATCCAGCAGAAGAATGGGAAAACCGTGTTAATTCGCATGCATGGAATAACCGGAACACTGCGCAATAATAGTGCACAAACACCATGGACAGCTTGCATTATCAGCAAAATAGCCGCCAAGGGAAGATATTGCACAAAAACGCCGCCGCGCACGGCTTCCACGGCCTGCAGTGGCTCGTCAATGCACAGGAAGCAGGCACATGTTGCCGGGAATTCAGCTGCCTACGGTTTAGGCAGCTGAATATGACGTTTATTTTGAGACTCAGGAGAATTATGTAATGAAGCAGTATTCCGGCTTCCAAGTCATTCCGGGAGGCTGGATTATTTCATGCCATCTAGCCTGATCGATTCGAATTCTAATCGCTGCGGAAGCTATCGATTTCGCCACAAAATTGATTCCGGGAGCTGCAGTTCTTCCCAGGAACGATCAATTTGCTTACGGAATCTCGCGGCATCAACCGGATAACCCTTGGTTGGCTTCACCGCTGGACAACGCTCTTTCCAGTATCGATTGAATGCCTCCATACAAAGTTCACGTATATACTTGGCGGCCATGGAAGCGACTGCGACAGGCAGATATCGCTCGCTTTTGACGGAAAATGCCAGCGAAAGAGAGTCGCTCCAATAACGACTTTGCTCCTGGGATTCTTTCTCCGTCAGGAAAAAGCGATCCGGGAAAGCATCCATCAAATACGGAAGATAGCGACTGCGGCCCCCATGCTTGTCAGCCAGAACCTGACAGGCAACAGAGTTCAGGGGAATAAAATCCTTGACCAATGCCAACGAGAGACGGGTCAACACTTCCCCTTTGTTATCGTACTCTTTAATGAGAGCGTTGAATCGCTCAGGACAAACCACATCAACCTGCAACTGTTCGAGCTGGAGTTCACACTTCTGAAACGAACGGTCTACCTTTTTCAGAACTTCTGAACACTCATCCAGCCTGGCCTTCAAGGGGAGTGAAAGCAAACAGGAGTTGTACCAGGGTTGCCTTGAAAATGAAGCCGGCAACCCCTCACCCAGTAACTTGAGAAGCAGAGCCAGGAAGTCTGCAGAATCAGTCAGATTGAGAGAACTCCCCTGGCAGGCGGCCATCAGCGAAAGCACAGATCGCTCCAGCGAAGCAATACCTTTCGTCGATGAATACACCTGCTTGGAGTCCGCAACATGCAGTCTTTTATCTCGACTGACCGGAGCATTTGTTAGTACACCATCTAACTGGGACCACAGATCCTCAACGGTCAATGTTTCAGGCATCGACCAGACTGAGACCGCGATGACAAGTGGACCTAACTTGGGACCGTAGCCGGCTTCATCCATGCCGATAATGATTCGCCTCGAAGAACCAGCCTGGTTTAATACCATATCGTTCTCCTCATACGCAGATCTGATTCATTCATCGCTACAAAAGCCTTGCCGGAACTGGCCACCTTCTTCAATGGCGATCTCATTAATCCGATTATAACGTCCAGCAATATTATTTCAGTCGAATCAATCCTGTCATTCGCAGCGGTAACGCGTTGATTATTCAGAAGCGAAAGTGAAAACTTGTACGTTCCGTTGGCGCATGAACCACAACCTTGCCGATCCTGTCAATTAGAGAAGAAGGGAAACCTGTAAACCAAGGGACCGGTGCTTACGATGATTCTGGATGCGATTATTGAAGCAAGCATTAATTCAGAACTCTGGAGCGAACGATACGAACGTAGCTTCGCTCCACGCTATCTGAACTGGCATCCAATTGTGTTGGAGGAAATCGCTATGAAAGATTTCACGACAGACGAGAACAGCACCACAAGAGAATATCTGGGGATTCACTGCATGACGGAGCTGGATGCAGGCCTGCAGCAGCAAATTCGATATGTCCCGCTTCCCCCAACAGAAACTGGACGTTATCGACGGGACCCAAGGCACACCGAACTCAAAGGCCCTAAGTTTTACCAGAGCACGCCTCAGAAAGTACACACAGAGCTCTATCTCGGTTGAACCCGAGAGAATACTGCTGAAAGGAAAATGCGAAGCCTTTCCGACAGAACACTCTTTAACTGATGACACGAATGTCATTGCCTGATATCAAATCGGCAATGGACTAAATCCAACCGCAAGCTTCATCCTTCGCAAACCTGTTGAAGCTCGCACACAAACGCCCCGCGGTTTTACGCGGGGCGTTTTTTATTTGAAGGTTGTAGGCACATGCGAGGTTGCATTGATCAAGAGATCTTAACCCGAAGCGTCGGTGTGGGGACGACTTCGCATCTGAAATTGAGTCAATACTGAGTTGCAATACTTTCACTTCAAACCAGCCAATATTTTTTCATTGGCTCGTGTTCTACGCGCTATGTGCTTTGCAATAAAGCATATGCGTTTTTGAGACCAGTGTTTAACCGTATTGTTAATCGATAGCCGTCCCCTCGTCGACGCTTCTGGCCAGGATGATTCACAAAAAAAGCCCCGACCAAAACTGGCCGGGACATTAACGATTTCAATTGTCTTGAAGCGAAATCCAAAACCTTCAGCTCTGGACTCAAGCCTCACGACCCTGGACTACTTGATAATAATATCGCGAACAGTTTTTCCGCCCGGAATCATTGGCAGTACATGTTCCTGGTAAGGACAAATGACTTCGAGGAGATAAGGACCATCGTAATTGATCATCTCAGTAATCGCGGCTTCGAGATCTTTCTTTTCACGAACGCGTTGCCCGGCTATGCCGTAACCTTTGGCAATAGTAATGAAGTCGGGATAGATTTCTTCGCCGACAATTCCATCACCATCACCCAGTGCTTCGGGCTTGTGGACTGGCCCCAGATAGGTGTGAGCTCGACGCCCTTCCATAAAGCGGTCCTCCCACTGCACCACCATGCCGAGATGCTGATTATTGAGCAACAGCATTTTGACAGGCAGATCTTCACATACCAGGGTCGCGAGTTCCTGGATATTCATTTGGAAGGAGCCATCGCCATCAATATCGATAACAAGTTCATCCGGATGAGCAGCAGCAACCCCCATGGCTGAAGGCAGGCCGAAACCCATCGTTCCCAATCCTGAGGAGCAGAGCCAGTGCTTAGGCTTGTCGAACTTGAAGTATTGAGCAGACCACATCTGATGCTGGCCAACACCAACGCTCAGATAAGGGCTTCGATCCCGAGTCATCTTCCACAATGTTTCAATCGCATACTGCTGCGGAATTTCGGTATCGTAATCGGCATAGGCTAGTGGGTACTGTTCTTTCCAGCCCTTAATCTTTTTGTGCCATTCCGCAGTGTCTGGAATATCCGAATCCTTCAACGAAGCATTCAGGCTGTGCAGGACCTGCTTAACATCGCCAACAACAGGAATGTGAGCTTCTTTGTTTTTGTGGATCTCGGAAGGGTCGACATCGACATGCACGATTTTACCGTGCTTGGCAAACTCGTCGAGTTTCCCGGTCACGCGATCATCAAACCGAACGCCGAACGCCAGTAACAAGTCGGCTTCATCGATGGCCAGATTGGCATACACGGTGCCGTGCATTCCGAGCATGTGCAGGGAAAGATCGTGAGTTCCCGGAAATGTTCCCAGGCCCATAACAGTCATAGTGACAGGAATTTGTGCCTTCTCGGCAAATTTCAGCAACTCGTCGGCTGCTCCAGATAGAATACAGCCACCACCAACATACAGGATTGGCTTCTTAGAGCGGCGAATCGCGGCAATGATCTGATTGATCTGCTCGGTCGCCACATCGGGCACTTCCGGTTTGTAACCAGGCAAATTCATTGGCGGATCGAAATCAACTTCATCAGCTGGAATCGAATCGAGCTGAACATCTTTCGGGAAGTCAATCAGTACAGGACCGGGCCGGCCGGTACTGGCCACGTGAAAAGCTTCTTTGACGATGCGAGCCACATCATTGATGTTCGTAATCATATAATGATGCTTCGTGATCGCCCGACAAACCTCCACCATCGGCGTTTCCTGGAACGCATCGCTCCCGATGACGCTTTGAGGAACCTGACCCGTAATTGCGATCAGCGGGACGCTATCGAGCTTGGCATCGGCAATGGACGTCACGAGGTTTGTTGCCCCGGGACCACTGGTTGCCATGCAAACGCCGATCTCGTTATCGGTCGAACGGGACACACCTTGAGCCGCAAAAGCCCCACCCTGTTCGTGGCGGGGAAGAATCGTGCGAATTTCATCGCGATACTTCCGTAAAGCCTGATGCAAGGGCATGCTGGCCCCGCCCGGATAGGCGAATACGTATTTGGTCTGCTGGTGAATCAATGCCTGAATCATGATTTCGGCCCCATTCATCTGGGCCTGTTTGGTCGATTTTTCTTCTGCAATTGCCACGATCTTTAACTTTCGATCATTGAACTCTATTCGCCCGTTCATTCCCACAAAAAGAAATGGAACGCCGAACACTTATGTGCGGTTGGATAAGCGTGCGCACCGCGATCGGTGTGCCCTGCAAATGGTAGAGCAATTGTACCCGGAAAAGGTTCAACTATCGAGGCAATAATCCAGAAAACTGGCGTGGAAATCTCAGTTAAAATTATCCAGACCATCAATTCCTATCTGACCCTGAAATTGATCTCCATTTCATTATCAAATCTATTTTCTATTCGACTCCAATCTGTTTCGATCGAACTGCACAACCTTTACAATCGATATTTCTTGCCTTTTATTGACTCAATCCCAGCTATCGCCGACAGGATGTTTTCGCTCATGCCACCAAAGACAGGAAAGGTCTATTTAGTTGGAGGAGGACCAGGGGATCCCGGATTGATTTCGCTCAAAGGATTGGAATGTCTGCGAAAAGCGGATTTCATACTTTATGATGGACTCGTCAATCCACTGCTCCTCAGGCACACCTCTGCTCAAGCCGAGCGAACGGCTCGAGCCGATAGCTCGGGAAAACGGACACTCCAACAGGAACAGATTAATCAGCGACTCATCGAAGAGGCCAAACTCGGCAAAATCGTTGTCCGCCTCAAAGGGGGCGATCCCTATATCTTTGGTCGAGGTAGCGAAGAAGCCGAAGCGTTGGCAGCCGAGAACATAGAGTTTGAAGTTGTCCCCGGAATCACAGCGGCAACTGCAGCTGCTGAGTATGCCGGTTTTTCGCTGACACATCGCGATTACGCCTCAGCAGTCTGTCTGATTACCGGGCACGAAGACCCCACAAAGCCATCGACTGCACTGGATTACAATCTACTCGCAAAGTTTCCCGGCACACTCGTTTTTTACATGGGTCTTCATCGCCTGCCGGAAATCGCAGAGGCATTGATTCGCGAAGGAATGTCAGCCAGTATTCCCGCTGCGATTATTACCAAAGCCTCGACTCCGTTTCAGAGAGTCGTAACCGATGAACTAACCAAGCTCCCCCAACGTGTACTCGAAGAAGAATTGAGCCCCCCTTCTCTGATTATTGTTGGGGAATGCGTTCGGATGCGAGAACGGATTCACTGGTTTGAAAACAAGCCATTACTCGGAAAACGGATCGGTATTACCCGCCCCTCAGGACAAGCCGAGCCACAAATTCAAAAGACGGTTTCTCTTGGTGCCGATCCTGTTTTAATGCCTCTCATTGAAATCACAAAACCGGAAAGCAATGCCGAACTGGATCAAAAAATCCAGTCGCTGAATCACTACGAATGGATTCTTTTCACTTCCGCAAACGGCGTGCAGCACTTTTTTGAACGCGTCTGGGAACTCGGGTTAGACTCCCGACTGCTCTACCGGACTAAAATTGCCTGCATCGGCTCATCAACTGCAGAATCCTTAGGGGCCTACCGACTACGAGCCGACCTCATTCCTGACGATTATTGCTCAGAATCGCTAGCAAAAGCATTAATCCAGACAACTCCTGAGAAGCCCGTCTTATGGGCTCGGGCCAATCGCGGGCGGGACGTCATCTCTGAAGAACTCAAATCAGCGGGGATTCAACTTGATGAAGTCGTCGCTTACCACCATCAGGATACAACAGCGTTTTCAGAACAAACTCAGCTACTGATCGAAACTGGCCAACTCGACTGGATCGGCCTGAGCAGCCCGGCTATTGCCCGCCAACTGGCAAAATTGATACCAGAAAAAGCACGGGAGCATCTCGGAAAGAAAATCAAACTCGCCGCCATCAGCCCCATCACTGCTCAAGCAGCAGAAGGAGCTGGCCTGCCGATAAATGCCATAGCCACCAAGTTCACCTGGGATGGCATCTTCGATGCAATTCAAATTGCAGAAAGACAATAGACGTAAAAAAAGCTCCTGCAAAACAGGAGCTTTTGTATCTTCATCCGAAATCGAGCCGACTACTCGGGCTTCTCTTCCGAACTTTCTTCGGTTGACTCTTCGGATTCAGCTGTCGCCGTTTCTTCAGCCACTGCTTCCTCGCTGGCTGGTTCTTCGGTCTGCTCTTCTGCAACAGCTTCTTCGTCATCTGTCACGACTACAGGAGCTGAACCTTTTGTGGAAACCCGATCGCGAACGCCAACAAACTCAATCAACGCCTGTGGACCAGCGTCACCCAGACGAGGTTTGGCCAGCTTGACGATGCGGGTGTATCCGCCTTGTCGTTCTTCAAATGTTTCAGCCAGATCGCTGAACAGAATATCGACAGCTTCGTTGTCTCGCAGAACCGAATAAGCTTTACGCCGCATGGCCAGGACAGGCGCCTGTGCCTGGTTCCATTCCTGCCAGCCTTCAGACTTCCGCCAGTTGCGCCATTGTTCGGAATTGCGTTCTGCTGAAGTTCCCAGCTCGTCTGCTTTACGCTGTATCGGCAAAGACTTACGAGCCAATGTGATCAGCTTTTCAACCTGCGGGCGAAGTTCTTTTGCCTTGGCAACAGTCGTAATAATACGACCTGCAACTTTTGGTGAACCATATTCTTCCGGATCGGCACGGACAGATCGGATCAGGCTGCATGCCATATTACGGAACATAGCCTTGCGATGAGATGAAGTTCGCCCCAAATGGCGTCCACGTACGCGATGTCTCATGATAATTTAATTCAAAAAAACTGACTGATGCCCTAATGGGCTTGAAATTGATAGTTCACAAGATTGTGACACAAAATCCACTGAGCCAGAGGCTCTAATCTTGTGGAGAAGTCTGACGACGAGGCAGTTTCATGCCCATTCGCAGATTAATGCTGCTGAGACGTTCACGGACTTCGACGAGTGTCGTTTCACCAAAGTTGCGAACCTGCAGCAGTTGATCTTCGTTCTTTGTCACCAGATCGCGAACCGTCACAATCCCTTCTGATTCCAGGCAATTGGTTGCTCGGACAGACAGATTCAGTTCGGCCAGTGACTGATTCAATTTTTCTTCAAGTTCCAGATCGATTGGCGAATGGCCAGTCACTTCGGACATGCCATGCAGGCCGCCTTCTGGAGAAACTTCTGGACCCGGTTCGCGATAGGTAATGAACGGGTTGAGATGCTTTCGCATAATCTTTGAAGACTCAACCAATGCCATTTCCGGTGAAACGGTCCCATTCGACCAAATTTCCAGAATCAGCTTGTCGTAGTTGGTACGCTGACCAACACGAGTTTCTTCAACGGAAAATCGAACGCGTTCAACAGGTGAGTACAAAGCATCCAAAGGGATGACTCCTACTTCCGGATCACGCTCGAAGTGCTCGTTAGCCGGAATGTAACCTCGTCCGTTTTCAATCGTCAATTCCATTGACAACGGAACGTCGTCTGTCATCGTCGCAATGATGAGGTCCTTGTTGTATACCTCAACTTGATCGTCCGTGATGATGTCAGCACCGGTCACAACTCCGCGAGTATGCTTTTCAATCCGAATAATTTTCGGACCAGCAGCATGGCTTTTCACGATCAGTGACTTCAAGTTCAGACAGATATCAGTCACGTCTTCCACGACACCCGGAATGGTCGTAAACTCGTGCTGAGCCCCTTGAATTTTCACTCGTGTAACTGAACTTCCTTCCAAAGAAGAAAGCAGAATTCGTCGTAAGCTGTTACCAATTGTCGAGCCAAAACCTCGCTCGAACGGCTCAGCGGTAAATTTACCGTAAGTGGGTGTCGCGGTCGCCCGGTCAATAACCAGTCGATTCGGCAATTCCAGTCCGCGCCATCGAATTCGCATTCAAATCTCTCCCGATCTCGATTTTATCAGTTCTCAAAACCGCTGGTATCATGCAGAGAAACCATAGCGGAATGTAGGAAGTCAGCTCAAAAAAAATGTCAGCCCCAAAAAAGTCAGACTGACGCATCAATCAGACGCGTCGCTTCTTCGGAGGGCGGCAACCATTATGTGGCAATGGGGTAACATCTTCAATCAGACGAACAGCAATGCCCGGCGTCTGCAAACCAGTGATTGCACTTTCACGGCCTGAACCTGGCCCCTTCACACGGACTTCCATTTCTCGGACGCCAAACTTTTTGGCGCGGTCTGCACAGACTTCTGCCGCTCGCTGAGCAGCAAAAGGTGTACTTTTTCGACTGCCCTTGAACCCGACTGTGCCAGCCGCGGCCCAGCAAAGGACTTCACCATTAGTGTCGGTAATCGTCACCAATGTGTTATTGAATGTCGCCTTAATGTGGGCAATCGCCTTAGTCACATTACGACGGATCTTTTTCTTCTTCTGCTTCGCCACGAACTTCTCCCGACAGATTTGACTGAACTTGACACCCGCCCCATTCCGCGGCTGCCAGAATTATCTCCAACCGGCCCTGCCCAATGACAGACAACCAGTGCTTTTCTCTTTAGGCATTCCCAACGCCAGTCCTCAGCAACAGACAATCTGCTGCAAAGCCAGACGATTTTAGTGTCGCATATCCTTAACACCCTTTTTACCGGCAACCGTCTTACGTACACCTTTGCGAGTACGAGCATTGGTACTGGTTCGTTGACCACGCACAGGCAGCCCGCGACGGTGACGGGACCCACGATAGCACTGAATCTCCCGCAAACGGGCAATGTGCTGCTGAGTCTGACGTCGCAATTGACCTTCGATCACATAATCGGTATCGAGCAGATTGTTCAACTGAGCAATATCATCATCGCTCAAGTCTTTTGCCTTAGTCGTGGGCTCCACACCCATACGACGGCAAATTTCAATCGCAGTATGTCGACCAATCCCGTAAAGATAGGTCAACGAGATATAAAACGCTTTGTTGTTCGGAATATCAACACCCTGAACACGTGGCATAACTCACTCACTTCCATTTGGAAACCCGCAGATCATGCGGAGAAATTGTCTCTGATTGTCAAATGTGGCCAAAACCCACCTCAACTCCGGCCCGCTTTAACCCTGGCGCTGCTTGTGCTTCGGATTCGAAGAACAAATCACATACACACGCCCTTTACGACGGACGACCTTGCAGTTCTCGCAAATTCTCTTAACGCTCGCCCTGACCTTCATGATTCCAACACTTTCGACCTGATATTCCACACTAAATACAACCGGGTAGATCGCTCTACTGGCTGCAGTTCTCTTGACACCTAAAAACCTCCGAAATCACCGAACCCCACTGGAGCCCCTTGAAGTGTGATCCCAAAGCTCAAACCACCTGTTCAAATCAATTAATGCCGTCTGCCTGTAACCCTTCTAAGGGGCTTACTGGAAATTGAAAGCTCTTGCCAGTGATTAGCTTCCAAAAAACACGCACCGATTTTACACCTGCCGGTTTGCATGAGTGATTTCAGGCTTATTTTATTGCACTGAACCCCTCATGAACGAACAGCTTGTCCGTTAACTGCGAGCAAACCGTGACCCTGAAGCCCTGATTCGGCAGACCGTTGAAGTTTGAATCGCGAATTATAGACATCTGAGTTTCACTCTGACAACCCAAACAGCGGACTGAGATCAGGAAAATCGAAATTTGCTGTGCCGAATCACTCCAATCAAGACAATTTCCGGGCGACCTGCTGTCATTTTGAGTTAAATCTGAAGTTTTGCATAACGCCAGATACAAAAATAGCAATTACTAGACCATTTTTAAATGGTCTCTGCAGTCGCATGGACATCAAATATCCTAGAAACGATGCATTTGCTCCTGCTGAACGCTGCAGGTAATTTTTGGATATGCTCGACAGTGCGCCATCGCCTCCGCATCTTAACCCGAAACGTCAGCGAGGGGACGACTAACGATTAGCAATTTGGTTAAACTCTCATCGTCAAATCTTCTATGCCATTTTATGCAAAAAACTGGTCAGCGAGGCGGAACGAGAGATGTTTCTCCACTTCGGGTGGCACTCCGCTTCTGGGTGGCGGGGGGGGGTGTTCCGCTTTAACGGAAGCCCCCGGAAGTTCAACGATCCGGGGGCTTTTCTTCCGGGGCGACCCAGCCAACCGGGTCTGATGATATCCCGGTTTTCATTAGGAACGCGGTATCAATCGCTTGCTTCAGACTTTTTCAAGCCTGGGAGTGAGAATTTCCGGACCGTCTTTCGTCATTGCAATGGTGTGCTCAAAGTGAACACTTGGTAAACCATCTTTCGTCGAGACTGTCCAGTGATCATTCCGTATATACAATTGATTTGTGCCTGCATTGACCATCGGCTCGACGGCAATCACCAGACCTGGCTTCAATTCAAAATCTTTTTCGAGGGTTTCTTTATCGACATAATGCGGCACCTGAGGATCCTCATGCATATCCCGGCCAATGCCGTGGCCAACAAAGTCCTCAACAGAACTGAATCCGTGCTGATCAACAAACTCTTCCATCTGGCGCGCCACTTCGCTCCACCAGCGGCATTTGCCCATTTGCTCGACCGCTAAATCGAGTGTCTGCTCGCCAACCTGCAATAACAACTGTTTTTGCTCATCAACTTGACCAACTGCATAAGTCCAGGCCGAGTCACCGCACCAGCCTTTAACTTTGCAACCGGTATCGACGCTGATGATATCCCCCTCCACCAGTTTCCTGGTGCTGGGAATTCCATGGACGATTTCTTCATTAACGGACATGCAGCACACGGACGGAAACGGAACCGGCCCGGGAACACCTTTGAACAGGGGGATGGCATCTCGCTCAGCAAACAACTGCTCAACCGCCTGGTCGATCTCAGCGGTGCTGATTCCCGGCATGATCATAGAAGAAATTAACTGATGAGCTTCAGAAACGAGGTGCCCCGCTTCTCGCATTTTCTCAATTTCACGACGACTTTTTAATATTATCACTCAGACTATCCCGCTAACAAACAGCACAAAATTATTGAACTCATCAAAGCAGGTTGGGATAGCGAAGCGTAACCCAACCTACAATATCATGAAGACTTGCCTCAGGCCCATTGTTTCATTTCACACAAATAAGAAAAGGGTGAAGGCCAATAATAGCCCTCACCCATTCAAAGTAATACTTACGCAGACTCAAAGCCTAATTATCGTCTGACTCCAGCATCCCGGTGTAGTTTCTCATGACCAGATGACTGTCAATTTTCTGAACCAGATCCAGGGCAACTGAAACCACAATCAACAGACCTGTCCCCCCGTAGAAGCTGGCCAGCATAAACGGGATATTCATCCAGCGAGCAACAATCGTCGGGATGATCGCCACAACTGCCAGGAATCCAGCTCCGACAAAAGTGATTCGCACCATCACCTGCTCAAGATAAGTCGCCGTTCGTGTGCCCGGACGATACCCAGGAATGAAGCTGCCGTAATCTTTCAGGTTATTGGCCATATCTTTCGGGTTGAACGTAATGGCGGTCCAGAAGTAACAGAAGAAGTAAATCAGAGCGACATAGCACAGATTATAAAGGAAACCGCGACCCTGCCCGAATGCATTGGCCAGAGTTTTCAATGTCAGCGAATCCGTAAAGATATTCGCCGCCTGCGAAAACAGGAAGTAAGGGAACATCAGCAGGCTCGATGCGAAAATGATGGGCATCACACCAGCCTGATTCACTTTGAGTGGCAGATACTGTCGCTGCCCACCCATCACACGGCGGCCACGCACATGCTTCGCACTTTGAATCGGAATTTTACGCTGCCCCTGCGTCATCGCAATCACTCCGACAACGACACCAATGAACAAGGCCAGCAACAGAATCAAACGATCGATTCCCGTCTCGGAACCGGCTCGAATCCCATTCTCAAAGGCTGGCTGCAGAAACTCCCACATCGAGGTCGGCATCTGTGCCAGAATCCCCGCCATGATCAGCAAACTGATCCCGTTACCAATTCCGTATTCATCAATCTGCTCACCCAGCCACATCAGGAAAATTGTCCCTGCAGTCATAATCAGAGCACCCATGATGTGCACGAGCCACCAGTCATACTCTTTCATAATCAAGCCCGCTTCGTCTGCTCCAAAACCGGCCGAGATCGCCCGAATCCAGAAGAAACTTTGCAGCAGACAAATCACGACCGTCGCGTAACGGGTGTATTCATTGATTTTCTTACGACCAGACTCCCCTTCTTTCTGAAGTGCCTCAAGCGGCGGATACACCGACCCCATCAGCTGGAAGATAATCGAGGCAGAAATGTATGGCATGATTCCCAGACCGAAGATGGTCGAGTTCCCCAGGTTAGATGCTGAGAACAGAGAAACCATTTGAATCACTTGGCCAAACCCGGAACCACCCTGCTGCAGCTTTTCCATCTGCATGCGGAATAATTCCTGATCGATGAACGGCAGTGGAATCCAAAAACCAAGCCGGTAAACCGCCAGCAATCCGACAGTCAGCAAAATTTTGTTTCGCAATTCGGGAATGCGAAACATCGTGATCAGCTTTCCAAACATCGACGATAATCCTGAGTCTTACGAGAGCTTATACAAATTGAGAGTAGGAACTTCACGTGGATCCAATCCACGCATAGTATTCATTTTAAATCAGATCGGCCTGATTGCTGAAGACTCCAATTGGGAGTTTTAGCAAGTCCCGCTAATTATGGGTATGAGAGTTTTCGTTCATCTTTGCTATTTTCGCAAGCCCATCACCTAAAGAAATGGGATGAAACGAATGCTCTTTCTAAAAGTAGCGCCGAATAGGCCCAAAACGGGCCTGTCTTAAGCCATCAAAACGAAATCGAACGTTATCAGTTCAAAAAAAATGCCTTCCCGAACTGGAAAGGCATGTACTTAATCTCATACTGATTGTGACTAAACAATCGGTTCCACTTTTCCGCCAATCGAAGTCACTTTATCTTCCGCTGAGGCAGAGAACCGGTGTAATTTGACGTTCAACTTCTTCGTCAACTCACCATTCCCCAGCAGTTTCACAGCATCGAAATTGCCGTGAACCAAACCTTTTTTCTTCAATGCTTCAGGTGTCACATCTTCGCCGTCCTGGAAATGCTTCTCCAGATCGTAAAGATTGATAATCGCGACGACATCGGCAAAGGCGCGGTTGTTAAAACCACGTTTGGCAACTCGCATGAAGATTGGCGTCTGACCACCTTCAAACCCACGGCGAGTACTGGAGCCAGCACGAGATCCATAACCTTTATGGCCACGACCTGAAGTCTTGCCATGTCCTGAACCTACGCCACGACCAATTCGTTTACGTTTTTTACGCTTATGTATGCCGCGATGGACATCATCGATAATCATGGGAGTAACTTTCCCGTATGTCGAGACGACTCGTAACATACGGTCTCGTCTCTCAGTGTCTATTTATCTTCAATCGCAAAAACTGCGAAACATTTGGCTCATTTATAACCGGTAACGAAATCCAATACCGGAGTCTCTGACAAAATTAAACGTCTACACCACGTAAGCGAGCAAAATCATCCCGGTTACGCAACTTAGACAAAGCATCAAAAGTTGCCTTAACCACATTGATCGGATTGGTGGATCCGCGAACCTTGGTCAGGATGTCTTTAATACCGACGGATTCAACAACCGCACGCACACTGGCTCCCGCAATAATACCTGTACCAGGATTGGCAGGCAGGAGCAGAACACGGGCAGAACCGAATCGACCTTCAATCTGATGAGGAATCGTATCGCCATTCAGATTCACGCGAATCTTATGGTGATTGCAATCCTTGACCGCTTTTTCTACGGAGGTAGGAACTTCGTTCCCTTTACCGTATCCCCAGCCAACCTCGCCTTTATGATTTCCGACAACGACCATGGCTGCAAAGCTGAACCGCCGTCCTCCTTTGACTACGCAGGCACAACGTCGGATTTGTACGACTTGTTCCTGTGAGTCTGATTTGGTTTCCGTAGCCAACGCTTCACTCCCAATTCTTCAATATGATCAATTAGTTGTCTTCAAAAGCCCATCTTGTTATCGACGAGCAGAAATACCTTAGAAGTTCAATCCGCCTTCACGGGCCGCATCAGCAAGTGCTTTTACGCGACCATGGTACTTATAACTGCCGCGATCAAACGCAACCGCGTCGATCCCTTTTTCTTTTGCTCGTTCTGCAAGCAGTTGTCCCACTTTTGTAGCGCCTTCAACATTACCGGCATACTTGCTGGGGCCTGCAATTGCAGGCTCGATGGTACTTGCAGAAACAACAGTGTTCCCTGCGGCATCATCAATGATCTGAGCGTACATATGGCAGTTGCTGCGAAAGACTGACAATCGCAGTTTCCCAATTGAGCGAACTCGATTACGGACGCGGAAAGCACGACGATTCCGTCGATTTGTGACTCGTTTTTGAACTTTCATGGCCGATCGCCAACTTCCTCAAAGCTTATATTAACTGTGCCAAAATATCTGTGCCAGTGACGCCAGATAGTATCGTGATTGCTGAATGATTTCTTGCTGGAAGCCAGAGAAATTCATTTATTTTCCAAAGCATGTGAACCTAATGACTTCAGGCATTAGGACACGGCTCGAAATAATCGGCTTAAGCCGAATTTAATCCCGTTATTTCGCGAAAGCTTTACCAGCTTTACGGCGAATTTGCTCACCCTGATAACGCACACCCTTACCTTTATAAGGCTCTGGTGGTCGTACCTGGCGAATATTTGCGGCAAACTGCCCCACGGCATGCTTGTCCGCACTCTTAAGAATAATCAGAGTACCAGATGGCAACTCGCAAGTCACTCCATCGGGAATTTTCAATTTAATCGTATTCGCAAATCCAACCTGAAGAGAAAGCTCTTTCCCATTCATGGAGGCTTGATATCCAACACCAACCACTTCCAGGCGTTTTTCGAATGGAGTCACAACACCCAGAGCCATGTTGTTGACCAGACTGCGTGTCAGACCATGCAGAGCACGACTTTGACGGGCATCATCTGGACGATTTACAACAATTTGAGCCGGATCAGTTCCGATTTCAATGGAAACGCCCGGATGATGTTCCAGGGTTAAAGTACCCACAGGGCCTTTAACCGTCAAAGTGCGACCGGAGAGGCTCACTTCCACGTTGGCCGGGATTGGAACAGGTTTTCTGCCAATTCGAGACATTCTGCCAAAACTTTCAACTGAAGCTGCATGAAACCATGTCAGCTCGAAATGTTACCATACTGTGCAGAGAATTTCGCCGCCAATACCCTTGGCTTTGGCTTCTCGATTACTCAACACGCCCTGGCTCGTAGTCAGGATGCAAATCCCCATGCCCTGCATCACCTCAGGAGTCTCTTTGACTCCTGAATAGCGACGGCGTCCTGGCTTGCTGGATCGCACAATTTTCTGAATGACTTGTTCGCCATTCGGACCATACTTGAGTTGAACGCGCAAGATTCCTTGAGGAACCTGCTCGATGATTTCGTAATTCCAGATATATCCTTCACGCTTCAAAACGTCGGCTATGCCTCGCTTGAGCTTAGAATCTGGAATATCAACAATTGGACGTTCGATCGCAACGGAATTGCGAATTCGTGTCAACATATCGGCAACCGGGTCGGTCATCATGGTTGCATTGTTCCCAAAACTGAATCTTAACAGGGATCGTAAATACGCAAATCGTGTTCTCACGATTTGGTGAGCCACAGTCTACCATGAAGGTATTCTATGACTCGAAACTTATTTTTAGTTATTTGTGCCAGGCTTACGGAATGGAAATCCAAACTTAGTCAGCATGACTTTCGCTTCATCATTGTTTGTCGCAGAGGTGACAATAGTAACATTCAAACCTTGAATGTACTTGGCATTGTCGGCATCAACTTCTGGAAAAACCATCTGCTCAGAAAGTCCGAGAGAATAATTTCCATTGCCGTCAAATGCATTGGCTTTGACTCCGCGAAAGTCACGAACTCGTGGTAAAGCCAACGTAATCAGACGATCCAGGAATTCGTACATGCGTTGTCCACGCAATGTCACACAGCAGCCGATTTCCATCCCCTCACGCAACTTAAAGCCGGCAACCGACTTTTTCGCACGAGTAATTTGTGGCTTCTGCCCTGCAATAACGGTCAAATGCTGCACAGCTTCTTCAAGACGTTTCCGATCTTGAATCGCTTTTCCAAGTCCCATATTCAGAACAATTTTCTGAAGCTTGGGAAGTGAGTGAACATTCTTACGTCCAAACTCTTCCTGCATCGCAGGAACAATTTCAGTGTTGTATTTCTCTAATAACCGGGTCACGATTGACCACTCCTCATTCTGACCATACTGTCAGGATCACGGTATTGAATTGGATTATTTGCTTGTCGCGTATTTTTCACGTGGTGGGCTGATCGTCCCACAGGCAGTCCCGCACTTTTTGCAGAACCGCTCTTTCGAACCCTCTTCTGTATATCGAAGCCCCAGCCGAGCAGGCTTTGAACAGGACTCGCAATAGTACATCACATTACTGCTCTGGATGGGCATTTCCATCTGGAGTCGTCCACCCGAAGGTGACTTGGGGTGTCCCCGCTTGACATGCTTATAGACCTGATTGACTCCCTGAACAACCATTTTCTGGCCGCCTTTGAGCACTTGTGTAACCAGATGAGGAGTGCTTGAGGCATTCTCTCCAGTGATTACAACGACTTGGTCACCCTTTTTTATTTTCATGGCTTCTGCACAGTCTTACAACTAATAGTCTTCGCAGTTGATCATCTTCACCAGGGAAGACGATGCACATCCAGTATCTGAAATCACATTACTGTGACAATATTTGTAATATCTTTGAGACCCACTCGCCTCCAATGGAATTAGCCTCGACTGGCTAAAATACGTCTCGAGCCAGGGAAACAATTTTCATAAAACGAGCTTCCCGCAACTCACGAGCAACTGCTCCGAAGATACGAGTGCCTCGTGGATTGCCATCCTTGTCAACAAGAACGACTGCATTTTTATCGAAACGAACATAACTGCCATCATCACGGCGAGTTTTCTGTCGTGTTCGGACAATAACTGCTCGGGCAACCTGGCCTTTTTTGACAGGGCTACCGGGCAGTGTCTTTTGAATACTGACGATGATCACATCACCAATTTTAGCAGTACGTCGGCCTGTGCCACCTAAGACGCGAATACAACGGGCAATTTTTGCACCGGTATTATCAGCGACTTCCACAACGGTTTGCATCTGAATCATGGGATCGACTCTTCAATCAATTCGCAGCTTATTTGAATACTAACGCGGAGAATACTTACTCGTCCGACACATTTTCCGCAGTTACGGGATCATCAATACGAGCAGCCATGGGATCAGTCATGACTTCAACAATCCGCACCAGATCCCAACGCTTCAAGCGGGAGAGAGGGCGAGATTCAATAATCTCAACCTTATCCCCTTCTTTAGATTCGTTGTTCTCATCGTGAACATGACAGACTGTCTTTCGACTGACAATTTTGCCATATCGTGGATGCTGAAACAGTCGTTTCACTTCGACGCGGCGCGTCTTGTTCATTTTGTCACTGGCAACAATGCCGATCAGTTTCTTCTTCATTCCAGATTCTGTCCGTCACAGGGTAGCGGATTTAGCCGCTTTGGTTGTTCTCAACAATTATGAATCACTTGATTCGACTGCAGCGAGTCGCTCGTTTTGAATCGTTTTGATCCGTGCAATCTCACGGCGTAACTCTTTTTTACGGCTAGGAGTATCGAGCTTCTCAGTTACAGCCTTAAACTGTAATTGAAAAAACTCTTTCTGCGTTTCTTTCAACGAAAAGCCTAATTGCTCATCGTTCTGTTCGCGTAATTCAGAAGCTTTTGACATTGTCAAATCTCTCTACAGTGGCCAACAATTCGACCACCTCCGCTGACATATTCGGTTATTAATGTGTTCCATGCGTACGCTGCAATAAACGAACCTTCATTGGCAGTTTATGTGCAACACGTGCAAAACAGTCTCGGGCAGCATCGTGAGATGCTCCTGCAATTTCAAATAAAACCGTACCTGGCTTAATCACAGCAACCCAGCGATCCGGTTCCCCTTTACCCTTACCCATTCGCGTTTCGAGTGGGCGGGCGGTGACTGGCTTGTGAGGGAAGACTCGAATGTAGAGCTTTCCTTCACCGCGAATGTACTGCATAGCCGCAATTCGGCACGCTTCAATTGTTTTTCCGGTGATCGTCCCTGGCTCAAGTGACTGTAATCCCCAGTCACCGAATGCCAGTGTATTGCCGCGAGTCGCATTACCTTTTATGCGACCTCTTTGGCTTTTTCGATGCTTGACCCGCTTGGGCATCAGCGCCATTGTTAGACTCCTCGTCTGAATAGTTACCGCGGTCAACCCATACCTTAATGCCAATAATCCCCTGGGCAGTCTTAGCAGTCGTATGACCGTAATCAACGTGCCGCTGGAGAGTGGAAAGTGGAATCGATCCGCGGATTCCTTTTTCCTTACGTGACATTTCTGCGCCGCCCAAGCGACCAGCTAGTTCGATTTTTACTCCGTAAGCTCCTGCTTCCATCACCTGATCAAGCTGACGCTTGAGGGCTCTGCGGAAGCTTCCTCGCTTTTGCAATTGCTGAGCAATATCTTCTGCAACGAGGATGGCGCTCTTGGAGGCATTATTCACTTCGACAATCTTGATTTCCATCCGGCGACCGGTCAACTCTTCGAGCTCCGCCTTAAGGCGATCGATTTCCTGGCCTTTACGCCCAATGATTACACCTGGCCGAGCCGAGTGCAGATTGACGTTCACATGATCTCGTGTACGTTCAATTTCAACCTTTGCGATCCCGGCAAATCCATAGCGGGTTTTCACAAAGTTGCGAATTTTAACATCTTCCACCAGCAGAGTACCGAATTCTCGCTTGGAAGCATACCAGCGACTACGCCAGTCTTCCACAATACCGACTCGAAATCCTGTTGGCCGTGTTTTTTGTCCCATAACTGTGACCTGTCTTGAATACGTCTCTAGCCGATGTTCAGTCGGCTTCTATTTATGATAATTCAGGTGCATCCAATGCCACATGAATGTGGGCAAACTTCTTCTGCAACATATCTGCCCGACCGCGACCACGAGGCCAGACTCGCTTAAAACTAGGCCCCATATCGACACGAGCTTCTGTAATCTTCAAAGTAGCCGGGCTGCGTGCCCCACGATCTTCTGCGTTGGCGACAGCACTCTGCAGGACTTTTTCCAGCATTTTAGCGCCACGATTCGGAAGGAAACGCAGTTGCTCCAAACCCTGGCTAGCCGTCATCCCTTTGACTAAGGCCGTAAAATGTCGGACCTTGGTCGGCGAGATCCGAGCGTACATATGTGATGCTTTGACTTTAGACATAACTATTCTCAATACCTGTTGCACTCACTCAGAGCGCCAGCCAAATAATGTCTTTCATAACCTTCAACGACCGCAGTGGAAGTTGAAATTATCGCTTACCCTTAGCCCCATGGCCTCGGAACGTTCGCGTCAATGAAAACTCACCCAATTTGTGACCAACCATCTCTTCTGTCACATAGACATTCAGATGGGCACGACCATTATGGACGAGAAAAGTATGACCGATAAACTCGGGAGCAATCGTTGAATTACGCGCCCAGGTTTTGATCGGCGTCTTCTTGCCGGCCTCATCCAGACGTGCAATTTTGTCCAACAGGTTATGATCCACATAAGGACCCTTTTTGAGGGAACGCCCCATAACTTAACCCTAACTCCGAATAATCTCTTAACTTCAATAACCAGTCCCAACGACCGATTGCTTACTTCAGCTGACCATAACGTCTTGACTTACGCCGACGAATAATCGCCTTCGTTGATGCCTTTTTACGCTTCCTGGTACGACCTCCCTTTGCCAACTTTCCAGTTGGACTACAAGGATGACGTCCTCCAGAGTTTCGACCTTCACCACCACCCATCGGGTGAGCAACTGGATTCATGACCGTACCGCGAACATGAGGACGACGCCCCTTCCAACGCTTACGACCAGCTTTCCCCAACCTGACCTTACTGTGCTCTGTATTGCCAAGTTGACCAATTGTTGCACGGCAGGAACTTGGTAAGCGACGAACTTCACCGGATGGCAAAGTAATCTGTGCCCATCCGCCTTCAGTCGCATTCATCACCGCAACACCACCAGCACTTCGGCATAATTGTGCCCCGCGACCTGGCTGCATCTCGATAGCATGAATTTCTGAACCCGCAGGAATGTTTGCCAATGGCAGACAGTTTCCCATCTTAGGATCAGCCTTTGGGCCGTTTTCCAGCTTATCACCAGCCTTAAGGCCAACAGGAGCCAGAATATATGCCTTTTCTCCGCCCTCATACTGCAATAACGCAATACGGCAGGTTCGATTGGGATCATACTCGACTGAAATCACTTCAGCAGTCACACCATCAGTGCGTCGCTTGAAGTCAATCACACGATACATCTTACGATGCCCGCCACCACGGTGACGAACTGTAATTTTGCCCTGATTGTTTCGACCCGAGTGCTTTTTCAGCCGCTTGAGCAGAGACTTCTCTGGCTTCTTCTTTTTGTCCGTAATATCCGCAAAGTCACTAACGGACGCATTTCGGCGGCCTGGACTTGTCGGTTTATATTGTCGAATACCCATGATCGACTTTCTGAATTCAATATCTCAAACACACAGCTGAACAAACAAAATGGAAGGCTTACCTAGAAGAAAGAAATTCGATGCTCTGAATCGAGCTCAACAATCGCCTTCTTCCAGTTTTGCGTATGAACCATCCCCGATTTTGTTCGACGAGGCTTGCCCTTACGATTCTGAGTTCGAACCTTAGTCACTTTAACATCCCAAAGCGACTCAACCGCCTTGCGGATCTGAGTTTTATTGGACTGTGCATGAACCTTGAAGGCGTAGACATTGTCTCGCTCCGCAAAGTGCGTACTTTTTTCCGTCACCAACGGCTTGAGAACAATCTGATAGGGCTCGAGATTCAAGCCCGAACCTGACTCCACAGACATACCCAACCCCTTAAACTCACAAACAATCTAAAACTCGATACAAAACAACGAAAGGACTCAACCTGACTCGTTAACTACTTCTCTGACTCTACACTTCGCAAGGAATCCAACGCCGACTTCGTCACCACCAACATACGCTGATGCAGCAAATCATAGGCATTCAACCCCGCAGCCGGACTGACCCGAAGACCAGCAATATTCCGAGCCGACTTCCAGAAATTCACATTGTAATCCTGTGTCGTCACAAGTGTTTTCGATGGATCCAGACCTAATCCGGAGAGCATCGTCACGACCGACTTCGTCTTCGGAGAATCAAACTGAATATCATCAACCAGACGAACCTGCTCGTCTTCAAATTTACTCAACAGTGCCATTCGAGTCGCCAGACGTATCGCCTTCTTAGGAAGACGATAGCTCCAGTCGCGAGTTGTCTTGGCAAATGTGTGCCCACCACCTCGCCGAATTGGAGACCGCTTGCTACCCGCACGGGCATTACCAGTCCCCTTCTGGCGATACATTTTCTTCGTCGAGCCGCTGACCATCCCGCGAGATTTCGTAGCGGAAGTTCCGACGCGGCGATTTGCCTCATACATCACGACAACATCGTGAAGCAATTGCTTATTCACACCGGCAGCAAGCTCTGCAGGATCGAACTCGTAAGTCCCAACCTCTGAACCTTGCTGATTATAAATTGGTAATGAAATCATTTCCACTAACTCCGACCACCCTACGGCAGCACCGCTGTATTAATAACTTCCGAGAACAAAGCCCAGAATTAACCCATCTTGTTTGTTTGGCGAACAATCACATAACCGCCCGTCACACCAGGCACCGCACCCTTAACGAGCAGCAAGCCCTCTTCCTCAATAACACGAACCACTTTCAAATTTCGCATTGTGATCTGGCAGTTACCATACTGACCAGCCATCTTCGTCCCCTTAAGAACTCGACTTGGATCAGCACTCTGACCAATGGACCCACCATGACGGTGAACCTTTTTCACCCCGTGAGTAGCTCGCTGACCAGCAAAGTTATGACGCTTCATCACACCCGCAGTACCGCGACCCTTTGATGTACCAATGACATCTACGTGCGAAATCTCTGCGAAATGAGATACTGTCAAAACCTGACCAACATCCAACCCGTGATCTTCACCCTCTGTGCGAAACTCGCGAACATACCGCTGAGGCTCGCAATCCGCCTTGGCCAACAACTCAACACCAGCCTCTGTCCGAGACCGACGACGCTTGCTGTTAATCTCCGCAACATGACCACGCTCAGCTTTCGTCGCCAAGCGACGAGGCTTATCGCCAAAGCCAAGTTGCACTGCCTCATAACCATCCCGCTCAACAGTACGAACCTGCATCACAGGACATGGACCCAACTCCAACACAGTGACAGGCACAACCACGCCAGCCTCTATATAGACCTGAGTCATTCCGATTTTTCGTCCGAGCAGCCCTACTGGCATGTCTCATCTTCCCCGAATCAGTACGCCCGAAAAACGAGCGCGAACCGAAATCACAATAATTACCAACAAATAGTTCGATGACCTGCACGGCCACTGCGAGCCAATAGAAATTAACGAAAACAGATTCGCCAACCCCACTTTTCCCGGGCAACACAACCCGAAAGGGCCCTTGCCACTAGGCAGTCGCTTTAATCTTGATATCCACGCCAGCAGGCAACGACAACTTATTCAAAGCGTCAATAGTTTTACCCGTCGGCTGCACGATATCAATCACTCGCTTGTGAGTTCGAATCTCGAACTGCTCACGAGACTTTTTATCGATGTGCGGGCTACGCAAGACCGTATACCGCTCAATTCGCGTTGGCAATGGAATTGGACCGTGAACGATCGCACCTGTACGCTTGGCTGTATCTACAATATCCGATGCGGACTGATCCAGCACTGAATGATCGTAAGCCTCCATCCGAATACGGATTTTTTCCTGAGATCCTGCGGACACTCCGCCACCCCTTTTTTGCCATGAACGCGAATGTAAAAAATCATATCAACACACGAGCAACCAGATGCCGTGCGGAGGGAACGCTACCGCTGTCCATCGAAAAATCGATCAACTTAAGCAGTTTCCCACGTCTTCCCGAATGGGGAAGCGGGGATAGTACTAGTCTCGCTAAACCTTGTCAACGAAACAGGCCTGTTTTTTCTTAAACAAATCTTAGATCAAACTTCAAAAACACTTTTCGACGTTTATGACCCAGTCCGTTATTGAATTCAAAGCGGTTTTGCGAGTCAAGTACACAACACTATCGGCTGCACGACCCTCAAAATGTTTAACGGAACACTTCCCATTCCTGATGTTTAACAGACGAACGCCTCACAATCCAGTCAGGAAGACGATTAAATTTATCTGCCAATTCATTATTCACGGAAATGTCAACCAGACCGGCATGCCCGAACAACAAGTATCTCAGCCGTAACGGCTTTTCCTGGGAAATGAGTAACGATTGCTCTCGACAGGCCGATGGCCCCATCCAGCCATCTTCCCGAACATGCCAGCCAGGTGGCGAGTTGGGATTGGCTTGATGATTGATACAGGTGATCCCTTCTTGAATTTCTCGACGACTTTTTCCGAGTCCCGTTAAAACACTCCCGGAATAGTCGACCCACTGATTCGACTGCCCAAATATGGCTGGCTCGCCTGAGCGGCCCTGATTATCCGTGATTAAACCATTCCCAAAGTAAGCCGAGATGGTTTTCGCCAGCCTGATGGCGAGAAACCCGAAGTTCGTCTGCCCCAGTTCCAATTCTTTTGAGGTCGGGGTGAATGTCGATTGCAGTTCGAGAATTGTCCCACCCGACTCATGCAATCGAAATCCTGCCACCAATTCCTGGGTCATCAATGGCTGAGGATTATGCCCGTCGTGCCAGTCGAGATTCACCGCCATGATGGCTTCATCCGCTCCATCGCGATAGCAAAGCCACTCTTTCTGGCGAATATAAGCGGTTTCGTTATTCGACCAGAAGTCAATTCCCTGAACTTTATGATGGGCAAACCAGATCGATTGATGATGATCGTGATTCGGAGCACCGGGATGCCCCATGCGTGTCAATGGCTCATTGGATGGACCGCAGAATGGAAAGAAATATGGTCGCCTCGATTCCGTCCCAAAGTTCCAGCGGATTTTCTCAACCCCATCCACACGAAACGAAACTTGGGATTGCGGCTGCTGGAGTGCCTGAAATCTTGAAGATTGCATAATCGAGTCCATAAATCACCAGGTTTCATTGTAAGATCTGCATTGAGAAACATACGAAAAGATTTTTTGACACAAATGAGATGTTTTCGCTACATAGACCACACGGGCATGTTCTCACGCCTGATTGATTCCCCGCGCCAGCCTCCAACCCTCTTCTACATAAAAGACATAACGATATGTATCGATTATTTCTTCTCACTCTAGTCTGCCTGACAGTCGGCTGCACTTCAACGACGACGACAAATACCGCACGATCCGCTAAGGAGCAAATGCTGGTTTCAAATGCGGTCGATCAATCTCTGGACAAGGTCGATTTCACGCCGTTTGCAAACAGAAACGTCTTCCTGAACGACAAATACGTCGATTGTGTCGACAAAAGCTACGTCATTTCCTCAATTCGCCATCGATTATTACGCGGGGGAGCCCGACTGGTTCCTAAAGAGGAAGAAGCGGATCTGATTGTGGAAGCTCGAGCAGGAGCGATTGGTACGCATTCCCAGGAAGCCTATCTGGGAACTCCGGAAGTTGTTCTGCCTGGAATGCTTACCTTGCCGGAAATGCGTTTGATTGAGCGGAATAATCAAAAAGGGATCGCCAAAATTGGTCTGGTTGCCTACGACGCCAAAACGCGTGCTCCACTGGGATCGGGTGGAATGTCTCTCGCGGAATCTGACGACAGCAACTACTTCATGCTCGGAATTGGACCTTACCAGGGAGGCTCAATTAACAAGGAAATCAAAGAAGGAAAGAAGGTTCTGGGCGGGAAAAAATCTCAGAAAATCCCACAATCAGTCGCCTTCTCATCTCCACCTGCCAGCAATCCGGTTCTGGAACCTGCTGGAACACTGCATCTGGCTTCCGGTCAGGAAGAGAAAAAACCAGAGGAAAAGAAATCCGCTCAAACCACAGATGCACCAGCCTGGGCGAAATAGGATAACACCAGATAACGGCAGAACGATCCAAACTGCATAGCTATCAATCCGACGACATCACCTGGGTGGTGGAAACGGAGGTCTTCGCCCCGGTCCGCCGGGAAATGGGGGGCCGCGTTTCGCGAAGCTCGCATCGGGCGTCCCTCGAAAATACCGTGGAATAAACGGAAAATCCTCCGTCACGTAATAGTGATAAATTCCGCCTGGATACTCCGGCGTGACACCTTCCCGCCCATTGCATTCGTCGAGATCGCCGCTCCCTTCAACAAATTCGTAGTCTTCGACGAACGTTCCATCGTAAGATTTCCCAGGACCACCGGGCCGTTGCCCCGATTTAACACGATAGCTCGACTTCATTCTCTTTAACCCCGAAGACAGATCCTGAGGATTCCGGTATCCCTCAGAGCTATAAATCGGGAAGCCATCGGCTGCATAGCCAATCAGGATGGGATCGGTATGACTCGAACTTTCTTCTCGAATCTCCACCAGCCCTGTCGGTAAACCATGGTAATGGTAGCCCCCGTCAGGCTGGACGTGGGCATGATGCTCATCGAGTCCCAGATTGATTTTTCCGGAATTCGCTTCGTACTGCCAGCCAGAACGTCGATCCCGATTCCAGAACTCCGCTGCCCCGGGGTCAAAAGGGACTCCATTCAGCGCAACTCCAAATCGATTCATTCCCACAGGCGTGACTGTGCGTGCCTGCTCAGGTTGGAGTGGCATTCGAAATTGATACTGCTGCGCAGAAACCCGATTGGGATTCCCCCGCCGCGGAAACTGCCCCGGTTGATGATCGGGCAAGCCATTGCTGGTCACAATTCGATATTCCCCTTTTTCAGCCATCGTAACCCGACTGGCAGAGGAATTCCCTGACAAATGCGTGTGAGCAGGTTGACCGGGAGCATCGTGAGCCTCCGCCTGAACTCCCCGGAAGAACAGACCACCACACATCAGGCATACTCTGAATAACTGATCGTATTGAAAATTCATTCGTCGACTTTTCGGAAATGCAGAAGGTTTGGAACAGGCTCTTTCGCGTAAACTCATTATCGTGGTCAGTAACGGATTGTTAATTCAGGATTCCACAACCAGTCGACTTGTCTGCAATAACAATTGGTTTCCAAACAAACATTCAACTCCGTAGTTATACTGAATGAGGTTGGAATTCATGAAAAAGTCTCTCAGAACAATGATTTCCGTGCGTAGAAAATTGACAAGTGACGTCGTATGATGACTGGCACAGGAATCGATCTGGAGCAGTGAGAAATTACTCCCCGCACACTCGCGATGAAGAAAGAACTGGCGAGTCCCCAGGTTTCCCCAATTTTTTAATGAACCAGGAAACCGATCTTGCGACCGCATGCAACGGTGTTGATCGGAATCTCATAGATAGACAGGTGAAGTTCCAATGCTTTTGGGAATTATTCGAGCGGTTTTTATCTGCATCGCGGCTGGTGCCTTTGCGACTTTTGTCAGCCAGACGGATGGATTACCGGATGTCATTCAAAATCATCGCTTCCCCACATTCTTCGGCTTGATGGCCATCGCCGTCGGTGTGATTGTGGTCGATGTGCTAATTCGTCGAAAACGAATTGAAGACCTCTCCGCTCTTTACTTTGGCCTGCTGATTGGTGTTTTGCTCAGCTACTTATTGATCCAGGCCGTCGAACCGATGTTCGAGCAGGCCTTCGCCGCCCAAGGGCGTGGCTATTACAATATGTTTACGATGGTCGTCGTACTCACCCTCCCCTACTTCTGCATTTCATTCCTGATGCAGACCAAGGATGACTTCCGATTTATCATCCCGTATGTCGAGTTCTCTCGCGAACTCAAAGGGGGACGACCACTGGTTGTTGACAGTCATGCACTGATTGACGGTCGAATTGCAGAACTCGTCGAAACGCATGTCATCGACTCGCAACTGCTCGTACCTGATTTCGTTCTCGAAGATCTCCAGCGAATCGCGGACAGTGGCGACAAAGTCCGACGCGGCCGCGGACGGCGAGGGCTCGATGTACTCAGCCGTATCCAGCAACATCCTCATGCCGAGATCCGCATTCACAACACGAGCACAACTCGCGGAAAAACGAAATCGTCTTCGCACGATCAACTGCTCATCGATGTCGCAATTGCAGTCAGTGGCCGAATTGTGACGAACGACGTCAATATTAATAAAATTGCCAGCGTTCAGAATGTCGATGTTGTGAACCTGAACGATGTTTCCAATGCCCTCAAGCCAAAATACATCCCAGGCGAACATGTACGGATTCAGCTTATGAAAGAAGGGGAATCGTATGGTCAGGGGGTCGGGTATCTCGACGACGGCACGATGGTCGTTTGCGAACAGGGCAAGGATCTTGTTGGCCAGGAAGTCGATGTTGAAGTGACCAGCGTATTGCAAAACAGTGCGGGTCGCATGATTTTCGGAAAGCCCAGTGGCTCCGAAACTTCTACCCCCAGTCGAATAACCCGCTCGTCAAAATCTTCCGATTAATATTGTTTTCGTAAATGACAGAGGCGGTTCCGGCTGAAATTGTACCGCGCGAATTCTTATAGTGTTTCTTTTGACGATTGACCCATCGATGGCAGCTACGAATCTCACTTCCAATCCTGAGCAAAAATCAGCGAATCCCCCCACAAATTTGAATTGGGCAGCAAATTTGAAATGGGAAAAGTCAATTCGTTCGCAGATCGAAAAGCTGACGAAAAAACAGAAAGCTGACGAACTGGCAGGATTGCTCGCCTTTGGCGGATGTCGCGGAAAAGGCTCTGCCATTAAAGCTCAGAGGATTTCATTTCTCCAGAGTCTACAAAATATTCTGACGATTCCTGGAAATGAACAGCATCCGTGCTTACCGATTCTGGATTTCCTGCTGTCAAAACCGACCGGCAAAACAAAGTCGAATACGTTGCCGCAAACTCTGTCGGAATTGATTGATGCTTTGCTGGTACTCCCGGTCACCTCCTGGCTGGACTTAAAGATTGCAGATATCGTCGTTGAAGCAGGACTGTATCTGTGTTGCAGTCGAGAACTCTCTACAGAACAGTGCCTGGCGTTCTATCAGCGATTAGTGGCTTATCAATCCCTCATCGAACAGACCGACGGAATGACAGAAAGCGATCGACTTTCACCTCTGGAGTCCCTGTTACTCAAAGCGGAGTCTCGATTAATATTAGGAATCGCCCTGCAGCATCAGGCGGGATCCCGCACGTTAAGACGCGATGGCCAGTCCGGCTATGCCGAAGAACTTGATGCTTATACCGATAACGATGGGACGCCCCACGCAAACCTCCTGACAGAACTCCCACTCTGGATGGCTTCATTTCAGCGTGGGAATCTTGCGAGTCAGTGGATTGAAAAAAGCTGGCTGAGCAGAAAGTCTCAGGACCGCTGGGAAGATCTGCTGCAACGAACCGCCAGCCTGACCTCAAGCCAGGGACAACTGGCCCTGGCCAACGGGACGGCTCAATTCTGGCCGACAACTCTGGCCGATTCCCTCCAAAACCTGAATGATAAAAAACGCCCCAACTGGATGCGTCAAACATTACAGTCGATCGGTTCTACAGCGACAACATCTGCAAAGTCAAAACGCTCTAAGCCAGATGAAGATTTGACCGCCGCGACTCAATCCGACTGGGCAAAACTGGCCTCTCTCCGCTGTAACTGGTATCCGGGAGCAGATCATCTCACCATTGCCTATGGCTCGAACAGTCCACAAATCGAGTTTTCGATACTCGGATTGCCTCTCCTGAACGGCAGCTGGAATACCGAACTCAAAATTGAGGGGCAAATTTGCGAGTTGCAGTCGGAATGGAATTCTCTCTGCTGGTACAATGACGAAGCGGGTGACTTTATCGAACTGCGTAACGAAACAGATCACGCAATTATCGATCGGCAAATTTTTCTGTCACGAAACGATCAGGTCGCCCTGCTCTGTGATTCTGTCACGACAAAAACAGATGCGACTGTTCAGATTTCCTGGCAGTTACCGCTCGCAAAAGCCTGGAAGGGGAAGCCGGATACTCATACTCGCAGCTGGAAACTTCGCCAGCAGAAACGGGATGTCAGACTGATGCCCCTCGCCATTCCGGAAGATGTCGTTCATCGCGCCGATGGCAAACTCGAATGCACCGATGAGGCGATCACTCTTGAGCAAACCGGACGGCAGAATGTCTGCATGCCACTCTGGCTCGACTGGTCTCCGACTCGCCGGGGAAAAGCCTGCGACTGGTCGCAATTGACCATCACCGAAGCCCGCGAAGTCCTTCCCTCCCCAGTCGCCTTTGCGGCTCGCTGCCGAGTTGCAAACAGCCAATGGCTCTTTCTACGAAACCTCGAATTCAACGGCACACCCCGAGCCGTCATGGGTTTGAATACCGATGCCGAAACCGTGATAGCCGAGGTCAATTCCCTGGCGCAAGCAGAAAAGCTGGTCGAAGTACAGTACGAAGAGGAAGAGTAACTTCTCTTCCTGCGACTGATTCCTATCGACAGTTACTCCTTTTCCGCCTTCGGCTTGCGCTTGCGGAACATCGACTGGAACAGTGGATAGAGTGCAATACGTCCACCACCAGTGAAGATTAATGTGGTGAATACCACCAGATAAATCGCCGCTTTTTCTTTGACTGCCCAGGCATCCGCACCGTGAATGACAAACAGAGCGATGAACATCGTAAACGCCAGCGGGATCGCGGCTACCGGTGTGAACAGCCCCAGAATAACCAGTCCGGAACAGAAGACCTCAGCCCCGACGGCTCCTGAGAGGCTCATAAAGCTGCCAATTCCCAGCGGATCGGGAAAGGTTTTTGCCTTCTCCGCAAAGGTCAGAAGTTTCGGAATGCCGTGAGTCAGCATCATGCCTCCTGCTCCGACACGCAGGATTAACAGTCCGAATGAAGTGAATAGGTCCTGTTTAGCAGCCATGATGATTTCTCTTTGGGATTGAGGATTAAGTGGAACAGTGACTCACTCGCTTGCGCTTCGTGCTTGTAAAGTTCTACCTATCGTACAGTTTATTTATGAATTCAGGGTAAGGGATTCACGTGGGCCGATGGCAACTGTTGTCGTGTGTCCGAGTGGGTACGCTTTCAGAAGATTATTGATGTCATCGAGTGTTAATGACTGCAGTGTGTTCAGGTCATCTTCTACCGAACGATATTCTTTGCGATAGACCCAGTTACTGCCCAGTGAGGAAAGCCGTCCCATCGGACGTTCGCTGCGTAATACAATACGGGAAGCAACTTTGTTTTTGGCCTGCTCGAGTTCTTCGCTTGTCACTCCATTTTTGTTGACATCCTCAAAAATCCGAGCCATGACCGCCATATTTTTCTCGACGTCATCAGGATGGCAGGTCAGAAAAGTCATGTAAGTTCCTGAGCCATCGTATTCGTTGTAACTCAATTCTGCGGCTTCGGCATGCCCCGGTTCAATCAATTCCCAATAGAGCCGGCTATTTGCATCATCGCCAACAATCACGGAAAGGATATCGGCCGCAAATCGCAAATCACTTTGCGACGTCGGAGCAGGAGTCATTTGTGCGACATGCTCCTGATTTGAACTCTCCTTCGTTATCACCGCCAATCCGCCCGCAGGAACGGCTTCCTGAGTCGGGCGATCCGTCATGCCCGATGGCCAGTGGGCACAATGCTTTTCTGCCAGTTCGACCACAGTCGACCAGTCGACATTCCCGGCTAGCGCCAGCGTGATATTTCCAGAAAGATAATTGGACTTGTGATAGGCCCGCATCTGATCAGCCGTCAACGCAGTGATGCTCTCGACCGTTCCCAGAATACTGCGGGAAAGCGGATGACCGGCAAAGTGCGTCTGCATCAATTTTTCGTAGGCGGAGAAAGCGGGCATGTCGTCATACATGCCAATTTCTTCAAGAATGACGTTCTTCTCCATGTTGAAGTCGTCGGTTCGCAATGACGGATAGAGAATTGAAGAAACCAGCTCAAATGTTTGAGACAGATATTCGGGCAGAACTGCGGCATAAAACAGAGTGACTTCTTCACTGGTTGAGGCATTGTACTTGGCCCCGACTTCATCGAAGATGCGATTCACATCCATCGGCGTGTAGTTTTCAGTCCCCTTGAACACCATATGTTCGAGAAAGTGACTCACACCGCTGACTTCATCGGTTTCATCCCGCGAGCCAACACGGACAAAATAGCCAAAGGCGACACTTTGCACATTCGGATTGATCTCGCCGACAATCGACAATCCATTCGGCAGGGTCATCTGTTCAAATTTCAACGGTCAGGCCTTGTTAGGGTCTAGTGTCATGGGATAAGGGTCCAGGGCAAACTATCAAACCCTGGTCTCTAGACTCAGGACCCTGGACCTTTCCCTTACTGTAACATGATCGCAGCGCAAAAAAAATCGCCGCCGACTTCGGAAGTCCGAGGTCGGCGGCGGGCATCTTAAATTCTTCGTTCAGCTTTGGCTGAAGCTATCTGGACTAGAAGGTCAGGATAGCGTCAACTCCGAAGATGAAGCTGTCGAATGTGTTGCTTCCAGAAGCTGCGTTGATCGCAGCTGCTGCAGCTGGTTCGCCGAAGTAGTAACGAACTTCAGGACGAATGACGATGTTGTCTGTTGGTCTGATATTAGTACCCATTGTGAGTGAGTATGTATCTTCGCCAGCAGTACGCCACCATTCAAATCGTGAACCAACACCGATTTTGTCGGACATGTTGTAGATCAGGTACTGATTCAAGCCGTAAGCTTCAGTTGCAGTTCCTGCGATACCGTATGGATCGTAAGCAGTTGCGTCGACGTAGTCAGACTGAGCAACATAGTTCCACTCGCCTTCGCAACCGAAGGTTTTGTCCAGAACCAAGCTGTGAGTGTAGCCAGTACCGTTTGCACCCAGGTCACCGAAAGTGGTGATGTAGGTCAAAGAAGTGCTGTCATTCAGAGCGATGCTAGATCCACCCAGGAAGCTGCTTCCGCCAGCATTCTGATCGAAACCAGTATCCCAGCCGAGTGTCCAACCGTAGTAGTTTGTCACATTGTCGCTGGCAGCGTGTGTTGCCAGAACACCAGTGTGAGTAAACGCTTCAGAGTTGTACATCGTGAAAGCATGGCTGTAGAAGAAGTTATCGGGAGCAGTCACAACTTCGTATCCCAGAAGGGTGTAGAAGTGACCAGCGATAATCGACCAGTCGCCATTAGCAACTTCGAGGTATGCCTGTGGCAAAGCCCAACCGTAACCATTCGGATTGTTTTGGCCATTGTTGAAGTCCCAACGGCTGCTAGCATTACCGAAGGCCTGAGTGTCGTTAGCGTCGGTACCATACATGATATCGAAGCGTCCACCCCAGTCCCAACCGCAAGAACCGTCTGCTGTTTTCTCAACATACAGCCAGTTCTGGTGTGAATTGAAGCGATCCTGATCATTGTTGAACAACGAGTTGTTCTTCGTATGGTAGCCGAGCTGAGTCCAGCCACCGAAAGTCCATGGACTCTCTTCTTCACAGCAGCCTGTGCAACCATCGTCGATGCAGCAGCTGTCGTCGATGCAATCATCGATGCAGCAATCATCAACGCAGCTGTCGCCGCAGCTCCACAAACCACACATAGATTTCAATCGTCCGCAAAGACGATCGCCAGCTGAGTCGAAGACACAGTCTGGTTCACAGCAAGAATCATAACAGCAGTCGCCTGCTTGTGCTGAGCTGGTTGTGCCAAAAGACATTCCAGCTGCGATGAGGAAGGCGCTTAGAACCTTCCAGCTCTTGGGGGTCATTAACATCATGTCTCTCCTTGTTCTCCCTTGGGAATGTTTGTGGCAGACGAGGGCAGGTATACACTCCTGCAACACAGATCCCCGCCTGCGAGGATCTGATCTCATGCAGGAGGATCTGCCACAAAACGACTGAACCAGGAATAATTCCTGTGACGAGCGCGAATGGGGCAACTCTTTCAGTTAGATTTATCGGCCACGCCCCTGAAAAAGGATGATGTCAATTGATCGTTAACCCCCTCAAAATGGTTTCCACAGAATTATCTCTGCAATATCGTACTAATCGTTACATCTTAACAATGAGAAATGGCCTAACGTACACTCCCCGGGCCAGTTATGCGGGATTTTCAGCCCCTGAAATCGGAATGACTCGAAAGAGAGGCAACTCATGACTGAACGGAAATACTAGAAACAGAACCTTGTCAAGAAAAATTCAAACTCTTTTTCAAGTCAATCCCCCCTCGAAAAGTATTGAGACGACTGGCAGAATTCTTAGCTCTGCATGCATTTGAGCGATTCTGCACGAGAATTTTCAGCGACAACCAGCACAACACGGTCATTAACAATACAAGCACGAAGCGCAAGCGAGTCAGTCAGGCCCGATAAACAGTCTCACTTGCGCTTCGTGCTTGTATTCTTATTAATAACTGCATCTCATCAATGGAAACCCGATCACCATGGGGAAAAGGGTTCATGTGGTACGCCCGGAAACCTCGTCCACATCTTCATCCGGCACACCAAAGGGAGCAAAATGATCCCACTCTCGGGACTGATAATAATGTTGGAGCGCCCAGTGATTCGACAGAAACGCCAAGTTATCCCAGGGAATGTCTTCCCAGGCGAACAACCGCACATCATGGCTTTCCGGGCCTGCTGCGAATTCGGGTTTGTCCATGACCGCTCGATAAATCAAATGCACCTGGCCAGCGCGGGGAATCGAATAGACACCCAGTAACGCATTGATCTCCACCTGCACGCATGCTTCTTCCCAGGCTTCCCGCTTCGCCCCTGCTTCCGCGGTTTCTTTTAACTCCATAAAACCCGCAGGAATCGTCCAATAACCTTGTCGAGGCTCGATCGCCCGATTGCAAAGCAGAATTTTGCCCTCATAAATCGGAACCAGTCCGACAATGATTTTCGGATTCTCATAATGCACCCATTCGCACTGATTACAGACTAGCCGGGTGCGATCATCCCCAGCGGGAATCTTCTTTTCAAAATGCTTGGGAGGATGATAGGAAACCATGTCAGTTCGCAATAGGTTGGGGAGCAGGGAGACTCTCTATTATTAACGCTACTCCTGGAGAATGGAAATCAGAAAAGGAATACGTTTTCATTAAAGTTCCCACCCCTCGGCTTTCCGCTTTCAGCCCTCCGCTTTCAAGTATCTGGAGGCTCACTTTGTTCGACCCCAGCCACCCTGTTTCATATTCCTTAATCCTCTTTATTGGGCGGTGGCGTTTGCCGTTTTCGAAATTGATCAAACGAATGCGAAAGCGAATTCAACAGCGGCTTGACTTGTGGAATTGCCATGAAGACGCGGGCATTGACGGTGGACCGCGGAAAAATATTGGCCACAAAATCGAAACAGAACTCTGTCGGCGAATGACGAATCAATACGGCATTCGCATAAGTCCCTCCGAATAGATGATCGTCCAGTTTCAAATCGTCATAAATCTCTTCGATGGGGGGAGCCTTCCGATTGCTCGCTCCCCCTTCCGTCGCATTCGAGTGCACCGCTCCCTCAGGGCCAATCGAGCCGACAAATCCGCCAGGAGCCGCTTGTTCAGGAGAACCCGTGGGAGTACTCGGAAGATTTTTAGTTATGGGAATTTCCGGCAGTGCACCGAACTGCGTTTCGTAATTCTGCAGGCTTTCCCGCAAAGTATTCGCAAACTGGCCAACGACCGGAACGGGCAAAATCAATCGAGCCATCACGCGATCAGGCTTGCCCATCCGCAGGATGAAGTCGATGACAAATTCATAATTGCCACTCAGGATGATTGCCGCATTCGAAAACACACCCAAAGCCGCATCTTCGCTCACACGAGCCGTCACGGCCTGATGACGAAACTCGGCATGCATCGGCTGAGACGATTCGTTATCATTTTCATTCTCGGGATGAGAGTCGGTCATATCTCTACTTTTCTGGTTGATGATCATTCAATCTCTTCAGCATAACCGATTGCCGAGTCACTCTCGACATTGTCACCAATTTTCCGATTTCATTTTCTGAAATTCAGTCAATTTCGTCAGGCAATGCCTGATCGACAGATTAACTTCAAAGAGCAGACATCATGACCTTACCGAATTATGAAAAGCTGGGTGTCTTTTATCTGGGTCGGGAATTTGATCTCGCTGCCGACAAGCTGACCGATGATATCGTGCTCTACGACAGTAAAGATCTAACGACCCATGCCGTCTGTGTCGGGATGACCGGAAGTGGAAAAACCGGGCTCTGTCTCTCGTTACTCGAAGAGGCTGCGATTGATAACATTCCCGTCATCGCGATCGACCCCAAAGGTGACCTCGGAAACCTGTTGCTCACATTCCCAGGTATGACGGGAGAAGAATTTGAACCGTGGGTCGATGCAGGCGAAGCTCGCCGTAAAGGCCAAACAACCGCCGAGTTTGCCAAAGCGACTGCCAAAAAATGGAAAGAGGGACTGGCCGAGTGGGATCAGCAGCCCGAACGCGTCGCCATGTTTCGGGACTCGTGCGATCTGGCGATCTACACTCCGGGAAGCGATGCCGGCTTGCCGATTTCAGTCGTCCAATCTTTCGCCGCCCCCAATGAAAAAATCCTCAACGATGGTGATGCGTTCCGCGATCGAGTGATGTCAGCCGTATCGAGCCTGCTCGCATTGTTACAAATCGATGCCGACCCCATCAGCTCCCGCGAACATATTCTTCTCTCGAACATTCTGACCGTCGCCTGGCAGCAGGGCCGGAACATGACGATTCCGGAAATTATTCGCGAGATTCAGCAGCCGCCTTTCCAGAAAGTCGGCTTCATGGATCTCGACACCTTCTTTCCGGAAAAAGACCGCTTCGGCTTTGCCGTCAAAGTCAACAACCTGCTCGCTTCCCCCGGCTTTGCCAGCTGGATGCAGGGAGAACCACTCAACATCGAACGGATGCTGGTCACGAAATCGGGCAAGCCACGAATTTCGATCATGTCGATTGCCCATCTGTCCGATTCCGAACGAATGTTTTTCGTTACGATTCTGCTCAATGAGTTACTCTCGTGGATGCGAAGTCAGCCGGGCACAACATCGTTGCGAGCGATTCTCTACATGGACGAAGTCTTCGGCTACTTCCCGCCGACCGCCAATCCTCCCAGCAAATTGCCGATGCTGACGATGCTCAAACAGGCCCGCGCTTACGGTGTCGGTATCGTGCTCGCCACTCAAAACCCGGTCGATCTCGATTATAAAGGTCTCTCCAACACAGGCACCTGGTTCCTGGGACGACTGCAAACCGAGCGAGACAAAGCCCGTGTCCTCGATGGCCTCGAAAGCGTTGCCGGTTCTACGGGAACATCATTTGACCGGGGCGAAATGGGGCAAATCCTTTCCGGCCTCGGCAGTCGGAAATTCCTGCTGCATAATGTGCACGAAGATCATCCCGTCGTGTTTCAAACTCGCTGGGCACTTTCCTATTTACGCGGCCCACTCACCCGCCAGCAAATCTCGGAACTGATGAGCGAGCGCAAAGCCGCCTTGCCCTCACCATCAAAGAAGTCTCCCGCATCAACTCATCCAGCAATCTCGACTTCAGTCGAGTCGATGTCTGTCAGTCTCGCTCCCAGCATTTCCGATTCCATCACACAAAGATATCTGGCTGTCGCCAAACCTTTGCCCCCTCATGCCAAACTGATTTATCAGCCCGGTTTGCTCGGCATGGCCAAAGTCCATTACGTCGATTCCAAAGCCGATGTCGATCTCTGGAAAGAAGCCGCCCTGATCGTACCTGAATATTTCGAGAATACGATCGATGTCTGGGACGAGTGCGACATTCACTGGTCGCCCGATCTCGAATTTGATTCCTCAGCCGATAGTGTCGCACTCTATCCGGAAATCTCTCAGGATTTGACGAAGTACAACAACTTCCGTTCCTGGCGAAAACAATTGCGGGATTACATTTATCGTGATGTCACTCTCCCACTGTGGACTTCGGAAGATAAGAAAGTCTATTCGACTCCCAAGGAGTCCGAGTCTGGCTTCCGGTTACGGGTCGCACAGGAGTTGCGGGATCTCAACGATCTGGAGATCGAAAAACTGAAAGCGAAATACAAATCCAAATTCCAGACGGCCAGGGATCGCGTCATTCGAGCCGAAGAACGCGTTAAGAAAGAGGAAGCCCAATATAAAGAACAATCGTATCTCTCGTTTGTTTCGATCGGCCAATCGATTCTGGGAGCCTTGCTGGGCCGGAAGATTGCTTCGCGTACAAACGTCTCCAAAGGAGCAACCGCCATGCGAAGTGCAGGTCGTGTCGTTAAAGAGAAAGGCGAGATCGAAACCGCCAAACAAAAGATGGAACAGGAACAGGAAAAACTACACCAACTCGAAGAAGAGTTCGATGCCGAGGTCGATCAACTGGAAAAGCGAATCAACCCCGAGCAACTCAAGCTGAAAAGCTACCCTGTTCGCCCACGAAAGTCAGATATCAATGTCGCCGATGTGGCCCTCTTGTGGATGCCTTATGCAAGAAATGAAACGGGCTCGCTCGAACCTTTGTTTTCATTTGCAACGTCATGAGCTCGACTTACAAAACTTAAGCACGTTAAAACTATTTGGGTGGCGGGGGCGCTCCGCTTTAGCGGAAGCCCCCGAAATTTCAACGATTCGGGGGCTTCTCTTCGAGAGCGCCCCCGCCACCCTTCGCTGCTTTCATTCAATTCAAATATAGGTATGGCTGTGCCTGACCTACGGCTTTTGATGGTGCCACGGCTCTGTGAGCCGTGCATTGGGGGATCTTATTGTCTTGCAACGCTCCTAATGTAACAACACTGAAAAACACGGCTCGCAGAGCCGTGGCACAATTGTGTTGATCCAATTAAACATTTTATCAAACAAAACGTGTAACTTCAAAACCTACGGCTTGGGACAATTACGCTTCCTCAATCACCGTCACACTTCTCAACCGTCCACTCCCTTCCTGTGGTGGCATGATCCGCAACACACACGGAAACCAGACTTCCCGAGGCAAGCGTTTTTCCCGCAGTTCCCGTAGCACGGGCAGTTTTAAAACCTTCCCGAGTTTCTGATAGTACGAAACTTCGACCGGATTCAGAAAGAGGCGTTTACTGTTGATGTACTTGGCAATCCCCTCAGCCAGTGCTTTCTCAAGTCCCTGCCAGACGACACAATTCGTATCCGATTCCAGCACCAGACTACTGTTCCCTTTCACTTCAATCGTTTTGGATAATACATCCTGGAGTTTCGAGAAGACGACGAAGTCGGACGCTCGTACAAATTCCAGCACGCCCCGACTCAAATCGCCGGCTTGTAAATGTTCGATCCAGGGATCTGGAAACTCGTCCTCTTCCTTGACCAGTTCTCCCTTGCGATGTTCATCTTCAATCATGCGGAAGACACGGCTATCGGGAGTCGCCGGGCGACAGCGCGAGCGAGCCCATTCGCGGAGATTGAAGATTTTCTCTTCCATCGTAATCGACAACGGCACAATCGAATCGGCTGTGTCGAGGATGTCTTTCTGATTAGGCGTACGATCACGAGTAAAGGCATCGATCACGGCTGAATTTACAATCTGCTCAATTTCCGAGCCGCTGTAGCCTTCGGTCTTATCGGCCAGTTCTTCCAGGTCGAATTCAGCCGGATCGCAATTTCGCTTCGAGAGGTGAATTTGATAGATGTGTTTACGCTCATGAAAATTCGGCAGGTCGATAAAGAATAACTCATCGAAACGCCCACGCCTCAACAGTTCCGGAGGCAGACTTTCAATCGCGTTCGCCGTCGCTACCACAAAGATTGGCGATTTGTGCTCCTGCATCCAAGTTAGGAACAGTCCGAACATGCGCATCAACGCCGCATCCTTGTCTCCACTTTCCGATTCCAGCCCGGCAAAGCCTTTATCCAGTTCTTCAATCCACAACACAGCCGGGGCGATGCTGTCCATCATCCGCAACACTTCTCGCAGATTCTGCTCCGAAGTTCCTCGACCGGCATGTAATAGATTTCCGAAATCAAGCCGGATCAATGGAAAGCTGAGCTGACGGGCAATTACGCGAGCCGACAAGCTTTTCCCACACCCCTGCACACCCAATAGCAACACTCCCTTCGGTTGCCCAACCTGCTTCTTCTGAGCTTCGGGACTGAATGCTTTCGCACGCCGTGTGATCCAGTCCTTCAGTTCATTCAAACCACCAATATCATCGGCCGTTTCATCGAGGTCGTGGAATTCGAGTAGATCCGATCCCTGCAGCAACTGTTTCTTTTCTGCAACCAGTTGTGTCATTGCCTCTTCGCCCAGATCGGTCCGTCCTGCCAGTACGCGATTGAAAGCCCGGCGAGCCTGATGAAGCGAGAGTCCGATAACCGCTTTAATCATTCGCTGAGAATAATCCTCCGAGATGGAAATCTTTCCCGGTTGTCGGGCCATCGCTTCCTGCAGACAGCCCTCCACTTCCTGAAAATCCGGCAACGGCATGTGCATCAACGTAGTTGCTTTGGCCAGTGAGTTCGGCAATTCAAATTCCGGCCCCATGGCCAACAACGGCGTCGCCGAGATGCGTTGGCTCTGATCGAGCAAACGTCGAATCACCGGGGCATCGTTCACAAAGTGATGCAGGTCCTTCGCAAGCACGATCGAATTCTCGGGCAGTGTTGGAATCGCATCGAGAAATGCAACCGGATCCTGCAAGTCAGGATGTGATCCCGCAGCCTCGCAATGCAGGCCCTCACTCAGCGACCAGATGACGAGCCGTTTCCCTTCGCCATGAGCAAAACTGGTCAGCGCCTCAATCCAGCGAGGCTCGTCATCGGTCTGAAGAAACAACAGCGATTCCCCCGCCTGCAGGCGATCGCGAATATCATTGATGGAATCTGTAAGTAGCGACATGAAACCTCGAGCCGAAAGATGTGATCGATACTGACAGGAACGTCACCGCCCAACCTGATTCTACAGGACTGGTACGTTCCGTAAGCAAGGATCATACCCGGAAGAGTCGCAGATTGCGAAACCGCGAATGTGTACGAGATCACCCTACGCGATTATTATATGACCGCCAATTATTCCAGAACAAATCACATAATTAGACCACCACTGAGACACAGAGGGCACAGAGATTCTTGAGGACGTTTGTTCGATCACAGCAGATCTAAAACAACAGAAAGTGATTCCTATGAGTTGATGATCTTATTAAAATTCTCTGTGTCCTCTGTGTCTCTGTGGTTTAATTAATTGCGTACAGCAATTTAAGCTGGCTTTAGAGTCAAGGAACCGGGCAGGTCTCCAGAAGATCGTTGACCAGTTTGACCAGCACTTCGTGAGTCAATTGCAACGTCACCAGTTTGCGCCCCGGTTGTCCTTTGACGATTTCGTAGCGATTGATCGTCACTGCATTTTTGGAAGCGGATTGCAGCACGAATTCATAATAGACCGCTCCGCTGGGCAATTGCGTCGGCTGGTTGGAGCGGATCATGGCGGAGCCAGACTGATCGTCGAATTCAATCGGCCCAATCTGTTCGAGTAGATAAGTGATGCGTCGTGAAAGATCGTCGGCCCAGTGTTTGATGTCGTCGTTGGTTCCGTTTTGTAATCGGGGCAATGTCAGTCGCAACTCATTCATCGCGCAGCTCATCGTATCCAGAGCCGCCAGATCGACCTCCAGCAAGTCGGATGCTTCGGCGAATACCAGCGAACAACCCACAATCGGACCTTGAGCCGAGAGGCGATTGAGTTCCTGTTGGAGTTGTTGAGAAAGTGACATGAGATCTTCAGTTCGTAAGCGTAAAAGTTTCATTCTTCGTCAATGGCGAACGACGATGAGTCTGGCCGTCAAAAGTCAACAGATGAAGTGTTTCATCAATGACCGTTTCCAGATTCACCGGACGTCCCCAGAGTTTCTGGACATTGTGCAGCGTGTCCTCGGCATCATCGAGTTTCAATTCGATGCCCGCGAACTGATGCTGCAGATAGAGTTCGCCCCTGTTGCGATAATTGCCATCGATCACACGAATTTGAGGACGACCGTAGTTCGTCAGATTTCGCAGCAGGTGCTGTTTCACATCTTTGAACTCTCTGGATTCAATTTCGTAGGTTTTCTCTTCATCGTTATACGCAAAGGAAAACATGCGATGCCGACGGCAGAAGTCTTCGGTCAGAAAAGTATCGATGAATGTAATGTCGTTATGAATCCGGCGAACTTCAAAAATCTTCTCACGACCGAGACCGAGTTTTTTATCCCAGTGATCCCGAACTTCAACATCATCGCAGTTGTCCCATTCCGAACCAAACTGTCCACGGTTCCAGCGTTCTTCGATATCGCGAAAAAGCTCGATCCCCAGTTTGTAAGGATTCAATCGAGTCGGACTCGTTGCCATCGTGCCGGAATGATGGTCGGCATAGTCGATCACTTCGGCATCGGTCAGACCGTGATTCGTCATGATGGTCGTATGCCAGTAACTGGCCCAGCCTTCGTTCATGATTTTCGTCTGCCCTTGCGGTGCAAAGTAGTAAGCCTCCTCTCGGATAATCGAAAGGACATCCCGCTGCCATTCCCGCAACTGGCCATGCTCAATCAGAAACTGCAGCACATCCCGCACCGGCTCAGCTGGGAAAGAACGGTTAACATGCTGACGTTGATATTCTTCCTGCTGCTGCGATCGTTCCTGATCAAGCACTTCCTGCGGATTGACAAAGGAATCCATATAGTCCTTGGCTCGAAATCGGCGATCGTTTGTTTCCGGCTCCTCATCACCCGCATCGCTCGGCTGCTTTCTCTGCTTCACCGATCTCACGATGTGCGGCGAATACGGATCGATCAAATCCTCAATCGACAGACACGAGTCGATGAATTCCTCAACGGCTTCATGTCCGTAACGGTCAATATACCGATTGATTCTCGCCGCGTGATTGGCCAGTTGATCGAGCATGCGGCGGTTCGTTTTTGAAAACCAGGCGTTGTTCTTAAAGAAGTCGCAGTGCCCGTACACGTGCGCGATGACCAGTTTCTGATCGGTCATCGAATTGCAGTTGAGCAAATAGGCATAGCAGGGATCGGTATTGATGACCATTTCGTAAATCTTCTGCAGACCATATGAATAGCCTTTCATCAGTTCATCGAACTGAGCCCCGAATCGCCAGTGAGGATAGCGAATCGGAAAGCCGCCATATGCAGCAAACCGGCTCAGTTCTTCGTAATCGAGCATCTCGAAAATCGTTTCGTAGAAGTCGAGCCCATAGCTGGCGGCGACTTTCTCCATTTCATCCTGAATGGCACGAATGTCATCCGGCAATGGGCGATAGGTGCTGATGCTCATGTCAAACGCCTTTTTATTCGACAGTTTCTCGAAATCGGGTGGCACGTCCCTGAGCAACGCGAAGGGCGTGGACTTCTGAAATCACCACGCCCATCACTTCGTTCTGGGACGTGCCACCCGTTGTCAGACAGGCTGGAAGCCTGTCCTACGAGTTTATTATCACTTCCCCGTGCCGAGGAAATCCTTAATGCATTCGTAAATGCCTTGCTTGTCTTCGATCAATGAGAGCGCGACGTTGTTCCAGGAGTCTTCAAGCCCCATCAGTTCCCGAACGTATTCGCCGGAACCGTAGGGACTTTCGACCTGCCCGTAACAGAACAGATTGCAGACCGGCAACAGTTTGTCTTTCAGCATGTTCAGACACTCGCGATTGTCATCGCCCCAGTTATCGCCATCGGAAAACTGAAAAATGTAGATGTTCCAGTCCTCGACGGGATAACTCTGTTCGAGAACCTGAATCGCTTTGCCATAAGCTGAGGAAATTCGTGTGCCCCCGCTCTCGCGGATGCGGAAAAATGTTTCTTCATCGACTTCGTGAGCCATCGCATCATGCACGATGTAGCGCTTCTGCAAGCCGTTGTATTGCGAGGAAATCCAGGCATTGATCCAGAACGCGGTGGTGCGGACAATCTCCTTCTGTTCTTCTCCCATCGAGCCTGAGATATCCATCAAATACAAAATGACGGCATTGGCCTGAGGTTCGGAAATGGTTGTCCAGCTTTTGTAAACGGTATCGTCCCGGTTCGGCACGACCATCGGTTTGCTGGGGTTGTATTGTCCTGTTGCGATCTGGCGTTTGAGCGCCTTTTTGTAAGTTCGTTTGAAGTGACGCAGAGAATCCGGCCCCACCTGACGCACCGAGTTATAGCGATCCTTCTGACTGACAAGCGTCTCTGCTCCTTTCGGAATGATGTTCGGCAATACCAGTTCTTCGCCCAGCATGGCTGCTAATTCTTCAAGGGGCACTTCGACTTCGCGGATATGTCGGCCAGCTTCATTACCGGCTTCGCCCGTTCCCTCCTCCGGTTCACCTGGACCCAGTGACTGACCAACTTCGCCTTCTCCCTGACCGGAACCGCCCGAGCCTTTCTTGCCGTGACGAAAATGCGGAATCTCGATATTGGGCACAGGAATGCTGACGACTTCTCGCCCCTTACGGCCGAGCATTTCGCCGTGGGTAATGTACTTGCGGAGATTCCCGCGTACCTTCCCCCGAACGATCTGCTTAAACCGCTGCAGGTCTTTGTCGATGTTTTGCGTCATGGCATTCGTACCCGGTTATTTCATTGCACATACAGTTTATTCCGCCGTAGGTCAGGCACTGCCTGAAAAAATGTGCGTCCCATCCTGTTTGTCGTCAGGCAACGCCTGAACTACAGTCTCTCTCACATTTTTTGTTTCAATGGGTGGCACGTCCCAGAACGAAGTGATGAGCGTGGAACTATCCACCAACCACGCCCTTCGTTTCACTCAGGGACGTGCCACCCACCGAAGGACACTCTCACCACTCACCTCTAATCACTAATCTATTTACTTTCCGATTTCGCATCGCCGCGAGCAAAGATACTCGCCACGTATTGCAGGACATCGGTGGCCGATTCATCGTCGTAACCGTAGTTGCGGATCAGCCGAGATTTGACGATATCGATCTTCTCTTGCGTCTCGGTATCGACGACGTTTGAAACCATCGAAGTCAGTTTGATCGTATCTTTCTGGTCCTCGAACAGTTTCATTTCGAGCGCCTTCTGCAGACGTTCGTTCGTTTTGTAATTGAACGAACGGCCATCGAGCGAAAGGGCTCCGATGTAATTCATGATCTCGCGGCGGAAGTCATCCATCCGCGATTCCGGAATATCGATTCGCTCTTCGATTGAACGCATCAATCGTTCATCCGGTTCTTCATCCTGACCGGTGAATTTGTTTTTCACCTTTTCTTTCTGCGTATAGGCTTTCACATTGTCGATGTAATTGCCGCACAATCGGGTCAGGGCTTCTTCGTCAGCCGCAATCGCGCGCTGAACTTCGTTCTTGACGAGGTCGGTGTATTCCTCTTTGACCATCGAAATAAGATGCCGATAGTATTCGCGAATCTCTTCGTTCGAAATCAAAGAATGATGCTTCAACCCTTCCTCAAGTTCGTTAAGCACCATGAACGGATTCAGACAGGTGGAATGCGGATTCACCACCAGGGCATTCGAAATCTTATCCTGTACAAAACGTGGCGAGATGCCATGCATCCCTTCGCTCTTAGCTTCCTTTCGCAATTGTTTGACGTTCTCGTACGTAAAGCCCGGCAAGGTTTTGCCGTTGTAGAGCTTCATCTTCTGCAGCACGGAAAGTCCATGATGCTTCGGCTCTTCAAGACGCGTCAGCACTGCCCACATCGCAGCCGTTTCGAGCGTGTGCGGTGCAATATGCTTGCCGCGGACGCGTCGCTGATTGTAGTCCTTTTCGTAGATCCGAATTTCTTCGGAGAGTTTCGTCACGTATGGAATATCGATTTTAATCGTTCGGTCCCGCAACGCTTCCATGAATTCGTTGGACTGCAGTTTCCGGAACTCAGGCTCATTCGTGTGACCGATAATGACAGTATCGATATCAGTCTGCGCGAATTTCTTCGGCTTGATTTTATGTTCCTGCGACGCACCGAGCAGGTCATACAAGAATGCAACATCGAGCTTGAGCACTTCGATGAATTCAATCATACCCCGATTAGCGACGTTAAACTCGCCATCGAAGTTGAACGCACGAGGGTCACTCTCGCTGCCGTACTCGGCGATTTTTCGATAGTTGATATCACCCGTCAGTTCGGTGCTGTCCTGATTTTTCTCATCCTTCGGCTGGAACGTACCAATGCCGATCCGATCCTGCTCCGAAAGCACAATACGGCGAACCACCACTGAATCGACCACTTTTGTCCAGTCGCCATCGAATTCGCGGAGACGTTCCTGAAAGTAATACCGACTCAGCGGACAGATATCTCCCGTAATTTCGATTTCGTACTTGCTGGAATCAATCCCGGCATTCAACTCAGCACACAGGCCCTCCCGATGATTCATCGGAATCAGCAAAAGTGGATCGCCATTCATCGGATCCCAGGTGATCGAGCCATCTTCTTCTTTCCAGCCAAAGCTGTAGAGGGCTCCCTCATCGGTGCGGCTGTAGCGCTGCAAACCTCGTTTGAGCAGGCGGGCAATCGTACTTTTGGAAGAACCGACCGGACCATGCAATAACAGCACACGACGTTCCGCTCCGTATTTGAGCGCAGCCGACTTGAAGACATTGACCAGTTCGATGAGCGGTCGCGTCAAACCGAAAATGGCATCCTGACCGTCGTTGTAAGGATCATCGAAGAAGCGATATCGCGTCAGCTTCTCACGGTTCCCATCCAGCTCGTACGTCCCTTCCTGGATGATCATGTCGTACATGCGTTGCCAGGCAGAGCGAGCGATTCCGGGATTTTCGCGGACCAGATCGAGATAGTCTGCAAAGGTTCCCTGCCAGGTTTCCTGCCGGAAGTTTTCGTATTCCGACTTTGAAGCCAGTTTCTGCAGTAATTCGTGTCCACTCGTCACGGCTGTCTCCTTCAAGAGAAGAGAAACTCATGCCCTGCAACGGCTTTAATGAGGTTGAAAATGACTGATGCACACTGCGATGTCGTGCACAACATCATTGAGAACCCTGATTTAAAGCGTTCAGGAACTGTCTCGACTTTCAAAAAATCCGCGTATGTTCGGGAGCAAAATCGAAAGTGGTGAATCTTAACCGCGTGGGAATTCGTTCATTTAATAATAGTTCAGAGTCTTCCATGAGCGCAGCAAAATTTCCTCGCAGACCATTCCGCAAATTGTGTCAGTAAGGAAGTGGTGTGGAGGCTGGTGGAACCTTCCATGGTCTTTCTAAAGCCTCATTAATTATCTGCATCATTCGGCAGTAGCAAACACAGCGACATACAGCCATTGAGTGCCCATGCGACTGCAATAACCATTTGAAAATGGTCCAATTGTTAAAAAAGGAATCGTGGGGATTTGTTTGAAATCTTTTTGGGACCGTTGTCTGCAGACTTCTTCCCTTTCCATGACCCGTTGACCATGATAGGCCTAACGTCCATGACCTCAGGTGTGTCGTTATCACTCAGGCGAGTCGGTATCATTATCAATTCCTGAGACAGTCGAGGCAAGAGGAAACTTTGTTTTGGAAGACGATCTCTTCGAATTCCACTCTGGCTGGTAAGTCCTGCTATATTTTTTCTGCCTGTTTGAACAATATATTGATCGATTTCGACCAGAAACACGTTCGTTAATCCCTCAGGTCTGTACAGAAAGTCTCTTCATCAATTACAGTGCTGGAGAGTCGAACTGCTCGACACATTTTTCGATCTCCAACGATTTTTACTCATAAATATGAATACATCACACGACACCGTAAATAGCCTGCCTCGACAGTTAGTTCCCGTGAAACTGGCCGAGCGTTCCTACGAAATTGCCATTGTGAATGAACAGTGGAACCTTTTGCCCTCGCTAATGGATTCCTGGCTGGAACGCGTCGACCATCTCAAATCGGCTGCTCGAAAAGCATTACTCGTGACAGACACCAATGTCCTCAATCTGTTCGCCGAGAAACTCAAGCAGGAACTGAGTGATCAAAACTGGACTGTCGAACTGATCGCTGTCCCAGCCGGGGAAAGTTCGAAATCGCTGGCGATGGCCAATCAGATTTACGATCAACTCGTCGAAATGCAGGCCGATCGACAAACCGTCGTCATGGCTGTCGGCGGTGGTGTTGTTGGCGATCTGGCTGGTTTCGCAGCCGCCACTTACAATCGCGGCTTACCTTTCGTGCAGGTGCCCACCACATTGCTGGCCGATGTCGACAGTTCCGTCGGCGGCAAAGTCGGCATCAATCACGCCAAGGGCAAAAACCTCATCGGGGCATTCCACCAGCCTCTCGGCGTATTCATCGACACCTCTTCCTTTAACACATTGCCCGATCGCGATTATCGCTCGGGTTTAGCCGAAGTCGTCAAGTACGGCGTCATTCTCGATGCCAATTTGTTCGAGACGCTCGAAAACAATATCGAAGCGATCAATTCCCGCGACCCGGAAATTCTGATCGAACTGGTGAAACGAAGCTGTCAGTTGAAAGCAGAAGTCGTCGAGCAGGATGAATACGAACGTAGCGGCTTACGGGCGATTCTGAATTACGGACACACCTTCGCCCATGCCTACGAAGCCTTATGCGGTTACGGCGAACTGATGCACGGCGAAGCCGTCAGCATTGGCATGATCGATGCCTCCCGACTGGCCGAAAAACTGGGGATGATCGGCGAAGAGGTGACCACACGTCAAATCAATCTGTTAAGCAAACTCGGCCTGCCGACCGATTTACCGCAGCCAGTCGCCTTCACTCACGATGACATTATTTCACGGATGAAAATCGATAAAAAAACAGTCGCTGGACAACTCCGCTTCGTCCTCCCCCGCAAACTGGGGCAGGTCGAAGTGGTTAAAGGGATCGATGAGCAACTCGTTCGCGAAGTTCTTTCGAGATGAATAGCATGAGTTGGTAATGACCTGCTTTGCTAACAAGTCCCCTCTCCTTGGGGAGAGGGTTAGGGTGAGGGGAATTCGAGGTGAATTAAACATTGAACGTCCAAGGCATCCCCCATCCGGCCTTTTGCCCCTTCTCCCCAAAGAGAAGGAAAGATGACCGCTCCCCAAGGAGAAGGAAATTCGTAGGTCAGGCTGTGCCTGACATGATTATTTAACAGCCCCAATTTTCGTCAGGCACAGCCTGACTTACAATACTGATTAAAACACTCTAACCCAATGGACAATCCGTGAGCGTTTCAGAGAATTCAAATTTGGATGCGTGGCTGGCACTCGGGGCACGCAGCAGGAGTTTCGAGGATGGACTGGAATTGAATCTGGCCAATGTCGACTGGGCTCGTCAGTCGTCCAGTTTGCCGACGATCCCCGTTGAAGTCACTTCCTGGAAAATGCAGGGCGGCCCGGATGAGCGTGTCCGCCAACTTCTCTCGCTTCTCAAGGGACAGAAGCAGATCAAAGCGGTCGCGCTGCGAGGCGTCAATGTGAATGAAGCCTCGGTGAGTTGCATTTCTCAAATCCCCGAACTGATCGAAGTCGACTTTTCTGACACCAACTTCTCCAACGCTCACCTCGAACAAATCTGCCAGAACGATCGCCTGCAAAGCATCAATCTGGCCGAAACCAGTATCACCGATAACGGCTTGATCTGCCTCAAGAAAATGCGTCAGCTCAAGCAACTCAACCTCAATAAAAATAAGATCACCGAAGCAGGACTTCACTATCTGGAAGGACTCGTTTCCCTCCGCGATTTGAGCCTGGGTGGAACTCCCTTAACCGGAGCCGCTCTCAAATGGCTGCAACGGCTCGTCCTCCTCGAAAAACTCGACTTGAGACACACTCACATCACTCACAACGGCTTGATGGCACTCACCTATTTTCGTCGCCTGCAGAAATTAAAACTGGGCGGGAACCGTATCGAAGACGATGGCATTTTGATGCTCAAACAGTTCGTTCGACTCGAATCTCTCGAATTGGCAGGCACCCCCATTACCGATCAGGCGATTGAAACCCTGGCTCAGTTGCCGCGAATCCGCCGACTGTATCTGGCCGGAACCGCCATCAGCGATGTCGGCTTGAGTCAACTAGCAGGTGTGACATCATTACTCGCACTCGATGTTCGCAAAACAGCAGTGACTGCCCAAGGAGTGGAAAATTTCCAACAACATTTACCGCAGGTACAAATCAAAACCGATGCCGAACAAAAACCAGCCAGCAGCGTGATTCGGAGTATCGATCTGCTCGAAATGAATCACATTCAACTCAAATCCAATCAATACGGCGAGCCGATCGCCCTCAAAACGACAGAACAGACCTCGCCAGCAACCCACTGGTTCGACGTGATGACCGAACTCCGCTCCCTGAAAAATGTCGAACTGGAGGATCAACATCTCGATTCCGAACAGTTCAGCAAAATCCGGGACCTGCATCATCTGCAGGCCCTCTCAATCAAGAAATGCAAACTGCCCGAAACGACGCTCGTCAGCCTCTGTACCCTGCAAAACCTCGGCTGGCTCGACCTGAGAGACTCCGCCATTTCCGACGTCGGCCTGAAATTCATCTCACGAATTCCATCGCTGTCGAACCTCTGTCTCTCCCGAACCCAAATTACCGATCAGGGACTCATCCACCTCAAGCACGCCCTGCTCCTTAAGGACCTCGTCGTCAAACAATGCGCCTACGTCACCGACGACGGCCTCGAAACCCTCGGCTCCCTCGAACAACTCAAACACCTCGACATCCGCAACACCGGCATCAGCCAGTCCGGATATCAGACCCTGTGTGAAAAACTCCCGGGGTGTAAGATTCGGTATTAATGAAGTTAAACTGATCAACCACTACAAGCACGAAGCGCAAGCGAGTGAGTTCAATTCCGAGAACAACCAGGTACCATTCTCAAGCTTGTTTGAGCATGCAATGTGCATCCGAATTCAGCTGTGAAACCCAACTGAGTAGTCCCGGTTGATGCGAAGCAGCTACCGGGGTGACCAAGTCACAAGAGGTCATGACGTCTAACAAGGAGGGCGGCCAACTGAGTCGATCGGATTGCAAAGCAAAAAGATGGAGACGACAAGCGGCTTCAATTTAAATAATCTGGTTTGATCACAAAATGCCCCGCAAGATGACGGCATCTTGTCGATTTCATCGACTCAGCCGAAGCGGCTGGGCCACCCGCGAAACTTCCTCTAGTGGATTGCCCACATGGGCAAAAGGAAAAAACTTTCCACCGTACTGGGACAGTAAAAAGCATTTGGCTAAGGCATTTCGTTTTTCAGGTTCAATGGAATTGTTGCGTATTTTGCCCGAATGATGAAGGTGTTCCTTCAGATTATATTTTCTCTAACGCGAATCCATATTAATGCACAATCACACACACCCCATAGGAATTATTGCAAAACGGTCTATTTCTATATTGACCGTAATATGTTTTTTGCTTTTCAATGCAGTCGCAAAATCAACTCCTCCTGAAAATAAACATATATCACTAAGTGAGGTGCTTAACGAGGACTACTTAAGATATTCATATCTCTTGGGTAATGAATTGAAACTTAATCCAAACCCATATACCGTTCATTATAATGCACTTCCTTACCATTTATTACCTGATGACGAATTACATAGAAATACGCAATCCGAATCAGATCATATTGCAATTAATTGCAAATGGGTAGAAACAAACATCCCCCGCCAGAATGACAAGATAAGCCATGATACTCATTGTAAGATTCAGATGGCGAATTTTTTAGGTTTTACTGAAGCGAGATTAAGATCTACGCCCCCAAAGTGGTTCAATAATATATTGACTAACAAGATTAAATCCTATCAAAACAATGATCTTGACGACAGCAAGAAGTATATTATGTGTGAATTTTCAACGAATATCTATTACAATCAAGACCAGCACGAGGAAAGGATGCCAGTGCCGTGTGGAAATATAGTCAAAAAATGGAGTTACGTGCAAGGTAACAATAATGAATACATTGTGGATCTAGTTGACGGATATACAATAAACATAAATATACCTATGCCTCATGATCTCCAATATGCTGCGGACACCTTGCACGTCTCTGAACTCGCTAATCATTATTTAATTATGTTATCAAGTGCGTGGGGTATTAGTCATCCAATTTATTGCGTTGACAAAAGCAGTATGGAATTATCATGGGAAAGCTGGAGTTGGTCTTCGGGTTATTCCGGCGCGGGGGGTGGGGCTCCACCTTTCACGCTTGCTCAAGCAGTCCAGCAAGACAGCAACGTTATTGTATTCGGCGTTTCTCTGCACTTACCGTATATAGAAAGATATGATTTAAACACAGGGAAGTGTGACTTAAGACTGTCGCCATATGCTGAGATGCCAGCAATAGGGTTGGATAAATAATATTTGTTGTATAAATTGATTTCCTGATTGCTTGAGAGGTGTATTATGGATATTTTATTGCATTATCCTCTAAGCAAATAGAGATTATTAATGCATTTTGTGGCTTTCCAAGAGAAAAGCCTTAAACTGATTTATCAGCCAAGTAGGGCAGGCTCCTGCCTGCCTTCCTGCTATTCACGGGTGGCCCTCATGGAAAAGTGCTCACTGAATCTCTTCAATCGTCTCCACCGGCACCGAAGATGTCCCGGCTGGTGTCGACGTCCCTTCAGCAGGAGCAGTTGAAGTCGCAACCGGTGCCGGAGTCGAGGTACCCGTTTCTACCGGGCTTGAGGTCGTCATCTCAGGCTCAGCGACTGGCGTCTCGACCGGCTCTGCCGGAGCCTTCGTTTCCTGAATAATTTCAGCCGACTTGATGTAATCAAGATTAGGAAAACTCTTCTTCAAATATTCATTGCCACGCGACTGAATCTGACCCTGATCAGGCTGCTCCCCATATTCAGAGTTGAGTGAATCAACAACATCCATTCCCTCAATCACTTTGCCGAAAGGCGGGAAGCCTTGAGGATCGAGTGAGCCGGAGTTGTCGCCATAGTTGATAAACAACTGGGTCGTTCGCGAGTTTGGACCTCCCTTGGCGAAGGTAATCGTCCCCCGGGAATTCGTCCCCACCATCGGCTCATCCTGCAAGGGTTGCGACCGCCATTTCGCCTGCACTGCCGGATCTCCGCCGATCCCCCACTGCACAATAAATCCAGGCACGAGTCTGAAAAATCGATTTTCATCGAAGAAGCCGCTTTCAACCAGTTCCTTGAAACGAGCCGCTCCAATCGGAGCCCATTCGGGATAAACTTCCACAACGAAATCACCCTTCGTCGTTTCAAACTTCACCTGAAACGATCCTTCCACAGGAACACTCGTGCTCGAGCCATCTTCAGATTCAGGATTCGCCGGAGCTTTCGGACTCGGAGCAGGCGTATCATCAGGCTTCTTCCGACAACTTGTCATCGAAATTGCCGTCACGAACAATGCCAGTACCAGAAATGTGTGTCGCATGTTTTTATCCAGAGGAGTTAATCAGGTTGAAGAATTTGTACTTAAGCCCAGTTCCATACAGAAACCGGACTTCCAATATCCTAATAAATAGGGGTCTCCCGGCTGGCGGGGCGTTTCAATTTCACAATTAGTAATAATTGGGTGCGTATCGACGAACTTTTCACAGACTCCAAATTGAACTAATGACTGAAGATTTACAAAACCTCAGTTACAAGCACGAAGCGCAAGCGAGTGAGTCTATTCCAAGATCAATTTGAAAACCGGAGAAATAAGAACTCCCAACAAAACAGAAATTTTTTTTTGCACCACAGAGACACAGAGGACACGGAGAAGCCTTGAAATCTAAGTCTTATGAAGAGTTCAATTGTTTGAGCATGACAGACCTTTCCGAAAATTTCTCTGTGTCTCTGTGGTTTTAATCTTTATAAAAATCTGTTGAGTCATTTTCGTAATTTGGTTTCAAACTGAAGTATTGCAAAACTCCAGAAATAAATCATGAACCACAGAGAAACGGAGATGCAAAATATCTGCAGTCCAACTGCGGTTCAATTTCATAATTACTCTCATTGATTGTAATCACTCAAGAGCGTGGTGAAAGTCAGGGAGCCAAAAACCAGATGTCCCAGCCAGAACAATTCCTGAGTCACAATCTACAGATCTCCGATCTCAGAGCAGAAGTCATCTCGCTACTGCAGCAAATTCCCGC
>NZ_SJPG01000001.1:5922526-6025026 GCF_007859715.1 Rubinisphaera italica
CTGATGTCCCCTAATCGACAAAACTTCATGTTCTGCAGACCGTGATATTTCTCTTAGGAAAAAGCTAATTGGAACCCGCGCACTACGATCGCGCAACGAGTTCATTCGCTATAATCGAGATAATCGGCACATCACGATCGAGACATTGATGCAAATCTGCCTGACTTCCCTGATCGGACAGGCTTGGGGTGGTGGTAGTTAAAATGCACAAGATAGGGCGGGTTTGAAATGTGGTTCGGCAGCTTTTTCTTCTGGATTGTTTTCTTTCCCGTGATCCTGATTGCCGGGATCTTCCTCTTTTTCATCATCTACGCAGCGACCGGAATGTCATTTCTAGACTTCCTGGGCGTGATGTTCGACTCCGGCACCAAACTCACCTGCTGGCACTGCGGCCGCGAAACCCCCTGCGACCGTAAGCATTGCAAACATTGCGGTAAAGAGTTGCAGTAAAACTGTAGGTCAGGCGAGCCGAGTCAGTCATGACTCGGGTATTTTCAAGATTATTGTGCGATGGGTGGCTGGGGTCGAACGAAGTGAAGCCCCCAGAATGATCGTCTATCTGGGGGCTTCACTTAGTTCGACCCCAGCCACCCAGGGCTAAGGACTATGCATTTTGTCTGATCAGGAAATACTCTTTAGCACTGTATCGATTGTCCCTCGCAGAACATTCGCAGAGTTCTGCAGTCCCATCCGTTCTTTCGGCCAGAGGTCGATTTCGACATGTCCCAGAACACCGGCTCGTCCGACGACTGTCGGGACGGAGATGCTCACATCCCGCAAGCCGTAGGCTCCGTTCTGGAGTGAAGAGATCGGCAGAATCCTCTGTTTGTCCAGAGCAATGCTATGCACAACCTCGGCGATGGAAACGCCGACCGCGAAACCGGCTCCGCCCTTTTTCTTGATCACTTCTGCTCCGCTGCCGCGAGTTTTCTTTTCGACTTCGGCAATCAAAGTACTGCTCACGCCCGGCCATTTGTCCAAAGGCAGTCCCGCGATTTGAGCGGCTGACCAGATCGGTACCATGCTGTCGCCGTGCTCGCCGAGAATCAAGGTTTGCACTTGAGTCGCAGGAACATCGAGACGATGAGCCATCATGCCACGCAAACGAGAGGTATCGAGAACGGTTCCCAGTCCAATCACCTGATGCGGTGGCAAGCCAAGTTCCTGCAAGGCGAGGAAGGTGAGAACATCGACAGGATTGGAGACGACAAAGACGATGGCATCTTTCTTCGTTCCAACCCTTTTCAGGTCGGCCAGAATGTTTCGGAACAGCGCCACGTTTCGATTGATCAGATCGAGTCGACTTTCTTCCGGCTTACGACGCAATCCCGCGGTGATAACAATCACATCGGCATCGCGAGACGCTTCCGGTCCACCGGATGTGATCTTCTGGTCGGCCATGAAGGTCGCCCCGTGAATCAGATCCAGAGCCTGCCCCTCAACAAGATCCTGATTGACATCCACCAGAGCAATCTCACGAACGATTCCGCCACCCTGCAAAGCAAAAGCCGCACAGGAACCAACCAAACCACCACCACCAATAATACTGACCTTCATGATGTCTCCACTCGTTCTGTGCGGAATTAAGAACCGCTTAACCGGTGCGAATAAACGCACTTTGCATTCGATATCGGTGCGTCAAGACGCACCCTACTATTAACTATTAACCAGCGACTATTTCCCCAACGCAGCCATCACCTGTTCGGTGATCATTTTCACGAGCTGATCGGTATCGATCTGACCGTTGTTGTTATTCATGCTGCAAGCTTGACCGTTCTGCTCGTAAGCAGGTTTCTGCAGGTAGCCCGGATAAGATGGAGCTTTTTCGAAGGACTTCTGCTGTGGCATATTTTCTTTGTAGCCATCACGGAAGGCACTGTTGCCGCACAGATCGCAATCTTCGCTGTGGAAGCGGGGGTCGTCAAAGCCGAGCTTCTTTTTCAGATCGATCAACTCACGGCTCTTCTGCTCGTTGAGGTATGTCACTCCGCCGAGCTGCTTGGATAGAATCAGAATGCGGCAATAAGCATCCAGAATTTCCGTCTTCCAGTAAGCTTCCTGCAAATCCTTACCGAAGCTGACGGTGCCGTGATTGTTGAGGATGATTGTGTTGGTCGCCTTCAGGAAAGGGACAACCGTTTCCGCGAATTCGAGTCCGCCGGGAGTTTCGTAGGGAGCCATCGGGACTTCGCCCATGAAGACTTCGACCTCGGGCAGAATACACTGAGGAATCGGCTCGCGTGTTACTGCAAATGCTGTGGCGTGAGGCGGATGACAGTGAACGACGGCTTTGACATCGGGCCGTTCTTTCATGATCGCCAGATGCAATAGGATTTCGCTGGTTCGCTTTCGCTTCCCGGCCAGCTGATTTCCATCCAGGTCGACCGCACAGATATCATCCGGCTCCATGAATCCTTTGCAGATCATGGTCGGCGAACAAAGCACTTCGTTTTCACCAACACGGATGGAAATGTTTCCATCGTTGGCAGCAGCGAAGCCTTTGTTATAAACACGACGCCCAATCTCACAGATCTGTTCTTTGAGCTTACGATCGTTAATTCCACTATTCCAACGGTTTTCCATGATGTACTCCTGTAATGGCCAGTGGCTAGTGTCCAGTGGCTAGTGTATTAGGTTAGTGAGTAGAGAATGGCCAGTGTTAAGTGGCCAGAGGTTTGTGTTTATCTATCTTGTAAGGAACGTCTTAGACCGCTCAGCATGCGAGCGATGTCATTGGCTTGATTTTTGAGTTCGACTAATTGAACTTCAGTAATAAAGTTGAGTTTTTGTGCAATAAACAGTTGTGAAACGACTTCCATGAGTGACGCATAGGCAATTTCGATAAACCTGATGTATTCCTTATTGGATGGTCGCCCATTTCCTTCCGCAATATTCGAAGAGACAGAAACCACTGCCCTTCGAATTTGACTTGTTAAACCATATATTTCTCGCTGTGGAAAATTAGCTGAAACCTTGTAAACCGCTTCCGCTAATTCAATGGCCTTATGCCAGACATCAAGTTTTTCAAATCGAAACTGTGACATGTCAACCCTTTCAACACTGGCCACTAGCCACTCATCACTGGCCACTCCCTACCCTGATTTCGTCCAAAATCGCCGCATTGCTGCCGTCGATTGGTTTTTGTTCGGGATGAAATGGGGCAGAGGCTTCCGGCCCTTCGGCGATGGCGACGATGGTTCCGTTGCCAGCTCCGAATTCGTCGTAGATCACGAAAGATTCCTCGCGTTCGTCCGACGTTCCTTTCAAATTCTCCAGTGTCAACGGCACGACCATCCGGTACGAACCACCCTTCAAGGAAGGATGCCAGGTCGAGAGGGTCACTTTGCCGATAATTTCGCCGATTCTCATAATGTGTTCTCCGTTATGAGATGATGAAAAATCTGGCGGTATTCCATATAACTCAGTCCGCTGGCTGGAAGACAAATCACGTTGGCTTTCACTTCCGAAATCGCCGGTAAATCGGCAGCACGTGAAATGACGACGCCGCGAACCTGTTCACTACGATTCACTTCACAGCAAGCAGTAGCCGCTTTGTCGGAAAAAATGATATAGCCACGTTTGTTTCCCCGAGCCACTTCCTGACGAACTAACTTGACGGCTGCGGAAGTGGAATCACTCAACTCCTGCGACCAGCGACCGTTTGATGATTTCTCTAAATTCTGCAGACAACTTTTTAACATTTCTGAGGCTGAGACGACGAGCCCATGCCATCCGTTTTGTGTTGTTTCACTTTTTGATGTCTGATTCTGTGTTGTCTTCGAATCAATGGATTCGACTGTGATGTTCTTCTCTCGCAGATAATCTCTGGCAGCCGGTGTAATGATTGCTTTCGGTGAGATTCTAACCGTCTTGTTTGCGCCAACATTTTCCGCCAGCAAATCAGCCGTCACAACAGCTGACAGAATCACGGCAACTTTATTCAACTTGGGTTGACTGACTGGTTCGATCGCTGACATCAACGGACGATCCTCGCGCCGCCGCAATTGCTGCAGCACGCTTTGGACAATTCCATCAATATCAATCTGATCCAGGTTCATAAGATTAATTAGTCTTGTATTCCAATAATCGCATACCGCACAGGAGAAGCCTCACTTTTCATCATCTCCTTCACAGCTGCTCCGTCTGTTGTCAACATCACAGTATCCCCAACCCCTGCTCCCAAATTGTCGATCGCCAGCAACGGAAACCCATCCGGCGATCCATCCACCATCAAAGGCTGCACCACCAGCATCCGCCACCCGGTCATAGCCGGGTACTTCACGGTTGCAGTCGCATTTCCATGTACGGTGGCAAGTTGCATTGGGTCTAGAGTCCTAAGACTTGGGTCTAGGGGGGTGTTTTGTTTATTCGTTGAAGGGGCCTTAAACAATCCGTAAATCGTCGACCATTACGCAGCGTCGCTGACGAGTGAACGTCATTGGATTCGTCACTCCTTCACCTGTCGGTGTTGCGATACTGAAGGACAGATATCCTTCTCCACCGAGGCCTAAGCCGGCTGGTGAGGGTCCGTTTTTGATGAACAGAGTTGTGTCCATGCGTCGTCCCATGGTGGACATTGTTCTAACGTTGCGTGAGTGAATCAGGCTGGTGTGTCGGAAGCCATGTTCGTATTTTTCGCACAGGTCGATACCGTGATCGGCATTGCGGCAGCGGACGATTGGAACGAAGGGCATCATCTGTTCTTCAGGGACAAACGGGTTCTGCTCATCCGTTTCGCCAAACAGAAGTGGCGTAGATTCCGGCAACGACATCCCTGCATGTTTGGCCAGTACAGAGGCATGTTGTCCGACGAGGTCCCGATTCAGATGCCAGTGATCGTCTTTGTTTTCTGGTGGGCTGAAGGCGGCTTTGGTGAGTTGATCGATTTGGCTCGAATTCATACGAGCAGCTCCGGCTCGATCCATCGCAGCCATGAATTCATTGAATACGGACTCGACAACGAAAACTTCTTTCTCGCCGATGCAGAGCAGATTGTTATCGTATCCACCACCCGCGATGATCGAGCGAGCGGCATTATCGAGGTCAGCAGTTTCGTCGACAAGAACTGGAGGATTCCCCGGCCCGGCGACAATCGCTTTCTTTCTGCTGGCCATCGCAGCTCGGGCAACGCCAGGTCCGCCAGTGACACACAAGACTTTTACATCACGATGCTGAAAAATTCGCTCAGCTGATTCCAATGTTGGCTCAGAAACAATCGTGACCACATTCTGCAAACCGGTTGCGGCATAAATGGCCCGGTTGAAACGTCGCACACCTTCGCAAGCGATTTTCTTACCGCTCGGGTGAGGATTGACGACCATGGAGTTTCCAGAGGCGACCATATTAATGACGTTACCAGCCAAAGTTGGCAGGGAGTGAGTGACGGGAGTAATCGCACCAATGACGCCGAAGGGAGCGTATTCAACAATCATCAAACCATGATCGCCGCTCATCGCATCGGTTTTCATCCATTCAGTGCCCGGCACTTTTTTGATGATCTGCAGCTTCTCGATTTTATGTTCGAGACGGCCGACTTTGGTTTCCTGAAGTTCGAGCTTTCCGAGTTCCTCAGATTGCTCGAAGCAAATCCGTTTCACGATTTCGACGATCTTCGCTCGATCTTCCATGCTCGCTTCCCGCAAGCCAGCGAAACCTTCGTTGGCTGCTGCAATCGCCTGATCGGTGTCTGCAAACACACCCCAGTCTCCATCCTGACGTTCCCGTTTCGGCACGCTGGTTCCGTTGTTCTTTTTCTGCAACTCAGCCAGAACTTCTTGAACAACGCTGCGAATTGTGTCTTCAGTAGATTGCATCCGAATCGTCCTCGTTATTTATAGTCGCTTTCAGGAAGCGAGGTTTCGTTGATCACAGTGCTGCTAAGCAGCGGTTTATTCAAAAAGTTTCTAAAAAACTAATTCTGATTTCTTGGTTTCGATTAAGTTTTTTACCTACTTATTCTTTGAATTCTTTACACCACAGAGACACAGAGATCACAGAGATATTCATTATTAAATTACAGAATGACCTAACCAAACTAATCGAGTTTACTTTGTCATTAAAACTCTCCGTGTCCTCTGTGTCTCTGTGGTTTCCAATTCTTTATTTCAATTGCTTCAATTCTTGATTCTGTTTTTCAAGATGATTTTAAGACACGCTATGATTGATAGTTTTCAAACTCCTGCAGTTCCACTCGATTCCGAATCCAGGAATCGATTCGTCCCGGCCAGGGGAGTCGAGCGATCATCAGCAAGAATAAAAATCCCAGAATCGGAAGTGAATATCGATGAGCCACGGCCAGATTCATGAAGGCCGGGCCTTCCATCAGGGCGTAGGCGATAATCGTTTTGATCTGAAAGATTTGCAGATATTCTTGCTCACTCAGTTTCTGTTGCTTCGCTTTTGCTTCGGATTCTTTTGTCTTCACAATGATTGGCGGCACGACAAATGAGGTGAGCACCATCACTGCCGTGATACCCAGAAAGATCGCCGTCAGAACGGAATCTTCCTGCGGGTTATTCAAATTGCCCATCACAAAGAAGAAGCCCGTTGCAATCACAACTCCGCCGGTCAAGGCGAGAGCGATGATCAAAATGATCAACTTTTGTTGAATCATTGCAGGAGATTGCTGATCCATCATTCCTCCCCGTCTTTGTCGTACACTTGTGCGTTGTGAACGGTTACTTCGTCGACAATGCCAATAATGGCGGCATCGATCGGAAGTTTTTTCGTCTCTTCGGTATAACGGGCGGACGATCCCTGCACGCACAACACGACTTCGCCGACACCAGCTCCGACGGTATCAACGACAATGAAAGTTCGGCCCGTTGATTTGAGTGAGTCTTTATTCTTTTCATCGACACGCAACGGCTCGACAACGAACAGCGTCTGGCCGACCATGGAATCGACCTTGTGAGTCGAAACAATGCTGCCTGTGATGCGTCCGATGAACATATCCGTTTCTCCGAAAAGAATTTCTAAACATCAAATCAATTCTGGGTGGCGGGGGCGCTCCGCTTGCGGAAGCCCCCGAGAGTTTTCCGGGGGCTTCTCTTCGAGAGCGCCCCCGCCACCCATGTCGTATGACCTGTACTTACTTCGTAATCAAACTCTCTGTCTGCCTGGCGACAACCAACTCCTCGTTGGTCGGCACAATCCAGATTTGTACTTTGCTCTCCGCCGCTGTCAGCGAGCCTTCATCTCTTGCGGTCTGATTTATGGATTCATCCAGTTTCAGACCCGCCCAGTCAAACCCCGCACAGACATGCTGGCGTATGTACTGACTGTTCTCCCCAATCCCGCCTGTGAAGACGAGTGCATCAATTCCTTCCAGAACCGCCATGTAGGCTCCGATGTAATGTCGAATATTGGCGACATACACATCGAGAGCTCTCTGAGCTCCTTCATGATTGTTCCCAGCCGCTTCTTCGAGATCGCGAATATCGCTGCTCAATCCGCCACTCAACCCCAGTAGACCACCCGACTTGCCAAGCTCGCTCAGCAATTCTTCGAGGCTCTTACCAGACTTTCGCATCAGTAATGGCAGTGCAAACGGATCGAAATCTCCGACGCGATTGTTTTGAGGCAATCCCGTTTGCGGCGTCATTCCCATTGTGGTGGCCATCGACTGCCCACCTTTTTGAGCACACAGTGAACTCGAACCTCCCAGGTGACACGAAACGATTTTCAAATCGTCGCGTCCGAGAAGTTCAGCCGTTCGCTGTCCGATGAATCTGTGACTGGCACCATGAAATCCCCAACGTTGAATCGAGTATTTCTCCTGCCATTCAAACGGAACGGCATAGAGGCGATTCGCCTGTGGGATGGATTCGTGGAAACCCGTTTCCAAAGCAGCCACGAGGGGCATTTCCGGAAACGCAGCCTGCAACTCCCGCATCGCTTTCACGTACGGCGGGTTATGAGCCGGGGCCACATCGGACAACTCGTCCATCATCTCGAGTAACTCGTTGTCGACCTTGCGAACACCACTCAGCTTGCCAGCAAATACAGCCTTGAAACCAATCGCTGCGACTTCTTCGACGGAGCTTATGCAGCCCGTTTCGGAGTCGGTCAATTGTTCGAGACAAATTTGCACCGCTGAGGCGTGATCGGGAACGACTTGAGTTCGTTCGGATTTGTGTGAACCAATTTCAACGCTGCACGAACTCTCTGCTCCCGGCTGCCCGATCCGATCGATTCCACCTCGCGCCAATTGCGTTTCGGTTTCCATATCGAAGAGCCGGTACTTGAAGCTGGTCGATCCCAGATTGGCCACAAGAATTTTCATGCGTTTCTTCCTTGAGAGAACGTGTCGAATTTGATTTCACACCGCAAGGCCCGCATAGCGGACCTGACAACCTAAACGAAATAGTCCATCAAATCGCCCTGAGGACGAGGGATGACGTGAGCAGAAACGAGTTTGCCAACGCGAGAAGCAGCTTCTGCACCAGCATCGACAGCAGCACGGACCGAGCCGACATCGCCACGAATGACGGTCGTCACATACGCACCACCAATTTGAATCTGCTTCACGAGCGTTACGTTCGCAGCTTTTAACATGGTATCGGAAGCTTCGATTTGAGCGATCAAACCGAGTGTTTCCACCATTCCAATTGCATCACCATTCATAATGGTTTCACTCCAGGGTAAATAAATCTGTTCCATGAATATCGCGGCTCCTCATAAACTGAGCAGCCGAGTGTAATTAAGATTTTGCTGTGGTTTTCTTGGTCGGCAGAACGCTGGCCAGTTCTTCGTGCGGACGAGGAATGACCTGCACGCTGACAACTTCGCCAATTTTGCTGGCGGCGGCTGCACCGGCATCGATTGCAGCTTTGACAGCGGCGACATCGCCAACGACGAAAGCGGTCACGAGTCCGCTACCGACTTTGTCCCAACCAATCATCTGCACATTGGCAGCTTTCAACATTGCGTCGGCTGCTTCGATCAGACAAATCAAACCCTTCGTCTCGATCATGCCGAGAGCTTCCATCACTTTTGCCATTTGCTTTCTCTCCCGAAAAACGTGTTGCGTTTGAACGAACACCGTTCGACTCAAACTGAAAAACTAAACTTGAACCGTAGGTCAGGCTGTGCCTGACAGAATTGACTCTTAATGACTGTGACATGCACAAGGCTCAACTTTGAGCAGTTCCACTTTCGATGCGGCATCGAGATTGATGCAGTTGCCTTCATCAGTATCCAGATGAACTTCGAGCTTGATGCCCTTGCCTGCTCGTACAGCCACATCTTCGAGCACTGTTGTGCAACCGGGTGATTCGATCCGCAGTTGCATCATGTCTTTATCTTTGACGCCGTAGTATTCGAGATCTTCCGGTCCCATGTGAACGTGCCGCATTGCTCGAATGACACCCTGCTTAAGCTCGACAACGCCTTTTGGTCCCATCAAAATGCAGCCGGCGGTTCCCTGAATGTCTCCACTGATACGAACCGGCAAATCAATCCCGAGGGAAATGCCATCGGTGAATGCCAGCTCGACTTGAGAGTCAGGACGACATGGCCCAAGAATTCGTACATTATTCAGAACGCGACGACGAGGACCGATAACGGAAAGCGTTTCTTCGGCAGCGAAGTAGCCATCCTGATACAGATCTTTCATCGGAGTCAAAGTCGCCCCTGGCCCGAAGAGGATTTCGACATGCTCTTCTGTCAGATGAATGTGCCGAGCAGAAATATTGACGACCAGGGGATTCGGTTTGCCATCGGGGGCAGAACCATTTGGGGAACTTGATTTTCCCGACATTTGACTTTCAAGAACCTGTCGAACAATTCGTTCCACATCCTGACGCTGAATGGAAGCTGCTGCTGTCATATTCTTAAAAACCTTCTCTTGATTTTTCTAATTTCGATCAGGCATGGCCTGATAAACTCACTCAACAATCGTTAACCCGACACCTGCTGTACTCATCACGTTTCGCCAATGATCGTTGATTCCGTTGTCGACGATAATGCGATCCGGTCGATTCAGATCACAAACTTTCGCCAGGGCATTTCTGCCAAACTTGCCGCTGTCGACGGCGACAATCACCTCTTCTGCGGTTTCCAGCATCCGCTGCTCGGCTTCCACCAGCAGAGTATTGCTGTTGAACATCCCCTCTTCAGTGATGCCCCCCACACTCATAATTAACCGCTGCACCCGAATTGTGCTCAACGCATCGACGGCAATCGGCCCCAAAGCCACTCCCGTCTTCGGATACAGATACCCGCCAATCAGAATCAGCTCGATATTCGGAGCATTGATTAATAATTGGGCAATGGGCAAAGAATTGGTCACAATCTGGAGAGGGGTATTCATTAGATGCCGGGCAACCTCAAAAGTTGTGGTTCCGCCATCCAGAAGTATCGATTCTCCCGGTTGCACCATCTCTGCGATGGCTCTCCCAATCCGCTGCTTCTGGGGCAACGCACGAGTGGTTCGATCTTCAAAAGTCGTTAACGATTCTCCGGAATAGGCAATCCCACCACGGGTTCGCCGGATATGACCGGATCTGTCAAGAACTTCCAAATCCCTCCGTATTGTCGATTCACTGGCCTCAGTCGCTTCAACTAACTGCTGAAGAGACGCAAAGCCGTTTCTTTCGGCAAAATCCAATATTTTCGCTCGTCGCTGATCCGGCAACACAAGTCAGATCCTTCATGATCAATCAAATTATGCCCTATCATGCGCTCAAAAACCGTCATAAACAATCATAACGCATCATGTTTATGTAAAATTCACGAAATAATTGGGTAGCCTGGTGAATACAGGAAGGATACCACATGCTTGAGGAGTGGTCGGATTAAAGCGAATTGAGAATTACATTCTCCAGTAATTGAGAAGGAGGGTTCCTTAATCTGAGTCCTGTACCTGATAGGAGGACTCTTGGATTTTTTCTCAAGATTGGGTATTAGAGATAGAGCTTGGCAGTGCTCTGACTGATAAATCCGATGAATTAAAGATGAGCATACCGAATGCAATCCACACTGCTGTAACCAAAGCAGGCTTCATTTTTTTCTTGAAGGCAGGCCAGATGCAGTCACATTATTTATTGATGCTTTGTTTTCTGACGAATTTTCTGGTCAATGATCCGCAAATTATCGTCGCAGAAGATCGTCCTCATGTCGTTTTTATTGTCGCGGACGACCTTCAGGCTGATGTCATATCGGTCTATGGTGGACCTGTGCCGACTCCGCATTTGCAGGAACTGGCCAATCGTGGCTGCCGATTTCAGCGGGCGACGTGTGGGTATCCGATCTGTCATGTCAGTCGGACAGAATTTCTGAGTGGTCGATCGGTTGTCACTGAGGCTACTCCAGGCAAAGTGATCCAGTTTCCGCCGGAATGGACGTTGTGGCCGGCTTGGATGCAGAAACATGGCTGGGAGACGGTTCATTCCGGCAAATGGCATGTGAATGGTCAACCTCATCAACGTGGATTTGATCGAACCGCCGGGCTCTACAGTAGTGGAGGAGCCAAAGGTCAACCGCTGACACTGCCAATCAGTTCCAGTGGTCATTCGGTAACAGGCTACAGGGGTTGGACGTTCAAAGCCGACAGCGAAGATGGCAGTGGAAAACCTCTCCCCGAATTGGGCATCGGCTTAATGCCCGACACCGATTTGAGAATCGCCAACGCAGCGATCAAGCAGATCAACCAAACGGGAGAATCCCCCCTGTTTCTGACGGTCAACTTCACTGCTCCCCACGATCCGCTGCATTGGTCGAAGGGCTGGGAAAATTCTTTCCAGGCCAGTGAAGTGACGTTACCAGTCAATTTTCTCCCCAAACATCCTTTTGATCATGGCAATCAAAACGGACGGGATGAAATGATTATCCCTGCCCCCCGCACGCGCGAGTCGGTTCAACTGCAGCGATCGATTTATTACGCACTGGTCGCAAATATCGATGAGCAGGTCGGCAGGATTGCTCAGGCATTGCAGAGCCGCGATATGCTAGAGGAAACAATCTTTATCTTCACCAGCGATCAGGGGCTGGCATTGGGGAGTCACGGCTTGATGGGCAAACAAAACCAGTATGAACACACCACGAATGTCCCTTTAATCATTACCGGGCCGGGCCTCCCAGCAGGAAAAACGATTGACTCCAATTGTGCCCTGCGAGATTTATATCCCACCGTTTGCGAGTTGTGTCAGCTTGAAACACCCGAAAGTGTTCAGGGAAAAAGTCTTGTTTCCCTGTGGAATGCCAGTCCAGTCGATGAGGCACGCACCACCTACGGATATTTCACAGATACTCAACGTATGATCCGCGATGATGAGGACTGGAAACTGATCTGGTATCCCCAGCAGAATCTCAGGCAACTGTTTCATCTGACCGCCGATCCTCATGAGATGAACAACCTCGCAGCCGATCCCAATCATGCTGGCCGTTTGAAGAAGCTCTCACAACAACTGACAAACTGGCTTACTGAGCAGAAAGATCCCGTGATCAACGCAAGTTCTCCATCGAGCCAGATGCCTCCCAAAAATAAGAGCCACTAACAACACCTACTTGAGTCAATATGATCTGGGTTGACGATTCGGGGGCTTCTCTTCGAGAGCGCCCCCGCCACCCGGGTTTTTATAAAGATGGTACGATTTCAATTAAGACTGAAATTTTGAAAAACCTCAGTTACAAGCACGAAGCGCAAGCGAGTGAGTCTACGCCAAGATCATTTTTAAATCCGGAGAAATAGGAGTTCTAAGGTCAATATTCAAATTGATTCAAAGGGTTCGGTTTGAGATTTTGCCGTCGCCGGGCGAGATGAGATTTCCCGAATGCAAAAATGGCACAATAGAAAATCTTCTTGGAGCAAATTCGACACAGTGCTAAACTTCCGCTGTTCACTACTACTCAGAAAGTATTTGCGGAGTATCAGCTGTGAAAATTCGGAGTCGGTTTTTAACCAGATTCGTCGCATTCTGCTGCATGACGGCTTCTCGCGCAATCTTCGCGACCTGTCGGATCGAGGCCATCGAACACACACCCGGCACGTCTCCATATGCCAAAGATAAAACCGATTCTCCTGAGCGATTTCTGTTTTGTATCTGGCATGACATTCTGATGATGGCCATTTTTTGCGGCAAACCCAGGCACATGGCGGGCCTGGTTAGTCGACATCAGGATGGCAGCTATCTGGCAGATACCATGCGAATGGTCGGCTTGACTCCTATTCGTGGTTCCAGCCAACGTGGAGGCACGCAAGCGATCAAGCAATGCCTGGAGGCTGCGAAAGCTCACCATATCTCTATCACACCAGATGGCCCGCGCGGACCGCGGCACGTAATGAAAGAGGGGATTGTGTTCCTGGCCTCCCAATCGGGAAGACGGATTGTTCCTGTGACCGCACGCTGCAAACGCTACTGGAGATTTCAGGCCAAATGGACCGATATGCTCATTCCCAAACCGTTTACTCGCGTGAAGATTATCACGGGAGAACCGATCTGCATTCCATCGGGACTTACCCGAGAGCAAATTAAAGAGCAGACAAAACGGGTCGAGCAGATTATGCACGAACTGGAAGATCGAATCGATCGTCAGATGCATCCCGAGCGATATTCGCAAGAGTCGGCAGAGCCTCAATTGAATTCAAAAGCTGCCTGAAATTATTAGCTGGGTGGCGGGGGCGCTCCGCTTTAGCGGAAGCCCCCGGAAGATCGACGATTCGGGGGCTTCTCTTCGAGAGCGCCCCCGCCACCCTCAATTTATATTTACGCTAGCCGCAATCGCTTACGAGCCGCTTGAATTGCCTCGGCCAACTTGTCCACTTCTTCGTGCGTATTGTAGGCGGCAAAGCTGGCACGAACACTGGCGCTAATTCCCAGATGGTCGTGCAGAAGCATTGTGCAGTGATGGCCATGACGCACACAAACGCCGTGTCGGTTCAAGAGAAACGCCAGATCCTGAGGATGGGCTCCCTCCAGAGTGAAGCTGACAATGGCTCCTTTGTGTTCTGGAGCAGGCCCGTAGATTTTCAAGCCGGGAATTTCTCTCAAAGCATCCATCGCATGCACGAGCAGGCTTTGCTCGTGAGCACGAATCGCTTCCAATCCGATTTCGCGAACCAATTCAATTGCAGGTCGCAAAGCAATCGCCTGCACAATTGGAATGGTTCCCGCTTCAAACTTAGCAGGGGGATCGGCCCAGGTGGAATGATCTTCAAACACCCGGTCTATCATATGTCCGCCACCTAACAGAGGGGACATCTGTTCGAGATGCTGATAGCGTCCATAGAGGACACCAACGCCGGTCGGCCCGTAAAACTTGTGTCCGGAAAACACAATGAAGTCGACTCCCGTTTCGAGCACATCAATCGCTTCATGCAACATCGATTGAGCAGCATCGACAATAAAAATAGCCCCGACCGCATGAGCAGCACTGGCGAGAAGTTGAATGTTGGGAATTGTTCCCAAGACATTCGACATGCCGGTCACGCTGACGAATTTTGTTTTCTCGGTCAGATAATCGGAAAGTTGTTCGAGGTCGAGTCGTCCATCTTCAGTTAAAGGCAGATACCGAATGACGGCTCCGGTTTGCTCGGCAATGATTTGCCAGGGAACAATATTCGCGTGATGTTCCATCAGCGTGAGCAGGATTTCATCGCCCGGCTTCAGGACTGTGCGACCGTAACCTTGAGCAATCATATTTAATGAAGCGGTGGTGCCCGGTGTGAAGACAATTTCTTCTTTTCGTTCCGCATTGATTAGCGACCGAACTGCCTCTCGGGTCAACTCGAGTTCATCATCGATCCGTTGCCCGAATTCATATACGCCGCGATAAGCGTTCGCGTAATATTTCGTATAAGCTTCGACAACCTTATCGATCACCACCTGAGGCTTCTGTGCAGAAGCTCCGTTATCGAGATAAATTACCTGACGTCCATGAGAATCCGGCTGATGCAGAATAGGAAACTGCTTCCGAAAGGCTTCGACATCAAATTCGGGCAAGGTGATATTCATGGGGATTGGTTGAGTATTAATGGTGGAATGTTGAGGTTTTTTATACAAGCACGAAGCGCAAGCGAGTGTGTTCCTGCTAACTGATAAGTCAGGCACTGCCTGACGGAATCGATGTTGCCTCTTTTATGAGTTACGCTGCGCTGGCCCAACCTACCTATGACTTACCCTTCCTGCGATAACTTCACCATCGCGGCTTCGCGAATTCGTTTAACCATTCCATTGAGTCCGTTTTTTCGTTGTGGACTCAAATGTCGATCCAGTCCGAGACGATCGAAAATTTTGTGAATCTCAATATCGAGAATTTCTTTGGGCCGTTTTTCCTGATAAGCCGCCAGCAGAACTGCAATCAATCCGTTAACGATCATCGCATCGCTCTCGGCCTGCAGGTGCAACGGTGAACTCACTTCGTCATCAAAATCGGTCAGCATCCACACATTACTCTGACACCCATGCACCCGATTGAGTTCAGTCTTTTCTTGAGCGGGTAGCTTGGGGAGATCCAGTCCGAGGTCGATCAGATAGTCCATCTGCGCTTCGCTATCACCCAGAAATTCGAACTCATCAAAGATTTCTGCCAGCGTAATCTGATCCGTATTGTTATCAGTTCGATCAATCATCAATTTTCATCTGTATTCTTGGAGAAAGGTGAATGAGAATCTTCTACTTTATCATATTCATTATTGCAGAATTTCGAGTGTTGTCGTGGCTGGTTTTTTGAAATAAACCTTAGCCGCTTCCATAGCGACGCGTGAGCAAATGGATTCGAGGGCTGCCTTCGATTTCGACTCTTCGGTAAATAGATCTTTCATGCGACGCTCATCGCCACAAATCCGAACCTCGGCTTCGATAGGAACCTCACCTAAGAATGGGATTTTCTGATCAGCAGCAGCCTGCTCAGCTCCGCCGCGTCCGAAAATTTCTCCCGTCATGTTTTCGACCATCCCCAGAATTGGAATGTTCACCTTCTGATACATCCCAATCGCCTTCACGGCATCGAGCAGCGCGACTTTCTGCGGCGTGCAAACCACAACCGCCCCCGCCAATGAGAGCATTTGTGAAAGAGTCAATGCAACATCCCCCGTTCCCGGCGGCATGTCGACAATCAGATAATCCAATTCACCCCATTCAGTTTCTGCAACAAATTGAGTTAACATTTTGTGCAGCATCGGTCCACGCCAGATGATCGCTTCTCCTTCAGGGACGAGAAAGCCGATTGACATCAGTTTGAGGCCATCGTGCTCGACCGGATGAATTCGCTGAACGACTGATCCATTCGAATTCAAATGCTCCCGCACTTCCGGCTTGCCTGTCGAGCCCGTCATATGAGGAATGCTCGGCCCATACACATCGGCATCGAGCAGTCCGACTTTTGCTCCCAAAGATTGCAGACCATAAGCCAAGCTGGCGGCGACTGTACTTTTTCCGACGCCCCCCTTGCCGCTGCCGACCGCAATCATATTTTTCACATGCAGGCCAACCTTCGCCCCAGATTCCGGGCCTTTGATGTTCAGCGTGTATTCAATGTCCACCTGATTCACGTCAGCAGAAACAGAACGAATCTGCTTCTCAATCGACTGAGACAACTCCTCTTTATGAGGATAGCCGGGGACGGGGAGTTCAATCGTTATTTGGGCAGTTCCATCCTGAATCTCGCACTTTTTGACAGCACTCAAGCTGCCAAGTGTGCGATTCAATTCAGGGAACGTAACACTTTTCAGGCAATCTGCAGGTAGAGAAGACATATCAGTCAGGTTTCAGAGTAATTGGTGATTCGGAAAACAGAAAATCAAAACACATTCATACCAAGAACAGGGGGAGAAGATCAAATGCACTGCCTCTGATGCGAAGTTATAGTCCGTTCCACCCACTTCGAAACTGTAGGTCAGGCAGTGCCTGACGAATTTTGCGATCCACCTCAATTGTCGTCAGACACAGCCTGACCTGCGGCTTTCCTCCCTCGGCTTTCCATCCCCCTGTCCCCTCCAGAGCCGACTTTCCGTTTTAAAGAGTGAGAGGCAGCACAACGCGGCCTCAACAAAACAAAAACAACATCACTCCAAGGAACAAAACCATGGCACGCTTCACACTCACACTGATCGCTCTGGCTGCTCTGACAACCTTCACCACTGCTGCTCAAGCGGGTGGATGCTCAAAGGGGGGCTATAAAAAAGGTTACGGTGGAAATTATGGTGGTCACTACGGCGGCGGAAATTACGGCTATAAAAAGACTTACCACAACGATCACTATGTGAAACCTGTATACGCCAAGCCAATCGTTCACGAAGTTGTGATTGAAAAACCGGTTTACCGCGAAGTGATTGTCGAAAAGCCAGTCATCATTGAAAAACCTGTCTGCCCGGCTCCACTCCCTTCCCTCGGCTTCTTCGGTGTGATGTGTCCTGAAGGGATGCTGATCAAAGAAATCCAGCCGAACAGCGAAGCGTGCCGACTTGGCCTTGCTCCTGGCGATGTCATCAAAATGTTCGACGATATCCGCATCATCTGCGAAGACGACTGGACTCACGCACTCAAGTGCTCAGGCAAAGTCGCCTGCCTCAAAGTGATTCCCTGCGGACAACACACGATCCTTGAGTTCCACGCACAGTTGGCACCTGGCCTGGCTTACTAGGAACATTCTGCTCCACCGGGGGCGTAATAGTAGGGTGTGTCCTGACGCACCGGAATCAGGGTAGAATTCAATTCGAAAGCGATAAGTGAATCGCGGAGGTTTCATTTTGGATTTGAGAGTCAATAGCGAAGTCATCTCGGCAGCATGGTGCGTCAGGACGCACCCTACAACTGCTCCACCGGGGGCAGTCGATTGAACGATTTGGGTAAAAAAACGATTGAAGTTGCTCCTGCAGAGCGTCAAACGAAAACAAAAACGGGCGAGTCTGAAAAAGACTTGCCCGTTTTTTTATCCTCGTAAGCCGACGCATCAGAATAGTAGTGCTCTTTTGAGCTTTAAATGTCGCCCTCAAATCGCTATTCCGCAGTCAGTTTGACTGCTCCCCGATATTGAACTTACAAGACATTTAGCGGTAGTTGGAATAGTAGGGTGCGTCCTGACGCACCGGAATCAGGGTAGAATTCAATTTGAAAGCGATAAGCGAATCGCGGAGGTTTCATTTTGGATTTGAGAGTCAATAGCGAAGTCATCTCGGCAGCATGGTGCGTCAGGACGCACCCTACAATTTGCTGATTGAATTGCAATTGAAGGCGTGATTTAACCATGAGAACCGAAAATCATAGAACGCCGTCCCCTCGCTGACGAGTCGGGTTAAGATTGGTTACTGACCAAAACTTTCCTACTCAATCCAACCGTTCACTCGCATCCAATTGTCAACTAGAGTAGACCACTCCCGTGTTCCGGGGATTGATTTTCCGAGGCCGACGCCGTGGCGACCGGATTGAAAGATATGCAGTTCGCCGGGAACTTTGTGTTCGAGCATCGCTTGGTAGAACAACACACTGTTAATTGGCTTGACGGCTGTGTCTTCGTAAGTGTGGAACAGAAAAGTTGGCGGAGTTTCGGAGGTCACCTGCAAATCGTTGGACATTAAGGTTTCGAGTTCTTCAGAGGGATCCGTTCCCAGCAGGTTCTTACGAGAGCCTCCGTGAGTGTATTCTGGCTTCATTGAAATGACGCCGTAACAGAGGACTGCGAAATCAGGACGGCAACTTTGACGATCGACTTCATCATCGGCTTCTGCATTACCATCATCAAAATGAGTCGCAGCTGTTGAGGCCAGATGTCCGCCTGCTGAGAAGCCGAGCACTCCGACATGTTCGGGATTGATCCCGTATTCTTTCGCATGAGCCCGCACATGGCGGATCGCCCGCTGGACATCGTGCATGGGAGTCGGGTGCTGATAGTGTGGAGCCAGGCGATACTTCAAGACGAAAGCCGTGACACGGGATGAGTTCAACCAGCCTGCGATTTCCTGACCTTCATGCCCCATCGCATGCCCGCCATATCCACCACCCGGGCAAATAACGACAGCAGTTTTCTGGTCATATCTGACGGAAGGTTGATAGACCGCAAGAGTCGGTATATCGACCGCTTCGGTCCCCTTCGCATCGGGAGCGCCGTCCGGCCATAACTCTACAACCGTAGGGACCACCAGATCTTCCGCAGAGACCGGCAGTGTCATTGAAAATAGACAGGTGAGCATACAGAGGAGCGTCTTGGTCATTTTTGATCCTTAAATAAGTTTATTCTCGTTTAAACATCCGACAAATCGACATGGTGAATATCGAATTCTTCGGCTACCGTTTTATTCGTCAACTTACCTTCCCAGATATTGATCGCTGTTTTCATCGCCCGACTCAGCCCGGCTTTCTTTTGTAACGCTCCGTCGGCAATCATCGCGACATAGGGAAAAGTTACATTACACAGGGCGTACGTGCTCGTTCTCCCGACTGCACCGGGCATGTTGGCGACACAGTAGTGCACAACATCATCAATAATATAAGTCGGATTGGAATGTGTGGTCGGTCGTGATGTTTCAACACACCCTCCCTGGTCGACCGCGACATCGATAATCACTGAGCCTGGTTTCATTCGTTTCAAATCCTCAGCGGTGACAAGCTGCGGAGTTCGGCCTCCCGGAACAAGCACACTGCCAATGACCAGGTCGGCCCGTTCCAACTGCTCTTCCAGATTATGACGATCACTAAAGAGTGTATTGACATTCGGAGGCATGATATCTTCGAGATACCGCAGGCGGTCGACATTGATATCGAGAATCACGACATCGGCCTGAAAACCAGCAGCGATCTGGGCGGCATTCTTGCCGACAATGCCTCCGCCGAGAATGACTATATGAGCAGGAGCCACGCCGGGAACTCCGCCGAGCAAAATTCCGCGACCTTCCTGAGGCCGTTCGAGATATTTGGCACCTTCCTGAACACTCATCCGACCTGCGACTTCACTCATCGGAGTAAGTAGCGGCAAGTCACCTTTGGAGCCTTCGAGAGTTTCATAAGCGACGGCAATAATCCCCGTTTCGACTAATGCCTGTGTGAGTTCTCTGCTGGCAGCCAGATGAAAATAAGTAAAGACGATTTGACCACTGCGCAGCATCGGCCATTCTTCCGCCATCGGCTCTTTGACTTTGACAATCAAATCGGCATTAGCGAACACTTCATCGGCTGAGGGAACGATCTCCGCTCCGTTAGTGGCATACTCATCATCGGGCAATCCACTGCCGACACCGGCTCCACTCTGGATGAGAACCTGATGACCACGCCGCGTTAACTCCTGCACACCAACCGGCAGCATCGCCACACGATACTCATCGGACTTCACTTCTTTGGGGACACCAATAATCATCTTCGAACACCTTTGTCTGAAACGGAATGTTCTCACAACATCCCTGACCGATTGACCCGGCTATTCGATCATGTCAGATTCACTCCGAAATCGGAAGTCCCAGACCGTGCAGAACTTTTCGAATTTGCTCAGCATCTTCAAACAGATGTGCCTGGATGCCGCATTCGCGAGCAGCAACGATGTTTTCCATGATGTCATCCGTGAAAAAACATTCCTCAGCCGAGACGCCAGCTGCTTGAACCGCATGAGCATAAATTTCCGGGTCAGGCTTCAATGTCTGCACTTCATAAGAGAGAATGAAATGATCGAAGTGTTCGAGAAGCGAGAAGTTGTTCCGGATATATTCGAAATGAATGCGACTCGTATTCGAAAGAAGAACCAATGGAATTCCTGCTGCTCGTAATTCCTGCAAGAGGGGAATCATCTCTTCATTCGGTTCAAAAATCCGAGCAGCCGCATCTTCGAGTTGAATTCGATCGAGCTGACGTTTCAAAGCGGTTTCAAGATTGCTATGCATCTGCGGTTCGTCGTGCAGCCCCCGTTCATATTCGAGCAGCAAGCCGGAATCGAATAGCAACATTTTTAATTCGGCCGCTTCGCATCCACAAACAGCAGCCATCTGATCGAGCATCACATCGTGAGAAAAGTGTACGAGAACTTTTCCCATGTCAAACAGGCAGGCTTTGATTTGGGTCATGTTAACTTTTCAGGAAGTTGGTCGTAGAAATAAGATTAATGCATGAGAAATGTTTGAATCGCAGATGGGCACGGATGGCTGGGGTGGCGAAGTATAACCCAACCATTTATTTCGATTGCAAAGATAGTCTTGCTTGGATGACCGTATCCACAACGGATTTCGAAGTCTCACCAATAGCGGTGAGGTGTCCCATTTTTCGCCCTGCTCTTGGTTCCTTTTTTCCATACAGATGGAGCGAAACGCTGGGCCGCTCCAGAGCAGCGGACCAGTTCGGGGCTCCCTGTTCCCATACATCGCCCAGCAGGTTAACCATGGCTGCTGGTTTTAAGGGAGTCATCTCACCGAGCGGTAAACCACAGATGGCTCGGACCTGTTGATCGAACTGACTGCTGGCACAGGCATTGATGGTGAGATGCCCGGAATTGTGTGGACGGGGAGCAACTTCGTTGATCAGTAGACGATCATCGTTGGTCACAAAAAGTTCGACACACATCACGCCGACCACATCGAGCTTTTCGAGAACCCCTTGAGCAATTGCACGGGCCTCTTCAGCAACAGAAGCCATCTCGGGATCGGGAAAGACTGACAAATCCAAAATGTGATTGACATGTTCGTTACGAATTGGACCGCAGCCAGTGAAGTTTCCTGAAGAATCCCGCACTCCGATGTAGGAGACTTCACATTTGAAATCAATTCGCTGTTCCAGAATCGCTTCGACTTCCCCCAACTCTTTCCAGGCAGATTCAGCTGCGTCTGCATTAGGAACCGTGACTTGTCCTTTTCCGTCATAACCACCGCTGGCGGTTTTCAAGATCGAGGGTGTCCCGAGTTCCTGAATCGCTTTTTGTAGTTCTCCGGAAGTGCGTACAGGCCGGAATGGTGTGACGGGCAATCCGGCCTCGGCCAATGTCGATTTCTCTCGGAGGCGATGCTGTGAGATATGCAGAACCTGTCCACTGGGGTGGACCTGGACAATTTCTTCAATCGCCTGAGCGGCAGCGGAGCAGATGTTTTCAAATTCAAATGTCACGACATCGACTGTACGTGCAAATTCACGGATGGCTTCAATATCGTCATAAGCCCCAACAAACTCCCGCTCTGCGACTTGACCACACGGAGAATTGGCTTCATCGGAATAGGTGTGGACATGATACCCGAGCCGATGGGCGGCCTCGGCGAACATGCGACCTAATTGACCACCCCCCAAAACGCCAAGCGTCGCACCCGGATTAATCACTTGCTGATCCCGTTTCATCGATCTCGTTCTGTCTCTGTTTTTGTAGGGTCCGCAGTGCGGACCGTTCTGTGGTGACTAATAGTTACTTACTGAATACTTCGTTACTATCTGGTCCGAACAGCAGACCCTACTGCTATTTGTCCAGGGTGGCTGGGGTCGTAGCGAAGCGAAGTCCCCAGATCAAACGCCAAATTAAGCCTCTTCCCATGAGGCGTTTTCAATGTGCGAATCGGCAGCGATTGTCTCGGTTTGTTTCTTTTGGAAGGCTTCCAGTTTTTCTTTCAGGTCCGCATCGCTTAATGCCAGGATTCGACAAGCAAGCAGTCCTGCATTCTTCGCCCCGGCCTCTCCAATCGCCAATGTGCCGACAGGAATTCCTCCGGGCATCTGCACGATCGAAAGCAGGGAATCCAAACCCGATAAAGCTCGACTCTTCACCGGCACTCCCAGTACGGGCAATGTCGTTTGAGAGGCAACCATCCCCGGCAGGTGAGCTGCTCCCCCTGCACCGGCGATAATCACCTGGATTCCCCGCGAAGCTGCTGACTTGGCATACTCGAACATCGCATCAGGCGTACGGTGAGCAGAGACGACACGACATTCATGAGGGACTTCGAACTGACTGAGAAACCGAGACGCATGCTCCATCGTTGGCCAGTCGGACTGGCTGCCCATGATAATTCCGACGAGTGGAGAGGCTGAGATATCGTTCATTATTTGGATCTGTTTCAGTTCAGGTTGAATCCCGGAGTCATTCAATTGGTGACGATATTCGATCGCAGGAATCGCAAAAAACCGCTGTCACTAATAATAATGACAGCGGTTTGCGTTCAATTCAATGATCGGTGCGAAATCTCTTTAGATTACAAGCCTAACCAGGGCAATGGAGCTCCAGCGACTGGTAACTGGACGATTTCCACAGCTGTGACATCTTTATTGGAAAGGATTTCGTCAATCACATCCTGTCCCGGTTTCGAGTCGAGATTAATGACCGCGACGGAATCGCCACCAGGCTGGTTCGTTTCACGTCCCAAAGCCATGTGAGCGATGTTGATGTTATTCTTGCCCAGAACGGTCCCGACCAGACCAATCAGGCCCGGAACGTCGCGATGACGATAAATCAACATCGTACCATCGAGGTAGGCATCGAGTTGATAGTCGTCCATCAACACCAGTCGCAGGTATTCGTGACCGAACATCGTGCCACCGGCTCGCAGGGTTCCCTGATCGGTGGTCACTTCAGCGACGATCATCGTCGAGAAGTCACCAGCCTTTTTGGAGGTTTCTTCACTGATTGGAATTCCACGCTCTTCGGCTAACATGCTCGCATTGACGATATTAATCCGATCACCTAACGCAATCGACAGCAATCCAGAAGAGAACGAAGAGGTCAGCAGACGAGTATGCTTGCTGGCCGCTTCACCTCGATAATGAATCTCGGCACTGCGGATCCCTTCGCCGTGAGTCTGCTGAGCCAGAAGTATGCCTAGGCGATAAGCCAGATCGATATACTTCTTCATGCCACCCATTTCGGAAGCCGAAACCGGAGCCATGTTGACTGCATGACGAACTTCGTTGCGAGTGAGGAATCCGGAAATAATTTCGCTGGCTTCCACGGCAACCAGTTCCTGAGCTTCGTCAGTTGATGCACCCAGATGCGGTGTCGTCAAAACAGAAGGCAGTTTAACCAGTCGAGTCTCTTTAGGTGGTTCTTGCAGGAAAACGTCCAAAGCGGCTCCTGCGATGTGCCCGGATTCAACAGCATCTGCCAAGGCATCTTCATCAATAATGCCACCGCGGGCACAGTTGATTATACGTGCACCTTTGGGCATTTTTGCCATGCGTTCCGCATTAATCAAATTTTTGGTTTCTGGGGTCATTGTTGTGTGAACGGTAAGCAATTCACACTTTGGCAGCATTTCATCGAGATCTCGGTAGAGTTCAATTCCGAACTCATTGGCGCGCTCACTGGAGATAAACGGATCATATCCAACAATTCGCATTTCCAGGCCCAGGCATCGCTGTGCAACTGCCAGGCCGACTCGTCCTAAACCGATGACACCAATGGTTTTACCGGCTAATTGAGTTCCGGTGAAAATCTTCTTTTCCCATTTGCCTTCACGCATGCTTGCACTAGCTGGCCCAATATTACGAGCCATGGCCATCATCATGGCAATGGTGTGCTCTGCTGTGCTGATCGTATTCCCAGCCGGGGTGTTCATGACCACAATCCCCTGTCGGGTTGCGGCTGGAATATCGATGTTGTCGACTCCCACACCAGCTCGGACAATCGCTTTGAGGCGAGATTGCCCTTCTAGGACTTCTTCAGTCAGCGTCGTGCCGCTGCGGATAACGATCCCATCGGCATCCTGCAATTCTTCACGGAGCTGCTCGACCGACAATTTGGGGTCGGTTTTAATGACAAGTTCGATTTCCGGATTCTCTTCCAGAACTTTCAGTCCAGCAGCAGATAAGTTGTCAGTCACCAGAACGCGGTGTAGCACAAGAAGAACTCCCTGATGGTGTTTAGTATTGAATGAGGACGCTCACGAACTTCGAACAAGATAACTGTCGGGTTGCAGTGAGGAGATGTTTGGTAAAATCGTCGATCGTCCCTTAATATTTTGTCAGGAATGACCTGACCTGTTCATTTCTCAATTGGTCTCTATCAGCAATGAGTGTATCCGAGGGCGGAATGGCTCCAGGCTCCAGACAAGATTAATCATCTTCATCTGAAGCATCGTCTTCGTCATCTCCGCCGACGTCGTCGTCTTCATCGTCTCCGTCAGTGTCGACATCGTCGTCATCGGATTCATTGTTTTCGACGTCCTCGATGACATCGTTATCGTCCTCCTCATCGGCAACTTCAGCCGAGGGAGCCGGCCCGCCGGAAACGAGTTCTTTGACCGGTTGCATGAAATAGGTCCGTTTTCCCTTGGCCAGCAACGTTTCGAGCTTCTCTTCAGCTTCTGCGCGTTGATCGTAAGGGAAGCGGGCTTCTTCACGCAATGTTGCTGTATAAATGACCCAGACGAGTCTTTTTCGTTCCGGGACAGCATCTTTGGTACGGCGCGTAGTACGTTTTTTCGCCGCTTTCTTCTTTTTGGCCTTCTTTGGAGCAGGATTCTTTTCTGCTGCTTCCGCCTGCTTTCTCAGCTCCAGACGGCTCGGGATTTTTCGAGGCATTGTTTAGCTTTCTTTCGATACCGCAACAAGTTACGGCAATTCACGACAACTCTATTGTTCGGGAGCAACCGCTGTCAAAGCAGCCCTGAAGATGAACTTCAGTCCAAATGACAGGCAATGAAGTCAAGATCCGGTGATTGTATGTTTATCTGCCAGAGAGTTCCTGCCGCAATGGGGGCGGAGCCATCTCGGGAGATATAAGTTGAGAAGAATAGTCATTTCGCGGTTGATATTCCACCGATGGACCCCGGTTTGATGAAGCAATTGGGGGAATCGAGGCGAAGTTTTCCTCAGTCCATCCCCCAGAATCCTAATCTGGAGCCGATTTCAGAGCGGCTGTGAAGCCTGTTCCAATTGGAAACCGGATTTTCAGCAATACCTTGAGAAGGATCTCCGGGGTGGCGGGGGCGCTCCGCGTAAGCGGAAGCCCCCGAAAGATCAACGATTCGGGGGCTACTCTTCGAGAGCGCCCCCGCCACCCGGGTTGATTGCTTTCTGTAATTTATCAGGCGCGAATCAGTGTTTTTACTAATCGTTGAATTTCACCGGTTTACATTTGGAACAGTCTCTGAAGCCGAAATTTGGTCTGTTCTCCATTTTTCTGCCGAAATAATCAGAATAATCTGTCTAAACGATACAAAACGTCCGATCAATAGAGACAGAACAATTGTGCGTTTTGACCTGCGTGAAGTCTTTACTCAATGTGAAGCATTCACAGAATGTCAAACAGGGCAAATGTGTTCAACCAGGCAGGATGTCTGGTCGACTCGCCGTCGGGGTTCAGGATGAATTCCTTAACGGCGGTTCTTTGTTCTCGACAACCTGCCGAGACCCTTAAGCATCATTCAATTCGTCTCCACAGTGATGTGGGACCTGTCCTCTCCCCGGTTGGGAGAACAGCATGAGCACACGGAGGTACTATCCCAATGCCTATCAAAAGCAAATGGATTCTGACATTCGGGATCCTCGCCATGTCTCCCAATTTGGTAATGGCGAAAGGACCGTTCGGGCTTTCCAACCCGTTTTCGTCCTCGCGTCCATCACAAGCAGAAGCAGAAACTTCGGAAAATAACAACCAACAGGTTGCCGAACAGATTGCTGCTGCTTTGACGCAAGCAAAATTGACCGGATACGACATCAACATCGAATACGAGAATGGCGTTGCCACTCTTTCCGGTATGATCCAGGACGAACAGCAAAAGCTGAGAGCACGAGAAGTTGTGCAGGCTCTGCCAGCTGTTCAAAGTGTGGATAACAAGCTCGGCTTGATTAACCCCACTTCAAACAAAGCGATTCAGCAAACTGCTTTCCAGGCTCCAACCCAGCAGGCTGCACCTGCTCGTGAGGCAGCTGGTATTGAGCAGGCTGGATTCCAGGCACCTACACAAGCACCTTTTGTCTCGCCGATTCAGCAGGTTGCAGCATCGCAGCCAGCTGATGACAAGGCTCGTAATCAGGAAGTCGCCAATCGCATCGCCTATGCGTTACGAGATAGCGGAGTTACTGGTTACGATATCGAAATCAGTTACAAAAGTGGCATCGCCAATTTGAGCGGTGAAGTCGGAAATGATCAGCAACGGCAATACATTTACTCTGTGGTTTCACAGGTTCCTGATGTTGCCAGCGTGAACAATCAGTTGCAGGTTACTCAGGCGGCTCCACCCGTCATGCAGACTGCGTACCAGCCAACACTGGTTCCAGGCGAAGCTGCACCAAACCAGGCTCCAATGCCACCAGCAATGGCTCCTGGTAGAGCACCAGGAATGGCACCGCCATCTCCTGCACCAGTCGGACCAGGGCCAGCTTACGGTCATGCCGGACCAGGACCTGTCAATCCGGTTTACAACCAACCTTATCTGCCAAAGCATGCCTGGCCAACGACTGCAGCCTATCCAAACTCTGCAGCGATCAGTTATCCAACTCAGTACTCAGCCTCAGCCTTCCCTTATGTCGGACCGTTCTACCCTTATCCACAGGTTCCCCTGGGATGGCGTAGCTCGACCCTCGAATGGGATGATGGCCAATGGCAGTTGAAGTTCAGCCCACAAACCGAACGCTGGTGGTGGTTCATGAATCCGAAAAACTGGGACTGATCCCGTTGAAAAAACACTGAATTCTCAGGCAGGTAGGCTGAACATCAGCCGGGAATGAATGATGCGACACTTCCGATCCTTGGGTCGGAAGTGTTTTTTTGTTGAGGGTTGAGAAAATCAATAATCAGGCGAGCCGAGTCAGTCATGACTCGGGTTTTCTCATGATTCAAAAGAATTTCTGGGGTGGCGGGGGCGCTCCGCTTCAGCGGAAGCCCCCGAAAGATCAACAATTCGGGGGCTTCTCTTCGAGAGCGCCCCGCCACCCCGGCTTATTTATCTTGCGCAGCAAATGAGTGTAGTCGGGTAGCTGGGGTCGAAGCGCAGCGAAGCCCCCAGAATCGAGTAATCACAAATTTTTGAATTTTCTTTTCCAACCAGACGCACAATGATCGTGACAACACCCGTGGCATAACTGCCACAGCTCGCCTTCACCTGATTTCACCTCTCTCATGTTCAATTTCAGTAATGGCAGGCACGCTATGCACTTCTGTCAAAGCCCGATAAACAGGAATTTTCGATATCAGCCGCAAAATCGGAATATTTTCACAAGATGAGCGGCTGTAAAGATCGATACCTAATACAGAAGCCTGTTGCGTTCGCAATAGGAATCAAGCGAAGTTTACCTCACACACAATTCTGCAGACCAGGGACTGGTCGCCCAAACAAGCGTCGGTCGTTCTCTCCTTCAGAGACACGGTCGCCCCAGGGATTCGGAGATGCGAATATGATCAACTGGCGAAACATCCTAAGGCGATCGGCCATGTGTGTTCTGTTGGCCGGTTTGGCGGTCTCGAACAGTGGCTGTACCCTATATGGAGGCTTTATTAACACAGCCTTCGTACTGGCACGATTCTGGGAAACGACTCCAATCATTCCAGTGAATCCTTACTGGAGTCAAAAAATCGAAGACAAATATTGGGATGAGGAACGGTACGACAAAGTTCCGGTTCTCGATCCTGTCGAGGGCGAGAACGCTCCGATCTTCTGTCTGGATCCTCCTTCTCCCGATGAAGTGATGCGGGCTCTTCCCGACAACACAGCTGGCGGAGTCTGGTTCCTTTCAGAAACCTGTCGGAACAACGTCCGCATGACAGTCGAACCGATTGTCGACCGACTGGACGACTGCCGTTTCTACCCGATGGTCGGACCGGCTCGACTCCACCACTGTCACTACAAGTGCACCGTGTACTACGACGAAACCATCCGCAGCACCTGGCCTATTCCGTTCACTCACACTGATGCGACTGAAGAAGTGGTTTACATCGACCACGATCACCTCATCCGCTGTGCCGGACCAGCCTCGGAATAATCGATTAAGAACACAATCGCATCTCAAAAAACAGGCGAATGTCATCAAGACATCCGCCTGTTTTTGTTTGCGCTGATCGAATGATCTTAACCCGACGCGTTAGCGAGGGGACGGCATGTTTTGTCCAGTGACAGACGATTCGTTCCCTTATCGCTCAGTTTTTTTCACGAGAAGGCATTAAGTAAATCACTGAATAAGTTTAACCCGAATGTTGTATAAACGCCGTCCCCTAGCTGACGCTTGGGGGTAAGGTGTTTCGTGCAAAAATGCCCTGACGCTTCAGGTAATAAGTCGACTTATTTAACCAACATCTGCGTCAATCCGCATTCATCTGCGGTTCCCGATTAACAACTCTCCCACACACGCTTCATATACTCCAGAGAATCGATCGCAATCTTCTCTGCACCTGGGGAATAGTCGAAAACTTCCACAGAAACCCAGCCGTCGTAGTTGGTTTCTTTCAGGGCTTTGAAGATCGGCTGGAAGTCGACCTCGCCCATCCCCGGCCCACGCAGGTTGACATCGTTAGCATGAAAGTGGCCAGTCACATCCTTGAACTGATGAATCAGTTCGGGAATGGACGTCGACTCATCCGACATCGCTTTCACATCCTGATGCAGTTGAATCGAAGGGCTCTGGAAGTGATCGATGATCACTTTGGCCTGAGCGCAGGTAATCATGTAATCGGTTTCCTGTCGGGACAATGGCTCCAGACAGAGCACAATTTTATTCTCCTCTAAGACAGGCAGAACCTGACTGAGCACTCGAATCGCATTTTCGTCGGCTTCTTTCTGACTCATCCCTGGAAGCAAGCTGCGCTGCTGAGGAGAGCCGAGCACCATCACTTTGCCATTTAAGTCTGCACACAATCGTGTCAGTTCCACGAAATAGTCGGCCGTTTGTTTTTGCACATCAGCATCGCTGGTTGTGAGGTAAAAACCTTCCGTCTTAGCGAGCAGCCAATGCAGTCCAATAATTTCCAGCCCGGCTTCCTGGGCGACTTTCACCAACCGGACACGTTCCTGATCGGTCACTTCATTAGCTCGTGAAGCCAAAGTGAACGGGGCAACTTCGACGCCCGTATAACCTGTATTGGCTATGAATTCACACTGCCGCTCCCAGGACCAACCCTCAAACAGTTCCTGACATATTCCAAATCGCATCGCAATCGCACCTTAAGTTGTGATTATCGCAAATGGTTTCCCGCGTAGAAGATACGTTCTTCCCGTTTCACCATTTCCCTTCGCTCCTCCTCATACCTTATCTCAGGGAGCTGTCAAATTAAAGGACCCATAGATTCTCATCAACTGACGAGTCCGTGTCGGATATTCCGGTTACAAGAATTGCACAATCAACAAAGCACAGAGCGACTGCGAATTATGAAATAGATGCACAAAATGAGAAGTTTGCGAAGAATGAGCGACGATAACAAGAATGGCGCAATTTGATTACCGCGCTATGAGTCAGTTGAGATTGCACCAATGTCAGCGTGTGGTCTCTGGTTTCAATTTGGAATTGCTTCATTGAATTCACCAATGAAGCCGAGGAAAGAGGGACACTAGCTATGAAGTCAGCAGCCTGGATATCAGTCGCTGCATTCGCACTGGTCATGTGCGCAATGAGCGGCACGTCACAAGCCGCGTATTGCGGTGCAGACAGCTACGAATGCTGCCCTGTCGAAACCTGTGGAGCCTGGGGACATTTCGGCTACGCCAAAAAGCGTTGCTGCCCCCAATATCAGACCGTCAAAAAGACGATCTGGGAAAATCAAGAGTATTGCTGCCCGGTCACTGTTTACGACACCTGCTGCGAAACCGTACCGGTTCGCTGCACCAAAACCGTCTTCAAGACCTGCTACCGTCAGGAAAAATACACAGTCTGCAAGCCTGTGTACAAAACCTGCTACCGCACTGTCTGTGAAAAAGTCCGTAAACCAGTTTACAAAACCTGTTATCGCAAGGTGACAACTAAGGTTCGTAAGCCAGTCTACAAAACTTGCTATCGCGATCATTGCTATACTGTGAGCCGACCTGTCACACGGACCTGCTATCGCAACGTCTGTTACACGACATGCCGTCCGGTTTACAAGACATGTTACAAAACTGTGTGCTGTACTCAGTACAAAACCAAAACACGAACCTGCTACCGCGACGTATGTTACACCGTCTGCAAGCCTGTTCGCGAAACACACTGGGTTGATGTTTGCTGCGGCGAATGGAAAACCGTTCGGGAACGCGTTCCCTGCTGTGAATCTTCCTGCTGCGATATGCCTCGTGGTCGACGTTCACGTTGTCACATGAACCACTTCGGTGGATTCAACGGCTGCACAGAAGGTTGTGTGGATGGCTGTAATGAAGGTTGCGGCGACGAATGTGCAGAAGGCTGCAGCGATTGCAACAACTGCCCGGACTGCACCAGCATGACAAAATGCAGCGGTGGATACACTGTCTGTCGCCAGGTCTGGTGCCCGAAAACTGTGAAGAAAAAAGTCTGCAGCGTTCGTTACGAAACCTGCGTCAAAACACGACGAGTTCCTTACACTGTCTGCGAGCGAATTCCTTGCACAGTTAAGAAACGCGTTCCTTACACAACCTGCAAAATGGTCAAAGAATGTCACACTCGACGTGTGCCTTACACGACCTGCAAAATGATTAAAGAAACCAAGCACTGCCGTGTTCCTTACACGACATGTCACTTTGTCGAACGCTGTATCACCAAACGAGTGCCGTACACCACCTGCACCTGGAAATGTGAAACTGTCAAACGACGAGTTCCTTACACAACCTGTAAAATGGTCAAGGAATGCCGCACTCGCTGCGTCCCTTACACCACCTGCCACAAAGTTCGCGACGTCAAGTATGTGACGAAAACGAAGTGCGTGCCACGGACCATCATGGTGAAGAAAACTCGCTGCGTGCCTCGGGAAATCTGTGTCCGCGTTCCCATCTGCTGCGACAACGGTTGCTGCCAGGACGAATGCGGCTGCGGAACTGAGAACTGCACCGAAAACTGCAAAGAGTGCCTGTAAAGGCTCAAACGATTACCTCGCTCCGGGGAGGACACACTGTTCCTCCCCAGACGAAAGGACGAACCAACTGACTCCTGGACCTTCAAGTCAACCTTGAATCCAAAAGTCGCAATCAAGAGCGAGCGTGAATCTCGCACCTGATTGACAGCTCCTACGATGTCTCTCTCGTCTCCTTAGAGAGCCGCACTCCTCAAGTGCGGCTCTTTTTTTATGCCCTTAGTCAACCAGAATAGTAGGGTGCGTCAAGACGTACCCTGCAATACTTCCATAGACATGGATCGCCAACGGTAAAGCATCTTATACTTTCAGCAGCCAACCGACCAAGTCGGTTTGGCCACCCTGCGTGGAGGCATGTCACCACTTGTGATTACGTCACACCGTAGCTGCTTCGCACAACCGGCGCCACCCACCAATTAGCGGTTCGCCAGCGGCACCTCTTCACCATTGTTGTACGCGTCTAGCTGAATCATTCCTTCGACGGATTCCATTCGAAGCACAAACGATTTCCCAATAACCTGGGCATTGCCCTCTTGGGTTATCAGGGCAGTTCCCTCATCAATGCCGAATCCGATGAGGTGGGGATGAGCGCGTATGGCGACGAGCAGTCGGGGAATCCGGTTTCTCTTCAAAAAATGTTGATCGATGATCGAGCCTGGCAACAAGTCCAAACCGGTTGAGATTTTTGGCTCACGGCTTCCACTGGCGATCATGACACGGGACTGGATCGCGGCCCCTGCGGATGTTCCTCCAACGACTCCGCCGCGCTGAATCAGTTCGTACACTTCTTTTTCCAGGAGTGTGTTGAGATAGGCGTCGGCAATTCGCTGCTGTGAACCTCCACAGAACCAGATCGCTGTTGCCGTTTTCAGCGGCTCGATGAATTCGCTGGTTGAGGCGACGTTACGATTGTTTGTGTGCAGCACAAAAACATCCTGGAATCCGCGAGATCGCCAGAGTTTTTGAACCTTTTCGGGGTCTAAGTCGCGACTGGACGCAGTTGGAATGACGACCAGATTTGGTTTGGGGCCTGCCATTTTGAGAAAACGTTGGAATACACTATCGGGCATCGATCCCCCGCCACAAATCACCAGCTTTGGCGAAACATCACCTTCCTGACCTTTCGCGGTTGTTGTGAGGACAAGAGTTATGATGAGTGTGGTGAAGATTAAATGCATGACCGCCCTCAATGGAGTGAAGTAGTATTCTGTCGATGTTTATAGTTTCATGTAGCGGCTTACGATTTGAAATCCCATTCGAATGAAGACTTCAACCCGCTATTTGGGTGGACGAAGTGAGGAAAGGTGCGTTTAATCCCACTCTTACGATTACTAGTCATCGCTTCCCGCAGGTGCAGGTGATGCCCAATTGTGTGCTTCTGTGTCGACAATATCAAATCCGGCGCTTTGCCCAATCCTGACCAACGCCGCGATATCGGTATCTCGTGTGTCGCGATAGTGTTCAATATGCAGGCGTGACTTGAATCCGTGAGTGAAGTAGGGTGCGTCGAGACGCACCTTTCTTTCAATTTGAATTTGACGTGAATTATAAATGCTCGTGCAATAACACCCAGAGAAAGGTGCGTTTAAACGCGGATCGCACGACCGATTTTGTCAGTTGGGTCGCGGAGCGACAAGAGGAAACCAACATACGGATTCCGACTTTGAAAACATCCAACGACTCAAAAACCAGTAAGGGCCAGACGAATGCGTCTGGGCCATCCCGTGGATGATGAATTCGCAGTTTAGATAGACATGGAGCGCGAACGGTAAAGCATCTTGTGCTTTCAGCACCCAACCGACAAAATCGGTTTGGCCACCCTGCGAAAGCACAGCATACTCAAGCTGAATTATCCATATGATCCCCGAGATCGGGACGGACGCGATCAGCATCATAACTCGCCCCACTGAGAAGTTGAAACGCGTGAAGTTGGATATCGAAGAGTTCAGAACTGAGTAATTCTGGACGGATATTTGAGCTATTCGATTGAAGATTTATGCGTGCTTCGCGTTCATGAAAGAGAATAGAGGCGGCGGCTTCGCATACTGGAAGTGGAATGGAATCTTTCTCGCGTAAATGGTGAAAGAGAACTCGCAATGCCATCCGCAGTCGTAATGTTTCTGCTAACCCTGGATCATTCCCCATTCTTAAACGAAAAAATGTACCATCTATTCCGGATTCAGCGTGACGAACAATCGCAAGAGCCTCTTCGTAACTCATCTCCGAAGCTGGTTTGAATGGTAAGTCATGCGAGGCACTGTATAATGATCGAAGATAGACGCGAAGAGTCTCTTCGAGATCGAGTTTCATTGCATTAGCCATCGATTGGAGTTGAGAGGCTTCTGCATCTGATAGAGTTATTGTAATTTGCATGGTGGATTTTCGTATCGTGCTAAATGCATAGCCCAGTAGGGCAGGCTCCTGCCTGCCTTCCCTGGATTGTGCTTACAGTGGTTCTCCATAATCATTCTTCGTTTCAGAAATTTTGATTGGCGGATAATTTTTGCAGCCCCAGTCATCAGGGTAGACTCCTTGCTTCACCCAACGATGGAAGCTTGTCGCTTCCCAATCTTTCGGACACTCGACGAGTTGGTGTTTGACGGGATTGTAGTGGATGTAATCGAAGTGAGGTCCAAATCGCGTGCCAGTGATCTGGCAAGAGAACGACGGCGTTGAGTAGGAAAGGCCAATCTCGCTGACATTCGCGGATTGCATCACCGAGAATCATTCGATTTTCTGCGAGGTGAAATAATCGACGTCGGCGATGAGTGACAACTGTAAAGAAATATGTCCCGCCAGGGATAGAGGCACGTCGATAATTCGGCATTCAATCGACCTTCCACAAAAGGAAGGCAGGCAGGAGCCTGCCCTACATAACTTTGGTTTTTACTCAGTCGTTTGCTCCGCAGCATTTTTTGTATTTTTTGCCGCTGCCGCAGGGGCAGGGGTCGTTGCGGCCGACTTTGTCTCCGGTGTTGCGGATCGGGTCGATTGGTTGTTCCGGGGCTCCTGGTTCGGGGCCGGGTTGGGATTGGCTACTCGATTCGTGGGTGCCGTTGGTTTCGGGGATCGAGGCATCGGGAACCGCGTGGGTCGCTGAGGAGATGTTCCAGAGGGAGCCGACGAAGTCCGGGCTTTCGTTTTCGACGCGGAAGATGGCCGAGGTGACCTGCTCGCCGACACGCATCCACATCTGCTCGAACGCTTTCATCCCTTCGCGTTTGTACTCAACCTTCGGATCCTTCTGGGCATAACTGACCAGACCAATTCCCGAGCGGAGATGGTCCATGAAGTACAGATGCTCTTTCCAGGCATGGTCGAGCACTTCGAGCAGAATTGATCGCTCGGCCTGAGAAAACTCGGGGCGGTAATGCGAGTCGAATTCCCGCAGCAGTCGATTCTGCGCTTCGACGGCTGTCACGCCGGTGAACTCGTCGACATTCAGGCTCGCTTCAAACTGCTGATTGGCCCAGTCAATCATCCCCTGCAGAGCCGGGGTGTTTGGTTCGGCTGATTCCTCTCCAGTGGACTTGTAAGTGGCCCCGATTTTTTCTTCGACTTCTTCAGTTAACTTCTCGCCCGGATAAAAATCCCGGCTGCGTTGGATGAGCAGTTCTTCGAGATCGTTGCGGGATTTGTTGTCGATCGATTCCATTTCGAAATGCGTGCGGAATCGCGACTCGGCCCAGCGAGCCAGGCCCTGACGATCGAACTGATCGCTGTTGCGGGAACGACTCATGAAGCGGGACATGCCGACGGAAACCGGGAAGCTGATTTCGCGGTTGCGGTAGTCTTTGATAATCCGATCAAGCACAAGTTCTTCGACCTGATGTTGCTCGAGTTCCTTGAACTCTTCTGCAGGAATATGAATTCCATACTGCTGGCTCAACCAGCCACTGACGGTCTTCGCGCCGAGTTGGTCATCGAGCATGTGATCGACATTCGAGAAGTCGAGTTTTTCGAGAGACTTTTGAGCACGATCGTAAATGAGCACGGTGAGGTTATCGCGACCGGCTTCCTTGAGTTCTTTATCGTTGAGATTGATGCTGAATCGGTTGTTGGCCCAGCGAGCCAGGCCGAGCCAGTTCCAGTCGCGTTGATTTTCCGCATCTGCGGGCAGGAATTCTTCGATTTGTTCGACGATCTCATCCTCTGCCTGCCGCATCGCCTGTTCTTTGAGGTACTGCTTGAGTTGATCGGCTTCCATCCCGCGAATTTCGCTCGGCTCGACTTCAACGAGGAAGTTTTGATGCGTCCAGGCGGCAATGGTTTCCCAGCGGTAATCCTTATCGAGGAAGTGATCGACCGCTCGTCCAACCTGACGTTCGATCATATCGAGAATCAACTGACGGCAGTTCGCCCCATCGAGAATCTGCTGACGGTAGGTGTAAACTCGCTTGCGTTGTTCGTCCATCACTTCGTCATATTCGAGCAGATTCTTACGCTGTTCGAAGTGCGTCTCTTCGCGTTTCTTCTGAGCCTTTTCGATTTGACGGGTGACCATCGGACTTTCGATCGCTTCGCCATCTTTCATCCCGAGCGAGCCGAGGAGGCTGCGAACGAAATCGCCCGCGAAAATTCGCATCAGGTCATCTTCGAGAGAGATGAAGAAGCGGCTCGAACCGGGATCGCCCTGGCGTCCGGAACGACCACGCAACTGCAGGTCGATACGGCGAGCTTCGTGACGTTCAGTACCGATCACATACAGGCCGCCTTTGTCGCGGACGACTTTTGCTTCCTCTTTCATGCCTTCGCGATCGGCGATTTTACGGGAGGTGTCATCCCATTCCGATTTGGGGACATCGAGTCGGGAGCCGTATCGCTCTTTGAGTTCTTCCCAGGCGAGATGCTCCGGGTTACCGCCGAGGATGATATCGGTACCACGACCAGCCATGTTGGTCGAGATGGTGACCGCGTTCAGTCGGCCCGCCTGTGAAACAATCTCGGCTTCTTTTTCATGATACTTCGCGTTCAACACGCCGTGTTCAATACCGTACTTTTTAAGCTTTTTACTGATCAGTTCAGAGTTCTCGATAGAAGCGGTACCGACAAGAATCGGACGTCCCGTTTTACCGACATCCCGAATTTCTTCGCAAACCGCTTTCCATTTTTCTTCGGACGACTGGAAAATGACATCCGGGAAGTTCTTTCGTTGGGTTGGTCGGTTGGTCGGGATGGCGATGACATCGAGTTTATAAATCTTGTAGAACTCGTTCGCTTCGGTCATGGCGGTTCCGGTCATGCCGCCAAGTTTGCCATAAAGTTTGAAGAAGTTCTGCAGGGTAATCGTGGCGAGTGTCTGGGTCGTCTCTTTGATTTTGACCCCTTCTTTGGCTTCGACAGCCTGATGCAAACCATCGCTCCACTGCCGTCCATACATTTTGCGGCCTGTATGTTCATCGACAATAACGACTTCGCCGTTTTCGACAACGTAAGTCACATCCTTCTTGAACAGGTGGATGGCTCGCAGTGAGTTATCAATTAAATGCGGCCATTCCATGTTGCCGGCTGTGTAGAAACTATCGACGCCTGCCAGTTCTTCTGCGCGACGAATTCCCTCGTCAGTCAGATGGCAGGTATGTTCTTTTTCTTTGACTTCGAAATGCTCATCCCGCTGGAGTTGCTTGGCAATTTTGTGAGCCAGGGGATATTTTTCCAGATTGTCGTGAGCAGGTCCGGAAATGATGAGCGGAGTTCGGGCTTCGTCGATCAGAATGTTGTCGATTTCATCGACGATGGCGAAATCGAGCGGGCCTTGCACCTGCATGTCGGCTCGGGGTTTCATATTGTCGCGGAGGTAATCGAAGCCGAGTTCGTTGTTTGTGCCGTATGTGATATCGCAGGCATAAGCGGCCTGTCGTTCGAGATACGACATCTGCGATTGAATCGCGCCGACGTTCAGGCCGAGTCCAATATGCAGGGCTCCCATCCATTCCATATCGCGTTTGGCCAGGTAATCGTTGACCGTTACGACATGCACTTTGCCAGCCAGGGCGTTCAGATAAGCGGGCAATGTCGAGACGAGCGTCTTACCTTCCCCAGTCACCATTTCGGCAATATTGCCCTTATGCAGCACATAACCCCCGACCATCTGCACGGGATAGTGACGCATTTTGAGATATCGCTTACCGCCTTCGCGAACCGCAGCAAAGGCTTCCGGCAGAATGTCGTCCATCGTTTCGCCGTCGTTCAGGCGGGCGCGGAATTTCTCCGTGAGACCTTTCAGCTCCCCTTCGGAAAGTTTCTCGTATTCGGGTTCGAGCTGATCGATACGGTCGAGGGCACTGCCCGGCGTGATCGTGTCGTTGCCGTCCTTATCGCGAACGAAACCAATTTTGCGAATCAGTCGGTCGTTATCGGAGCCGAAAAACCGCTTGATAAACGAATCGATCAATGACGTCAGGCCTGTAAACCAGTCGCCAAGCTTTTCCAGAAATTCCATGACTCTTCTATCCTCAGACACTTCGCAAATGACGAATTCAACGATCCGCCGCCAAAGTTCCTGACTAAGTGGGTTGAGGGTTAATGGTTGAGTGTTGAGGGTTTAATAGTTCGATTCCTGCAACTCTCAATCTTCAACGCTCAAATCCAGTTCGTCTGTCTGTTCTATAAGTAAACGATTTTCCTGTACGCACCTTGCGCGTCGATTTCATATCGATCCATCCTGAACGAGATCCGCACAGGACTGATGGAGCTGTTTGTTTGAGTGAACAATGCCCTTGGCTCATTTGGCAAATTCAGGCACAATGTATCCGAATTGCCATAATGACAGCATTGTCGATCACTCAGCATCATAACAATCCATCTGGCAAACGTCGCGCCAGACTGGCACTGAATTTGCGGTTTGTCTGTACGGATGCCGTAAGTAATAACAATGTAAAATGTTATTGCGATTGTAAAATGGGGTCAATGGCGGGTTGCACGGAATTCACGGCGACTTTTGGCAGGCGGAGACATTAACCAGCAATCAACCATCATTGATATAAATTTGACGTGGGTGGCGGGGGCGCTCTCGAAGAGAAGCCCCCGAACTCACAACTTCCGGGGGCTTCCGCTAAAGCGGAGCGCCCCCGCCACCCAAGTGACCATCCAAACCCAAAGTGTCAGCGAGGGGGGAGCGAAGAATTTACGTATCACCTTACACTGAAGTACATTACGGCATTTCCAGTTTATAAATTCCTGTCCAGTCTCACGAATTTGTCCATAAAGAGCAGCCCAGTGAATAGACACTCCCACCTTAATAAATTCTGTTTTCTAATTCTCCCCCTCATCCTGACCACTTCATCTGTTCAGGCCGATAGCCGACTGGAACGAGCTTATGAGGATTATCAGACCGAAACTGAGCAACTGATTGACGATTTGACCGAACTCCGAGTCCAGGCGGCTCAGTTGACAAATCGTGACCTGGTCACGGAAATCGATCTCAAACTGGCTCTTCTCTCCGGAGAAAAAGAGCAACTCAGCACCCTGCCCCGGAAAATCAAGCCGGAAATCCGGTTCGATCTCCCACCAGACGAGCGAGATTTGCATGTCGAATTTCGTCAGAATTGTGAAAAATATGCCCAGAAACTTTATCTACTGGCCAGGCGCTCGCAAACGACTTCACCTACATTTGCCTTTGAGCTCATCAATCTGTTGCTGCAGTTCGATTCCGATCACACCTCCGCCCGGCTCATGCGGGGATATGTTCGGCAGGGTGAGGAATGGATGACGACCTTCGAGCGGGATAAGCTGCGTAATAAGGAAGTCGATCATCCCCGGTTTGGCTGGATTAAGCAGGACGACGTCGCCCGCTACGAAGCCGGCGAGCGAAATCTCGGCAATGCCTGGCTCTCGGCTGAGAAAGAGGCGTTATTGCGGCAGGATTTCAATCGAGGCTGGGATATCGAAACCGAACATTTTCAGATCAAAACCAACGTCGGACTCGAAGAAGGTGTCGAACTCGGGCGCAAACTGGAAACATTTTACGACTACTTCATCTCCACATTTGCCCCCTTTTACAATTCCCCCGCTCAAATCCGTCAGTTATTCGACTCCACCAACGGCCGCGCGAAAACCCGCAGCCAGCGGTATGAAGTGCATTTCTTTCGTAAGAAAGAAGAATATGTCGAACGGCTCATCAGCCGAATTCCGCAAATTGCGATGACCAACGGACTCTATCAACTCGAAGACCGCACCTCCTACTTCTATTTCGATGCCGAAGCCAATAACGATGCCACCATCTTTCATGAAGTGACGCATCAGTTGATGTACGAGAGCCATTTGCAGAAACGGGATGTCGGCCGCGATGCCAACTTCTGGATTGTCGAAGGCATCGCCTGTTATATGGAATCATTCACCGTCACCGAAACACCCGATGGCTTCGAATACGACGTCGGCGATCCCCGCTTCATCCGCTTTTACTGGGCCCGGCATCGAGTCTTGCAGGAAGAGTATTACGTCCCGCTGCAAATCTTCTCCAGGCTCGGCATGATCCCCTATCAAACCGGCTCCACCCCCGAACTCCAAAAACGCTACAGCCAGGCCTCCGGCCTCGCTCATTTCTTCATGCACTACCAAAAAGGCAAATACCGCATCCCCCTGATGCACTACCTCGCCCAGATTTATCACTCCAACCCCACCATCCAAGGCAACGTCCAGGGCCTCGACGAACTGACCGGCGTTCCGTTTCCGACGCTTGATCGTCAGTATCGGGAGTATATTCAGGATCAGGAGGAAGCGGTGGGCGGGTTGGAGGTGATTCAGTAGAAGGTAAAAGTGAAAATAATATTTAAACACCATGTTTAAGTAAAAATTAAGAGTTGGCACTATGGATTAATGAAAGGAAGTATCCAAATACTCTTTGATTAAATTCAATCTCCTCAGATGTATATGCATACCGGCCTATTACATAAAGACAAAAAAATAGTAATACGCAAAATAAAATACGTTTTACAAGAATTTTAGCAGGTATTTTATTAGGTGAATTAAAGCAGAAGAGTATCGCGAATAAAGAAAAAGTAGTAAGCAATACACATGCCAAAGTGAATGACCTAGCGAAATTGACCCGTGACTGAAAATAAGTCAATTCTATAAAGTAGTTGTCTTCTCTGTAAACAATATTCTTAGCGGTGTAATATATATCGTTAACTGATAAATCTTTTAATGGTGTGTCGCCTGCACCATTCTTTAAAATATCAATCTGTTCTTGCGGGACATTGGTTTTAAACAAAAAATCCATCATATAATCTGAGTTCGTGTAACGATCTTTCAGACCTTCCCGCAAAAGCACTTGTGCGCGCAAACTTTTCTCATTCGGTAACGGTGTTAAATAATCAATACGATCAGCAACGTATGATGATAGATTTTCAATTAGCAATCCAAACACAAATGCAATAGCTAATACAAATGACGTAGAAATACCTTTTGGAATATGATCAGATTTGAGGTAACGAAGAATAAATGAAGGGCGAATTAACTCAATAATTAGGCACAAGCCTAACAGAAAAAAGGCACCAATTCCGATTGATGTACTAATTTTTGCAAGAGATTCATCCATAATCGATACTCTACTTTTAAAAAATGAAAATGCGGCCAATTACACAAATGTACACAAAAAGATACGCAGTGGGAGATTTTTTTGCAAGTTGGAAGGAGCATTTTCGAAAGTAAAGTTACGTCCAAGGTAAAATCTGTGATTCTTGATCTATGGATTATTATATTGATTTTTCATAAATGTAAGTGTAATCGAGCAGTTATTACCCCAATCCGGTTTTCTCCTTACCAAAACCTGATAGAGTGATATAATCAATCAGCGGGCATCGATTTGAGATCTCTGGGATTTGACTTCTCGGGCCAATCGGTCGATCATACAGAGGAGGCCCGTAGAACTTTGGCTGATTCTGCGTTACAGAGTTCGACGATTCTTTTCTTTATTTCACTGCTTCGGAGCATTCATGTCGAATTCTGATTCGACAACCTTGCCGAATCTGCAGACGCCTGACGTCGCTTCGCAGAAAATCCGTCGACAACGTCGGCAGAAAATGCAACCGGAGGCTCCTGTGCAGGTGATTATCGCTCACGAGCCACCGCCCCACGCCGTCGAACCGTTCGAATTTTCCCTGAAAGGGATTTCTAAAGCTGTCAAACGCTGGTTTCTCTCCGCGGTCGCTGCTGGATATGGGATTTCTTTGCTGTTTCATGGTCTATTACTGATCGCGATGTCGCTGTATTTTTTCTCCGATTACGTGCAGGAAAATTACATCGAATCCTCGATTGCCACCAACGATGAAGCATTGGTCTTCGATGAAGTGCTGGATGTTCGTATCGATATGCCGACGGGAGATCTCGCGACCTCTGAATCTCTCGAAACCGCGATGAACATGGAACTGTCTCCCAATGCCGCCAATCAGGTGGTGACGGGCGTTGAGGATTCGGTCGACTCTCTGTTCAATGATGGTGGTAAAGGGGGAAACGGGGGAGCCAGTTTTCTGGTGCCGAAGAATGCCAAAATCTTCACCAAGGGGAGCTTCACTGCCTGGACGGAGCCGAATGATCCGAAACCTGGGGAAGATTATCAAATTGTGATTACTGTTCGCCTTCCCGATCGAGTCAAACGCTATCGTGCAACCGATCTTTCTGGCCAGGTTGTCGGAACAGATGGCTATAAGCAGAATGTTCCCGGTCCCGAATATCGACGCGGAACTGTTTATCTGCCAGTGATTAATCGCCATGCCCAGCTGATCGTTGAAGTACCCGGAGGAGCAGCCCGTGTACAGGACACCATTCTAATTCGCTCGACCACGCTGAAAGAAGAGCAGAAACTTGAAATTGAGTTTTAAAGAGTGTCTCTATTCGGGATGGCACTGGCAAATCCAGTGGCATGCAACGAAGTTTTCATTCGTCAGAAATGTTGGACCTGACTGGCTTTTGAGAAAAAAGGGTTTCTCTGCTTTATGATCGATTCTCCGTTCATTATGCTGTAGCCATTCTACGGATAAGTCCAATGGCATCTCTGATCGAGGTTGATATGCGGGTGAGAGGGATTCGCGGAGCGATTTCTGCGGCTGAAAATACACGAGAATCGATTCTGGAAGCAACTCGCGAGTTGCTACAGGCGATTCTGGACGCGAATCAGATTACCGAATTCGATGATATCGTTTCCGCGGTGTTCACCACCTCCCCGGATTTAACGGCCTGCTTCCCGGCTGAAGCCGCCCGGGGTTTGGGAATGAACGAAGTCCCTCTGTTATGTGCTTCGGAAATCGCAGTCCCGAATTCGCTGCCGAGTTGTATTCGTGTGCTGTTTCATGTCAATACGACGAAATCGCAAAAAGAAATCCGTCATATCTATCTGGGCGAAGCAGCTCGCTTACGGCCCGATATGACCAGTGCTCAATGAACTCTCTGATTCTGTACCATCTGCTCAGCGGTCAGGCATTCTTTTCTGGTGCCCTGTTAATCGTGATCGCAGCGGGGTTCTCTCTGTTCCCCAAAAGAAAAAGTCTGGCGATCACCTTCTGTCTGATTGGCATTATCCTGATTGCAATATCCGGAACGCCCTTCTCTCTGCCCATGTATCTGATTGCAGCAATTACCATTACTGCCTGGCTGGGAGGTATGCGTTCAAAAAAATGGAATCGGTATTTTGCAATTGGATTGATATCTCTGTTATTAGGGATGGCGATCTATGAATTGACTTATCAGTTTTCGCCGAAGTTACAGCCGGTTTCCAAACGCTCCATCGCGATTATTGGAGACTCTGTCACTGCAGGGTTGGATGATGGCACGATTGCCTGGCCGACTTTGCTATTAAAAGAGCATCAACTGGAAATCGAAGATGTTTCGCATGTTGGTGAAACAGCTTCTTCTGCTTACAAGAGGATCGAAAACCAAAGAATTGATTCTCTCGTTTTGATTATTGAAATTGGAGGAAATGACTTACTCGGTTCGACATCTGCAGAAAAATTTGAGAATGACTTAAGGAAACTATTAGAACGAGCCTGTGATTCTGATCGACAAGTCGTGATGTTCGAGTTGCCTTTGCCACCGTTTCGTAATGCTTATGGAGCCATACAACGCAGACTGGCCAACAAATTTCGTGTGCAGTTGATTCCGAAACGCAAATTCCTCTCGATCCTACTTCCGGAAGAGTCCACGCTGGACAGTATCCATCTTTCTCAAGCGGGACAAAAGCGGATGGCTGAGACAGTCTGGGGTGTAATCCAGTCCGCTTTTGAGAAATCGAATTAATTGCCCCGAGGATACTTGCTTCTCTCACTCTTCTTCCCTGTTGACCTGCCTGAGTTCAGACTACAATTGGTGAATACATTTATTCTCTGTTTGTTTATTGAAATGTCTGAGAGTTTCCGTGATCGAGCATCAATCGCAGTTTGTGCATGAGCGTCGTGTTTCATTTTCTGAAACCGATATGGCGGGCATCGTGCACTTTTCGAATTACTATCGTTATATGGAAGAAGCCGAGCATGCGTATTTTCGTTCGCTCGATTTGAAGATCATGCATCGGCGTGAAGATGGCATCATTGTTGGCTGGCCGCGAGTCAATTCGCATTGTCAATATCTTGGCCCGGCTCGCTATGAAGATATTCTGCAGATTACTGTCGATATCGAGCGTTTGGGCGTAAAATCGGTTTCGTGGTCGATGGGCATTTATTGCGGCGACAAGAAACTGGCTCAGGGACGAATGAAGACGGCCTGCTGTTTGTGTCGAGCCGATCATACCCTCGAATCAATTCCAATTGCTTCCCCTTTTGCAGAGAAGCTGGAAGAATCCCCGTATTTACAGACGTGATTTTGCGATGAACTTCGACAGGACAGGCTTGAAACCTATCCTACTTTTTAACGAATGAAGTCCCATGAATGATGAGAGTTTGAAAAATGAACCGTCCGCAAAACTGATTGTGCGGAAGTTGTTTAAGAGTTACGAATCGGCTGGTCGAGCGGTTTCGATTTTAAGGGATCTGGATTTTACTCTCGAAACCGGAGCGGCAGCGAGTATTATTGGCCCTTCGGGTTCTGGCAAGAGTACGCTTTTGTATTTGATCAGTGCACTCGATCGCCCCGATGCTGGTTCGATTGAATTGCTTGGCCGCGACATGATCGCCTCTTCCGAAAAGGACCAGACATCATTTCGAAATGCTCACATCGGATTCGTATTTCAGGATCATAATCTCTTACCGCAGTTGAATGTGCTTGAGAATGTTCTGCTGCCTTGCCTGGCGGGAAATGGTGTCGATCCGGAAAAAGAAAAATTCGCAATCAAATTGTTGAAACGAGTGGGGTTGAAAGATCGTGTGACACATCGCCCAGCTCAACTTTCAGGGGGTGAACGACAACGCGTTGCGGTTTGTCGAGCGTTAATTAATCAACCCGAGTTGATTCTTGCTGATGAACCGACGGGAAATCTCGATCCGCAGACAGCGACCGTCATTGGCGACTTGCTCCTGGAGATCAGCCGCGAACAGGGGGCAATGCTCCTGTGTGTGACGCATTCTCTGGAATTAGCGTATCGCTTCCCTGTCTGCTATCAGCTGGAAGAAGGTCGACTTGTTGTTGTCGATCGTTCGGCTGAAACTGCTACCACATAAATCCTTAACATTCACCAGAATGACGGTTACTGATCTTCATGAATCGCACCCAGCTGATCTTAAGAACATTACGGTATTACTGGCGAACTAACCTGGCAGTTCTGCTGGGTGTTGCGGTCGGTGCGGCTGTCATTTGCGGTGCACTGATCGTCGGTGACTCCGTCCGTTTCAGTCTCGAACAGATGACGCTCGACCGGCTCGGCAATGTTGATTATGCGCTCTCGGGGTCTCGATTCTTTCGGGAAGAGATCGCCTCGGACATTGCTGAGGACTTGTCGAAACAACCGGGTGGGGGAGCCATAAAAGTGGCTCCTGCGATTCTCCTGACCGCTTCATTGCAGTTCGAACGAACTTCGGAATCTGCCGAGGAATCCTACGAGAACCGCAATGATGAACCGACCATTTTGACAGCCGGTCAAGTGAATCTGGTGGGGCTGGATGAACGTTTGTGGAAAATGCTCAAAGGAGATGTCGCCAAACTCCCCGATGAAAACAGTCTGGTTCTGAATCGTCGGGTGGCGGATCAGCTCAAGATTCAGGAAGGTGATGAACTGTTTGTGTATGTCGATGTGCCTCAGACGATTCCTCAGGAATCGTTGCTGGGGGAACGGGATGTCGATGAAATTGTGATCAGTTTTCCGATGACGGTGACAACTATTGTTGAACCCGCATCAACGCTCGGTCGTTTTTCCTTGCAACCGAATCAGCAACTTCCGCTCAACGCCTATCTCAACCTGAGTCGGCTCCAGCAGGAACTCGATTTGTTGGAGGCTCCCGTTACGCCCCGGAATCCGATCGCGAAGCCGGCTCGTGTGAATGCGCTGCTCATCAGTGGGCGAAAGCAAACGGGGAATACTCTGAATCCAGATAACTGGGACACTCTGGCCAATCGAGCTTTGAAGCAGTCCCTAAAACTGGAAGATTTTCATGCCCGGATTCGAACTCTGCCTGAGCAGGGATATTTTGCACTGGAATCGGAGCGAATGATTCTGGAGCAGGCGTTATCAAATCAGGCGATTAAGACGGCGCAGGGAATGGAAGTGGCCTCTTCCCCTGTGCTGGTTTATCTGGCAAATGAAATCGCCAATGCATCCAATCCCGATTTATTTTCGATGTATTCCATTGCTGCTGGAATTCCGTTTGATCAGTCAGCTCCATTTGGACCACTGCTCAATACGAATGGAGATCCGGTGACATCGATGTCTGGCAATAACGTTGCCATTAACAGCTGGCTGGCCAAAGACCTGCAAGTCGAGGCGGGTGATGAGATACTGTTGAAATATCATGTGGTTGGCTCTCGCGGTAAATTGCCAGAACTGGAAGAACGATTTAAAGTCGCTGCCATCTTACCAATTCCCGACACGCTGGCTGATGATCGTGGATTTACTCCTTTTGTTCCCGGTATAACCGATGCGAAAACATTCAATGACTGGGAGCAGCCCTTCCCAATGAACACGGATCGTATTACAGATCGGGATGATGAATACTGGGAAGGAAGTGAAGGGAAGCCGGACGGTTATAAATCGACACCGAAGGTCTTTCTACCGCTGAAGACGGCTCGGGATTTATGGCAGAGTCGTTATGGCGATACGACATCCGTCCGCATCGCCAGCAAACCGGAACTTGGGCTTGAAGAAACGGTTTCACGATTCCGGCAAAGATTTGTGCAGACGCTGGTGCCTCAGCAATTCGGGATGGTAATTTTGCCCGTCAAGCAGCAGGGGTTGCAGGCGGCTCAGGGGACACAGGACTTTACAGGTTTATTCATCGGCTTCAGCTTCTTCGTCATTGCTGCAGCAGCCGTACTCATTTCCTTATTGTTCCGCCTCGGCATAGAAACCCGTGTTCAACAAACCGGGTTATATTCCGCAGTGGGAATGTCAAAAGGAGCCGTGCACAGGTTGTTGCTTTCTGAAGGAGTTCTGGTCGCAATCGTCGGTATTGTCATTGGAATGATGCTTGGTGTTCTCTACGCGGAATTGATGATTTACGGCTTAACAACCTGGTGGCGAGGTGCCATTGGGACCAGTTTTCTGCAGGTCTATGTTCAACCGGCCAGTCTTGCAATTGGTGGATCGATTGCCTTCTTCGTCGCATTACCTGGGATGTGGCTGGGGTTGCGGCAATTGTTGAAGCTATCTGCCAAAGATCGATTGCAGGGTGTGCTTTCCAGTGAATCCTCGGCTGCGGTGAACCGGTCCTCTGGAGGCTATAAACTCTGGAGTGGCATTGTCTGTCTGGTGATTGCGATTGGGCTTGTCCTGGGAATTCTGCTGGGAGTGACGCCGAAGACAGAAGCCTTTGGTGGTTTTAACTGGCATATCGTCAGTTTTTTCGCGGGAGGTTTTCTCTCGTTGATTGGAAGTTTGCTGCTGTATGTGGTTTTGCTCAGGAACAGTACACAACGATCATTACGGGGCAGAGGAGTGTCCTCTGCGATTCTACTCGGGTTGAGAAACCCGTCTCGTCAGCGACAGCGTTCCAGCATTACGGTCGTGCTGGTTGCATTTGCAACTTTTGTTGTGGTTGCAGTGGCCGCTGGTCGTCAAAAACCTTCACAGATGGAGCCGGATTACAATTCTGGCAATGGCGGCTTTTCAATTGTTGCCGAATCTGCAAGACCCGTACTTTACGATTTGTCGACCGAGGAAGGTCAAACAAGACTTGGCTTAATTCAAGCTGACGATACTGAACTTAGAGCGCTGCTCGACCAATCGAAAATCATGCCGTTCCGAGTGCGTCCGGGTGAAGATGCCAGCTGTCTGAATTTATACCAGACTCGTCTCCCCAAAATTCTGGGAGTGACCGAAGAAATGATCGAACGGGGCGGGTTTCTATTTGCTGATACTCCGGGCGAAAATCCGTGGGAATTACTAAGAGGCACAACCAAAGACGGGAACATTCCCGTTCTGGGAGATATGAATACACTGCAATACAGTTTGCACAAAGCAATTGGCAGTACGATTGAACTTCCTCCGGAACTGGAAGCCAGTCAGTCTCTGCAAGTTGTCGGCTCTTTGGGAGGGAGTGTCTTTCAGGGCGTATTGCTGATGTCAGAAGAAAACTTTTTGAAGCTGTTCCCGAATATCGAAGGCTACAACTATTTCCTGATGGAAGCCCCTCAGGATCAGATGGAAGATTTAACGCAGACTCTGGAAACGCGACTTGTTTCGATAGGGTTTGATGCTGAGCCAGTCGGCCGTCGGCTCGAAAACTTCCTGGCAGTGCAGAATACCTATTTGTCAACATTCCAGGCACTTGGCGGACTGGGACTGCTGCTGGGAACGATTGGACTCGGCACCGTTATGCTCAGAAATGTACTCGAACGTCGGTCGGAACTGGCATTAATGAGGGCCGTTGGCTTTTCCAAAGCCATGGTCGCCATGATGGTCCTGGCAGAGAATTCCGTTTTACTAATCACGGGATTGCTCATCGGAACCTTGACGGCCCTCTGGGCAATGCTGCCGAATATCCTGGCGCGAAGTGCAGATGTCCCCTGGCTGAGCGGACTGGGACTTCTCGCGGCGGTGCTGGTGACAGGGCTCGTTTCGGCGTTGTTTGCAATTGTCGAAGCGATTCGTACGCCGATTCTCTCGACGCTAAGAGGCGAGTAGTTAAGCAGGTTTACGAACAAAAAAACGGACTCCGCAATTCAAGGCGGAGTCCGTTATTAATTTGTCACGATCACTTCCGTTACACTTCAGGTGGTGCATCTGGCAGAACGGAAATTACTGGTGTTCGTGGTGTGAAGCTTGGTCCTGGGAAATTCATGGCGTTAGGATCCTGTTCAATCACAGGTGCTTCCATTTCCTCTACCTGCTCGCCATTGGGATCGGCAGGTGTGACTTCGATAATCTGATCCTGTCCGTAGCCATAAGCTCCGTTGACATAACCGGTTGGGTAATTAGCACCGGCATATCCCTGGCAGCGTCCGCAGTAACGGTTGTGCCAGACACCGGGATGAGCCGGGCCTGGTGTTCGCCAGGGTTGAGCCGTCCAGGATGGTGCATGCTGGTAGTAGTAACCCATCTGAGCGGTGTCGGTTGGGGTGTAAACCATGGGGTAGTAGGGTGGTGCAGGAGCTGGGCCGGGGCCATAACCTGACCAGTAGTTCGGATACCATTTCTGATATTGAATTCGCTCTCGTTGTAATGTCACTTTACTTGGCGCACACCAGTTGGCTCCTGGATATTGACGACCGACACCGTTGCGGCCGCCGTAAACTCCATTATGGCCATGCCCTGCGTGCACTCCGCGATTACCGCGACCACCACGGCAGTGCGGACAATGTCCATCAACTCCCATGGCACCCTGTTCGCAGTAGGGGCAGTGTTCGCTGACCTGGCCATCTTCTGAATGAACAGAATGTTCGGGAATGGCGGTTGGTTCTGGAATTGGCTTGAGTGAGTTTGCAGGTTGATCAGCAGCATGACTCAGGCAGGCAGCCAATCCCAGGCCCCAGGCACACGCCAGAGATAATTGAATTGCACGTGAAGCTATGAAACGCATAGGACTTTCCTGTCTGGATACCATCTGTCATAGATTGAGAGTTGAGTGCAGCAGTGGGATAAAATCACTGAGTCGCACTTATTGTTGAGTATTGCGGGCTGAATTCACTCAACCCCTTCATCTTATTGACCAGCAGCTTGCTGCTGGCATTGTGGGCAGTAGGCTCCCGTTCCTGGCCCGTAACCGGCTCCACCCTGACCAGGATAGGCTCCCGGTCCAACATATTGAGAACCATGAAAACCGTAAACGGCATTCGGTCCCTGCATCTGTTGTGGTGCATGGTTAGAAATGTGTGTAATACGACTGGCAGGCACTCCCCAGCTGTAGTTGTACTGGTGTCGTACAACAGGAGCCAAAGGCACAGCGATGGGAACGCCGTAACCTTGAGCAGCATGAACGTTGCCATCACGACCATCGAAGTAGTCGGGATTGACCGGATAAGTCATCTGATAAACGCCAATTGGAGGGCAACCTTTTCCGCCACATCCATTCGGTCCCCAGCCACTGGCACCAGGCTCACGATTCAAGCCCATTCCGTAGTTGAGGATTCCACAAAGACGACCGAAGATAGACTTACGACAATTATCGCCACGTCCACCATGAATATGTCCGCCACTGCCACGCAGGCTAATGCCATCGGAGTGACCGTATCGAACCTTGTGAGCACGACCGACACGGCAATATTCACAGTTGCAGTCGTTTTTGTAAGTGCCGTATGCACAACCGTTAGGTGTGCAGTCTCCGGTCGCACATTCGTGCTTGACCTGCTCCAGGTTGGTGGAGTCATTAGCACCGGCTTTGTAGTCCGACTGTTTCACATTTTCGGGAGCATCGGCATTAGCGACACTGCAGGACATCGCGATCATCGCAATGACCAAAGTTAGTCTTTTGAATTTGGAGATCATGAGTTCGTCCTGAATGAGCGGGATCATACTGAATGTGGAATAGAAATTTTCTGACGATTCCGTTTCAACTATCGAGTTGATGGGGGAATGAAGAACGAGAACGGCTTGTAGTGCGATCGGTACTTCACAGAAACTTCTGTTCCCTGAAGCTCCCAGCGGTCGTGCGAACGAACACCCAGTGGAGTCAGGTACCATGATCCCTTAACTTTGTAGTAGTAAGGACCATAGAGTGATTTGTATTGGTGTGGGTACAGCATTTCGTGTGGTGAAAATGCCTGATTGGTAATCATCGTCCCGCCCGAGTAAACCGGAGTATTTGGCTGTGGCGAAGGATACAGCGGAGCATTCAGCTGAGGATAACCCGGTCGGTAAGCCTGAGCGACAGGTCCCAGTTGGGACGGATGATTGTTGTGATGCTTGGAGACCGGCGTTGCCTGAATCACATTCGCAGAATGGATTGGCTTTGCGCTGGTGGCGTTACGAATCAGTCCAGGAGCACTTTGTGAGGGTTGCTCATGACTGATGATTCTCACGACACCTGCGGTGCTTTGATGAGATTGTGCCCACACCGAGTGCTGTGCCGAAAACACAACGGCGATCGTTCCTACTACGGTCGCAAGACGTAAGTGTCGCGACATAATCCACCTCCCTGCCGGAATACTGCCGAATTATTTACTGAGTGTTCAGTGAGTTACACAGCGAATCGTCAACTTCCCAGTCGCAATAGCTGTGATATCAATTGAATTTGAATATCCTGACGAAATCTTCACGCGACTCCTGGTCAGGGGTGTAATGTCTGCCCTCTTAACCGGCATTCATCGCACATATCCACTATCAGGTTCGGCTTCTAACGAATCCTTCGATGAGGCATTCTTTTCGATCCGGAACGAATTCATCAATTTTGCGTAACTACTGGCCGTTTAGGAAGATACGATCGCCTTACAACCGGAATAGTCGTTGCAATCCCTGGAATCGTCAAGATCGGAAATCTTGCGTTATCTTACCCAGATTGAACAGGGGAATGCAGAAACAGAACCTCTTCCTGCACTGGGGGCAGCATCCGTTGTTGAGACGAATTACAAGCATGAGAATTGAACAATCAATTACATGACTGAGAAGTAATTCTCGACCGCAAAATCAAAAGATTGGGGGGTCATTTTCTTTTCCTTGTTTTTGTAAACGCAGAAATTTCGGACTTGGAGAAGTAAATCTCGCGGCTGGCAGGCTCGGAATGGGCGATTCACTTTTTCGTAGTGAGTTTCAATCAGATATTCGATGGCACTTCGATCGACCGTCATGCCGTATTTCGGAGCCATGATTTCAAAGAGCTTGATAAAGTCAGCTCGAGATGGATCATCCACTTCAATCTTGTAAGGAATTCGTCTCAAAAATGCTCCGTCCACCAGATCTTTTGGCTCGAGGTTGGTCGAGAAGATGATCAGCTGATCAAATGGGACCTGAATTTTCTTCCCGCTCGGCAAATTCAGAAAGTCGTAGCGTTTTTCCAGAGGAACAATCCAGCGGTTCAGCAATTCATCGACCGGCATTCGCTGTCGCCCAAAGTCATCGATCACAAGGGTGCCACAGTTACTTTTGAGTTGCAGGGGAGATTCGCAAATCCCAGTTTTGGCGTGCTGAACAACTTCCAGTTCGCTCATTGTCAATTCACCGCCAGCAATGACAGTTGGACGGACAATCTGCACCCATCGGTGATCGATACTGTTTGAAGTCAGTAAGCTGTCGTTCTCATCCAACTCAACCACTTCGTGCACACCCGGGTCAAACAGTCGGATGATATCCCCGTCAATTCCCAGTGCACGAGGAATCCAGATCGTCGAACCAAAACAGGACGTGACTCGTTCTGCAATACTGGTTTTCCCATTTCCTGGTTCACCAAACAGAAACATCCCTCGTCCGGAGTTAATGGCTGGTCCGAGTTTATCGAGCATCTCCGGAGCGATTAATAAATCAGAAAATGCTCGTCGTAAATCCTCTTCACTAACACTTTGCTTGGCAATGCTTTGCAGCTCCATGGCACGCAGATAGTCTTTCAGTTTGACAGGAGCGGCTCCGTAATAGCTGCACGATTCCGAATACTGCTGGGCGCGTTCACGACCTTGAGTGGTAATCGCATAAATGTAATCCCCCATCTCAGCCGAGTTTCGCAAATCGACGAGTTGCTCGTGCTTCCATTTCTTCAACAGGGGATCGATCAACGCAAAAGGAAGTTTATGCTGACTGGCAATTTGACGACCTGAAGCGACTCCCTTGGCGAGTAGATATCGGAAAATGAGTCGTTCGACTTCGTCCTCAGTCAAACCGGCCTTATTCAGACTTTCTGGAGAATGAGGTATAAACTTGGTTGACGCAGAACCCGTTTCACTGAGCAGAGAATTGACGCGATTGAATAGACTGGAAATTCGCTCATTCTCTTTTCCTGCTGGTGGGCAAACTGTTGGCGATCTCTGATTCCCGGAACCATTCATATTGAAAACGGAATCGAAGAGAGAGACATCCGTATCATCTTCCCCGTCATAATCCGAATTTCCGGAATCATAGGACGGACGGACTTGTGAGGTGGTCTCTTCAGACGTATCTGTCTGTTGAGATTTTAGCTCTTCAAGGAGTTCACGGGGGGATAGTTTTGTCATCGCCTTTGCCACCTGATGCATTTACTGTAGGAATTATGCAACATTAGTTCATAATGCGATCAGGTGACTCCTCAGAAAGAGATGGACATTGAAGCCAGACGAAATCTGAAAAACAAGTCGATAAAATCGTTATGACACCACCTATTCTTCACATTCAAATGAGTCATGACTCGGGTTTTGCCTGATAAGATCGTAAAGTTTGATCACTCTGAAGTTTTGCAAAACGCTCTCATTCAAAAGAATGAGATTTCAGCGTATGAAATATCGAGAGCATCTTAACCCGACGCGTCAGCGAGGGGACGGCTTCCGATTAATAATTCGGTTAAACTCTAAAACCAGTTGGTTACTGTTATTTCACGTGAAAAACTGACCGGTGAAGCATAAACGCGGGTTAATTATCGATTCGTTTAATGGGGTTGCCAAAGACCCAATTCAGCAGATTAACAATTCCACACGGGCCCCTCGCTGACGCGTCGGGTTATGATTTATTGGAATTTTCAATACTTCAGATTACTGTTTTTCATAAAGACTCTGGCAAAAACTGAGGGAAGCAATTCAGTCGCCCCAACATGAGACTTTGCATGTAGATCGCCAATAGGGATCACATTTTCAGCTGCCAGAAAGCCACTGCGTACCGCTCCTTCCATTGTGGCTGGCCAGCCAGTACTCGTCCAATCGCCTGCAATCTGCAGATTTGAAATTTCCGTTTGCTGAAGGGGCCGAAGTTTATCGATCTCCGGTAAGACAGAAAAGACTGCCCGATGTTCCGTGATGGCACGGGCATGCAGTAATTGAGCCGTTCTGGTTTCCGGCCAAATCTCTTTGAGCTCCTGGTGAACTTCATTAACCAACTCCTGTTGAGTCCTCTGAGAGACTCCAGACTGTTGACGGGTCGACCGGGAATTACTGATTACGATCTGATAGGCGTACTTTTCTGGTTTTCCATACTTTTGTTCGGAATTCAGGATTGCCGTTCGATTGAACATCCATTGACTGGTCCGGTCGATCAGGACCGCATGCCGTAACGCTGTGATTGGTCGATCAAACCAGAAATGCAAACTGGAAATGGGAGCCGATTCAATTTGTGAAATGCTTTGATACGGTTCGGTATTGGCCAATTGATCCGGCAACAGAGACATCACGCGGTCAAAAGATACCGCAAGAATCACATGATCCGCTGAGACCGTTTCACCATTCGTCAAAGTCACCCCTGTGATCTGAGAATCGACTTCACCGTTCAGTTCCAACTGTTTCACACCGGCCTGCAACCGGAGTTTGACACCCTGCGATTCCAGCCAGGATTTAATGACTCCATCGTAAAAATGCCCGAGTGGGATATTGAGTAACTGTACTTTCCAGCCTTCGCGATGACTCAAAAAGCCATCGACAAACACTTGCCGTGCATAATGGTAGGAAATTCGAGAGAGATCTTCACTCAAAGCGCTAACGAGCACGAGATTCCAGAAACGATTAATCGCTTGGCTTGTCTGCCTCGATTGATTCAGAAAGTCGATCAGAGAATCACCCGGCCAGGTCGGGTTTCGCATCAATGACCACATCCCTCTCGCCAGATCGATTTTATCTCGCAGGCTCAAATAACTGAAGCAAGCAAAGGCTGCAGCGAGATGAGCCGGTGCGGGAAGCCATCCGTTTCGCAAACGATTGACGACACCGTCGCGGCCAAGGAATTGCAGTTGATGTTCGGTGATCAGATGCTGGCGAGATCCGGTCAACTCGCAAAGGTGTTGAAAATTCACGCAGCAGCCCATGTTGACGTGCTGACAATTATCAATCAGTTCACCAGTTGTCTGATCGATAATCGACGTCGCACGACCTCCAAGCCTTGGTCGTGATTCGAGCAGAGTGATGCGGAAGTTTTGTTTCGTTAATGCGACAGCTGCAGAGAGACCCGCCAGTCCGCCACCAACGATCACAACATGCGGCTGGCTGTTCACGAATCGAGATCAACAATTCGCTGGTCAAACAGAATTGCCTCGTCACTCAGACCGGCTTGCTTGAGGGCTTCGATCAATTGATTTTCTGCCGAAGGGAGAGCAGATCCAGCATGAAAAACACGAGCCTTAACTCCCTGAGCATTCCCTTGACTCTGTTTGACTTTTTCGATGATTTGATCGAGCGTGATCTCTTCGACGGATTTCGGGGACTGGTCGTTGGTCGCCCAGCGATATCCCGTGCCGACGACGACAACGGAAATCAATTCAGAGGTATCAGGTTTCTCAGGCTTCACATTAGTTTGATTCTCTGGAAACATGGGAGCCGTCGGAGAAGGGGCGACTGCCTTTGTGTTTTCTAAATCAGTAGTATCCGTCTGGCTGGATTCATCATTACCATCTCCGGTACCGGTCCCCAGACCGAAGGGAATACCAAGTTGACTGAATAATAAAGCCAGGCTGACGGTCGCGATCGTCGCCCCGGTGATTACGATTTTTCGACTAGTTTTTCCCATCCAACCATTCCTTATCAGTATGAATTACTCAGCGTTTGTAGATTCAATTTCCGGCAAAAAGCCGACGACGGCATATTCAAACCGTGTCCGTCCATCGGCATCGGATCTCATCCGATCGGTTACTGCCGGGAGCGAGGAAAGCACCTGCTGACGCATTGCTGCCCGAACTTCTCCATAGCTGACCAGTATGATGACCAATCCTTTCGTTTGCGGCAATGATTTATACAGGTTGAACAACTTCTCCTGAAAATCATCTTCCGAAACTGCTCGAATCGAAAACGTCTTTTCGCCAACATGGACATCAATCACTTCCTGAGAATTGATATGAATCTCCCAGATATCACACCGCTTGCGGATTTCTTCATAGGCCAGCAGAAAAGTCGCCAGATCGCGTGGCTGAGACTGCTCAACATCTTTGGCAAGCTCTTCCACTTTTTCCGGAGCGATCGGCTGAGGAGTTGTCCCCCCCCTCGAGAGAGCTTCGATGATTTTCGAGATCTCGATCGAAGAATTCTGGTAAGCAGTTTTCAGAGCAGAGAGAATTTTATCGCGCTGATCGCTCACATCCTTGAGTCGTCCCGACATTTCATCCTGATCAGCTGCGGCCTTGAGTTGATCAGCCGCCCTCATTTTTTGAGCCGCTTTTAATTCTTCCTCTGCCTGAAACCGCAGACGCTGCGATTCTGCAAGCACCTCTTTGGAGAATGCCAGATTCTGCTCAGCTTCATCGAGTCGATACTCCAGCACCGCAAGATCATCCGTACGTTTTTCCGTCACCGCCTGCGTCGTCTGCTCCATTTCCAGATACTGAGCAAATATCACAATCAGCAACAGATCCAGCAGAGGAGTCAACTGCAGTGATAGGCGTTTGATGGATTTCATAGGACAGTGTTGGTTGAGGGTTTAAAGTTGAGACTTGAATGTAAAAGGATTTGTCATTTATCTGTAGGTCAGGCACTGCCTGGCGAAATTCGATGTCGACGCTCCCCATAAAAGATGTAATCTCTCCTTCTCCTTGGGGAGCGGCTTTCTTTCCTTCTCCTTGGGGAGAAGGTGGCCGAAGGCCGGATGAGGGGATTTCTTCGACGTTCTTATTGTTATCAACATCGTTTTCTTTCACCTACACACTCTCACAGTGTGAGAGTGGAACAAAGCCGTCTCTCCCAGAGGGAGAGGGGACTATTTCTGTGTTGACCTGCAGAGCTATTCACTTGCAGGCGTTTCTCCCAATCGACTTTTGATAGTGGAAATCATACTACGAATATGACTGCGGGTTTCACTGAGGCGTTGAAATGCTGGTTCAAGTAGACTATTCACGAACAGGAGCACGAGGGCAGCTGATAACCCCGCGAATGTCGACCAGATTGCATCCCCAAAGCGGGCGACGATTAATGAAACGGTTTCGGTATCAGCACTGCCGGGGGCATTCAAGGCTGCTCCAATCGAAACAATGGTTCCCAGAACGCCAGCCAGGGGATACGCTTCAATCATCGTCCGTGCAGTATTGGCGATCGTTTCAAACTTGAGCGCATGTAAATAACGTCGCTTTTCATCGAGCAGATTCATTCGATTCCGCAGCAACTGCTGCTCCTGCTTTCTGCTCGGATCGCTCACCACATCTTCGATATCGGCTATGAAGGCATCCATTTGTTCGGTCAGATGAGCGGTTGGATCGAGCACACTTCGCTGACGTAGATCACGAGTGTAATCCTGCAGGGTTCCTGTCAGAATTTTCATATCCCGTCGCGACCACAGCACAAGCACAGCAAACACGGCCAGATGAAAACAGGCCGCGACGCTGATCGCCCAGGTTGAAAGTTCCGCGATTGCGGAAAGAATACTATTCACGCCATCCCCTCAAGGCCCGATGCAGGAACAGCAATCGACCTGATTTTCTGATAGTCACTTGATGTAGAACTCTGTCACTTCATTGTAACGAGCATCAAACGACTAAGAAGACGATTTTTGAGAATCCTTCTTTTCGAGGATGTATAAAACCGTTCTCGCCCGCACATTCGCCCACATCGCGCGTGGAACACTCTTTTCCCCGATAATCGGCAATTCCTTCACAATCCGGAATTCCCGTTCTTTTTCCAGTTCACGGAAATCCTGCATCGACATCAAATGCAGGTTGGGAGTGTTATGCCATTCGTAGGGGAGTTCTTCAGTTACTGGAGCCCGACCGAACACCAGGACCTGCAGTCGGATTTTCCAGTACGCAAAGTTCGGTACTACAACCAACACGCGATTGGCAACCCGCAGAATCTGTTCGAGCAGTTCCACCGGATACCGCAACTGTTGCAAGGTTTGGCTCAGCACGGCAAAGTCGAAACTGTTGTCCGGCAAATACTGCAGTCCGTCATCAAGGTCGCCCTTAATGACAGGAATTTCCCGTCGCATCGACTCCAGAAACCCCTCTTCGTCCAGTTCAACGCCCTGCACAACGCAGTTCATTTCATCACGCAACAATTGAAGAAGTCGACCATCTCCACAACCAAGATCGATGACCCGACTGCCGGGAATGATTTCCCGTCGGATGATTTCATCGGTCACAGCCGCAGCGGGATCTTTCATGCAATAGCGTTTCGGACGCATCTGCATCAATCTCTGAGGCAGGCGTTTCGGATTCAACGGGGAAATCTGAGACTTCAACGACATTGGAAAAACAGTTTTATTATTGAAGGACAATACATACAGAAAAGGTGATTCGAGTCAGATACAATTTCAGTCGCGAATAAAAACTCTGGGGCTTCGCTGCGTTACGACCCCAGCCTCTCCCGGTTTTTGCCATTACTGGCACGGCTCGCCTCATCGATTCCTAATTGTACGCAACTCAGACCTGAAGGGTAGGGAACAGTTTATTCCTCCTCGGATTCATTATCCTCAAGTTCGTCATCATCAAGGTCATCCTCTTCGAGTTCATCCAGGATTTCCATGTTGCCGAATGTCCCCCAGCCGTCGATGTATCCGCCCAAAGGTTTGGCAAGTTCATCGAGTTCAGTTTGAGTCTTCAAAAGATCCTCATGCGTAACGACCATTTCTTTGGTGCATTCAGTCGTCCAGAGGTCATCCCCTTCATCGAAATCTTCCTCATCGTCGAAGTAGATGGCAGTCCGATATCCCAGTTTACTGGCAGCCTCGGCAATTTTCGTGGCTGATTCTTCATCGGAAGCTGCCACCTGAAAATCAACTTCCATCGGCTCCGAGAGATTATGCCCCGCACCAACCAGTTCGCGAAGAGCTTCGCCGTCGGCATCATCTGGAAATTCGTTCGTCATAGTTACGCCCGCAGTTCTTAAGAAAGTGTCGTGAACCGCATTCGCAGGAGCGGTGATTCCATGCTGGGAATCTTATCCAGAACCATAACGAGATCGCTACACTGCGAGACATTTCATAGCATGTTTTTTCAGAGTATTTTCACGGCTGGAATCGACTCTGGCTTATGCCTGATTCCCAGCAGAATAAATTCGCCGGATGGAATCCCTCCCTGTATGCTGAAGGGATATTCATATTTCATTTCAGTGCAGGAGACGTCACATGTCAACGGAAGGTAAAAGTGGATCAGGATTTGATGCGGTCCTTAAACTGGTTTTGTTTACAGTCATTCTGGGATTAGCATTTCTCTTTATTTTGCCAATCGTCCAACAGTCCAGAGAGTCTGGGCCTCGTTCAGCATGTAAAAACAATCTGAAATGGCTGGCTCTGTCAATGCACAATTACCACGACCTCCATGGAGTATTTCCATCACCCAATCATCACGATGGCGACTCACCTCCTTACAGTTGGCGAATTGCCTTGCTCCCTTATATCGAAGAGGACCAGATCTTTGAACGTTACAATTTCAGTGAACCCTGGGATGGGCCAACGAATTCCACAATGCATTCCCTTCAACTGGATGTTTTTCTTTGTCCGGATACTTCCAGCAGATTGAAAAACCATCTTCGTACCGTGACCGATTACGTGGCGATCACCGGCGAGGAAACGATATTCTCAGAAGGCCAGCCGACGAAATTGACAGATGTAACCGACGGAACCAGCAATACAATCATGTTTGTTGAACTGGCCAACTCAGATATTCACTGGATGGAACCGCGAGATTTGCAGTTCAATGCGATATCGAATCGCATGAATAAAAGTGGGGCAGGCCTTTCAAATATCCATAACGGAGGAGCCTATACTGCACTAGTTGATGGATCGATAAGATATCTCAGCGAGGAGACTGATCCCGATGTGCTGCGGGCCCTGATGACGAAAAGTGGAGGCGAGACAATTGGTGATTTTTGAATATATTATTTTAAAACCACAGAGGCACAGAGGCACAGAGGACACAGAGATATATTTATCAAATTGAATTGAACATTATTGATATCTCCGAGCAGGTTTCAGACGCAGTAGATTAACAGCTCTGTGTGCCCTCAGTGTATCTGTGGTTGACTTCCCTTTATTGCTAATTGATGTTGCAGTAAAGTAGGTAATGTACTGCCAGACAAACTGCTATCAAAACAATCAAGAAATCGTATCTCATCATGACTGAGCCGAGTTGGGAAGAGCGTCTCGAAGCTGTTTACGAGATGATGCATGAAATGAGCCGCCAGACGGAGGCTCAGGCGATGGTGCGGGCGTATGCTCAGCGAATCGGAAAACTGTTTCCGAGTTCACGGCGAATTTCGCTGAGCCGTCGAGAGTTGTCTGCCCCGCAATATCGGATCACCCGTTACAGCGAATGGACCGACGAAGTCGATCCCTGGAAGCAGAAAGAGCGGCTGCCTTTACTACGCGAAGGTCTGCTGGCGGAACTCCTCTATTCCAATCGGCCTCACATCATTGATGACCTGCAGGTCGATCCCAACGATCCAGCTGCGGAGTATCTCGAAGGTCAACGCTCGTTGATGGCGATTCCGATGCTCGACAATGGTGAAGCCCTCAACATGGTCATCACCACTCAAACCGAACCGCATGGATTCGATAAAGAACGTTTCCCCGATACCTTCTGGATGGCCAATCTCTTTGGTCGCGCAACGCACAATCTCGTCCTCAAGGAAGAGGTTCGCAATGCCTATGTATCAATTGATCAGGAGCTGAAAGCCGTTTCAGAGATTCAGCAATCGTTATTGCCGAAATCTATGCCTGATATTCCCGGACTCGAACTGGCCGCTTATTATCAGACCTCCCAACGAGCTGGCGGAGACTATTACGATTTTTTTCCCCTGTGCGATGGTCGCTGGGGATTTCTCATCGCCGACGTCAGCGGTCACGGCACCCCGGCTGCGGTCGTGATGGCGATCACCCACTCGATTGCTCATCTCTATCCTGGCGAACTTTACTCGCCAAGTGAACTGCTGACGTTCGTCAATCAACAGCTCAGTAAACGCTACACCTCCAAGATTGAAGCATTCGTCACTGCGTTTTACGCGATTTACGATCCCAAAGATCACAGCTTGATTTACGCGTCAGCCGGACATAACGCACCCCGTTTGTGGCGGTGCAGTCAGCAGCGAATTGAAACCCTTGATGTGGCTGGAGGCTTTCCGCTCGGAGTGAGCGAAGACGCGGAGTACGACGAAGCAACATTACAGCTCAATGTCGGAGATCGTCTCGTCATGTATACAGACGGGATTACCGAAGCAATGGATGACGAAGGAAATCAGTTCACGACCGAGCGACTCGACTACATCCTCAATCACTCCTGCCGCACCGGAGCAGAAGATTTGCGATTCGGGATTCTTGCAGCGGTCGACAAACACACCCGCGGAGCCCCGGCTACGGATGATCGGACTTTGGTGGTGGCAACAGTACATTGAAAGGGTGACATCAGAAGTAGGGTGCGTCCTGACGCACCTTTTCATGACATTTTATTACACGTTTATGAATAATTCTCGTCGAACTTGGAGAGAGAAATGAATGGTGTATCGCTACCCACCTTACTTTATCTACAATACACCTAACGCTCCGAGCCCAAAAAGCACAACAAATATTAATATCCAACAGCCACAGCCACGATTAATATGAGTACATTCCTTTTCAAGTTTGTCATTTGCATAAACAGATTTAGGGAATCCAAAATTAATGAAGCAACGTGGGTGCATTGGTGCACCTAAAACTCCTCTGACTCATCCAATTTTCCTACGAAAATATATTTTCTTGCCACAGGCCCTACATTTGGAACACCCAATCTTTTCATCAATCCAAGCGTTGTATGGTCCTGTTGATTCAATTTGATGCTCCTTCCCGCAGTAAGGACAAATTTTGCATTCAGAGATCTAAGGCAGATTCTAATAAAAAAAGCAAGTGAAGTGCCTGACCTACAGTGCAGTTGAGTTCAATCGCACATTGCATGCTCATGCAAGCGTGATCATGGCACCCCGCTTTGCTCATAATGTCATCGATTGAAATACAGCATCGCACCCATCGCCACCACAGAAGCGAGAATCAAAGCGCCAGCGATGATGATTGAGAAGGAAAATTTTGACTGACGTTTGATGGCCACCGAAGTCCATTCGACTTCTTCCTGGAGCGATTCCAGTTTGGCGAAGACAGCACGCAGGAAAGCCCGTTCATCAGGCTTCGTTCCGGTGGATGCGAAATAGCAGCCTCCGAAGCGGATGAGATCATCCTGATTTTTCTCTTTGGAATCGTGTCCAAAACCGAGGCTCAAAAAATTGGACAAATGAGATTTGAGTCGCGTGCGAATTGTCGAAAGTAATTCGTAAAGCAGATTATTGCCGGGATGTGTCAGCGCATCTTTATCACAGAACAGCTTGTAGATCCAGTCCTCAAAAACTCCGGTCACATGTAGTGAGTATTGCTGGAGTTCGGTCACTGTAGCCGCGGCTCGCAGTTCGAAGCCCATTCCGAAACGTCGGGCTTCGGCACCTTTTTTTCCGATGCGTCGAGTCAGTTCCTGAAAGCCGCGGAGTTTTTCCATCCCGAAGAACATGGCAATGACGGGAGCTTTCAGCATGAGTGTTTGCTGGATGGTGAGTAAGTCGGCTCGCATCGCACGATGATACTGCTCGACCTCGGCTCGGCTGCGTTCGAGAATCAAAAATGGAGAAAGTGTGAGGATCCCATTGATCGGGCATAAGGGATCGCGAACCGATTGGATCAAACGGCAGACATAACTCAGTCGCTGCAGTTGATGCATCGATTCTTCAGCAGTCAGAATTGTGGTCGCACTCTGATCGATGTGCACGGAATCGGATCGGAGTGTGCCAATCGAGGCCTCAAACGATTCTTCAGAAACACTTTCGTAATTCTGCATGTCATCGTAATCATCCAGATCGACTGTCGCATTGGCTTGCGCCCGTGACTTTGGACGCATCCGCATTTCTAAGGAATTCTTCGAAAACGCTTTGCCAACACGCTGATCAGCTGGTCTCTCCAAATCGATACCGGGGTGTAATGCTCCCAAATTGTCGATCCGGTCGGCAATTTCATTGGTCCAACTGCAATCGGTACAGTAAAGATAAATCGCATTTCGATCGGCATACCAGTGAATCGGATAGTTATCGAGACCATCCGGACTGACGAGAAAATTACTTTCCAGACCCTCCATAATCCGCCGTTCGAGGCGCTGGCCGCTCGATCCAACGACTAAATAAATGGGAACCGATTCCACCGAAATCCCGGCATTTTTGAGATCTTTCATTCCTCGATCCCAGGCGGCTCGGATGTCAGGCTGTTGAGACTCCACGCCAGTTGTCCATGCGCCGACTAAACGATAAACCATCAAAGGAATAATTAACACGAGTGCAACCGTTTCAAATCGTTCTACAGAAAGGCTGTCGATCCAGGGAACATTGTTCTGGTTCCATAGCAACGTCCAGAAGACAGCTACGATAAGAATCAGAACACCAAAGACAGCCCAGGCGACTTTCGACGCAAACGACCAGTTGAGGATCCAATTAAAAAAATCCTGAATGGATGACTTCAGGTATTCGTACCACGACTGCCCCTGACTTATGTCAGGCGGGGCAGAAATTTTACTTGCCACTTCGTTACTCAATGGATTCGACATTCAATTCCCCTGAGTCACGCTACAAAATTCGCGATGAAAAAAATCACATCCACCAGGACAAACAGAACCGCGATCGTCCAGATGGAAACGACCCGCTTCTTGGAAATTAACGGAGGAGCTCCCGGAATTTCCCGGACGGCTTCGGAAAGTGGAGGCCGCCCCTGCCCAAGTCGAATCGCTCGGGAGGTTTTGTCCATCCACTCTTCAAGGGTAGCGGGTAAGTTTCGGGAACTGGCTATTTGAGAGGCGGTCTGTTGATCGGCATAAAAGCCTCGAAAACCGAGAATGACACAATCAAAATAGACTTCCAGAGCATCCTTCAAATCGAGGATGGACGCTTCTTTCGCCTTTGCAAAAAACTGTTCGTTACACAAACGTGAGTTGAAATAATGCACTTCAAGCACATTGTTTCCCCACCAGTCCCGTCCCGACCAGGGGGCTTCGACCAGCAGTTCATCAATCCAGGAGACGATGGCATATTTTGAAAGGGTCCAGTCCTTATTGCCGCCAAGAATGGCCTCGGCTTCTTCAAATAAGGACCGGAATTTCAGATGAGCCGTCTCGGCCGGGATCTCTTCACCACGATTGATCCGCTCGGCAAAATCGATGCCGAAGAGAAAAATCGGGTCTATCGCTTTGGCAAACTTGGGAGTCATAATTGTTGTGGTACTGCAAAGAGGGAAAATTCCAGAGGGACATTCTTGTTACGATAGGAAACGATCAGGCGATGCTCTCCTTGAAGATCCTCCCGATTCACAATCAGTGTATCACGGAGCCTCATCGCCAGAGTTTGCGTCGCTTCCACGTCCTGCCAGGCTGGAGTTCGGGTGCGGGGAACGCGGTAAAACAGCCAGCCCGCATCCGAAGGAAGCGCACGAACCGCTCTGTCGAGTGGTTCCAGCGTCAAACCTTCTGCTCGACGTTGAAATAACGCTTCGACCTGACGGGCACTCCCGAATTTCCAGTCAAGATTTCCCGAGGATAACAGTTCGAGACATTCTTCACTGGAGAGGTCTCCCTTATTCACGCCGATAAACCATTCCCAGGTCGAATGAAACCATTTTGCTTCCAATGTCGCTTGCATGCCCATCCCCATGCCGATGAATGAGCGTTGTTCGAATTCGTATTCCTGAACCGCATCAAGCAGTTTTTGAAGCTCATCGCGGAGGGTGCGGAAGATAGGCCCGAGGTTATCGTGATCGTATTTCGGTAATTCGGGAACCCTTCGACCGGGACCGAAAATCGAGAGACTTCCAATCGCACGATACAATTCCCGAAATGCAACATTGGGATGGATGCCTTTGGATTCACAAATCGACGTCAGCACTGCGTACGACTCGTTCAAAGCCGAGAGCATAAACATCCGATCCAGATCTCCCGGATGACGGCTCTCAAAACCGACTCGTCTGGCCTGTAGCTGATTACTGAGAATTTCGCTCTTCTGGCCAATCATATCGGCACAGGAATGCACCAGCCCCCGTCCCAGTTCAGGCCAGGAATCGATGTTTAACACTGGAGGGATGTAGTCACGATTGAGTTGCAGTGCTGCCGATTCTGTCGCGGCATGGGTGAGCTTGCAGATCGGAATCAGATCGAATCCTGCCAGATCTTCATTCGAGAGCAGCAGCCTCACGTTATTGTATTTCACTTTGACAAGCTGATCATTCCCGCCCTGGGTTTCGTCCTGCAGGCTCAGTTCGCCTTCCAGATATCGATTCAGTCCGCCCTCAGTGGCCGCAATGTTCTGGCGTCCCAGTTTGAGTCGCGGAATGCCGAGATAGACAGTCAATTCGCGAGATGCGTTTTCTCCCTGCCAGTTGGCCGAGTCGGTTAGCCGGATTCGATTGGGGACCTGACCTTCATTTAGTGAGATGACAGAACCATCGGGCAACCGGGCATGGATGCGATTGACTTCAAATTGAGAGTTGGCCAGGGCATCCGTATTGATTTCGATGTCCTGAATGCCATAGCCATAGGGATGATCCCACTGCTGATTGAGCGTATTCAGTTCAGACCAGTAGCGGTCAGCCGCCTGAAAATGGTGGGGATGAAGGAATTGACCCTCGTGCCAATGAACTCCCGCATACTTCATGCTTCATCTCTTAGAGCATTTTTCAATGCTTTGTGCCTTCACATGGATGCTTTATACCTGAAAATACTCTATCTGCTCAGGCAAAACGCACATGGAAAAACAGGACATTATTGAACCAGAAAATCAGGCAACCATTTTAACCCGAAGCGTCAGCGAGGGGCCAACGCACAAACTCAGGACGCGACGAAATTTAGACAGAATCTCATCATCGAGTGATAGCGACAACAGGAATCCGCACTTTTGACTCGAACTCTCTACCAATGGAGAGAGCAAATCACTCCCTCCAGGGAATCCTCAAGATGTCACCGAGTTTAATGTTAGCGATTCCCGTCACTTCTGTAAAACATCTGATCTCACTGTCAGTGCTACGATTAGAGCAATTCAGAGAGATTCGAACGAGTCCCAACGACCCTCGCCAAACCCCCCAGTCTGACTATTCGTTAAAATGATTTCAATCGGAATAGATTCTCTGATCCCTGCGATCCTGATTGCCGATGAAATCGATAAGGCAGTCTCTCTGCCCGCTCGATTCGATTGCGCGGTTTCCTAATCGTGTTCGAGCAATCACATATTGTTCTCAATGAGTTTTGACTGGAAATATGTCCCAAGGCAGACGTCCCATCATTTGGCGCAGATGGACCTCGTGGGGAATTTACGTCTGCTTCCTGGTCATGATTTGCTCCGTTCAAGCAGGCAACGGGAAGGGAACACGCCGACTATTCGATCAAAAAGACGATCCTGCCAGGAAATTAGAGAATACGCAGCCTAAGACAACGGAAAAGCCCGCACCTGCGGACGAAGACCAAAATTCAGAGGATACCTCTGTTGAGAATGCTGGTGTTGAGAATGCTGGGCATGCTGAGATTTCTACAGAGGAAACACCTTTGCGAGGACCGCTGCTGGTCGGAGGGCTGCCCCCGAAGTGGACGGTTGTTGAGCAAAAGGAAACGTCGGATGAACTCCAAGTCAGCGCTTTACCCCCAGAGACCGGATTCTTCCCTGAATCTGAATATGCCCCGCCACCATTACTGGAAGGCCCCGGGGGAGAACTGATTTATCCAGACAATTTCCCAGCCAATCCCAACATGGCGGTCCCGATGTTTCAATCGGTCATCGGCGGAGAGGATTTCTCGGGATTCCCCGTCTATCCTGAATCGGCCTATCCCGAAGAAATCTGTGTCGAACAGGTCTCCTGCGAAAAAATCCGCCCCTGCTGCGATCCTTGCTCCCCCTGGTTTAAGATTTTTCAGCCCTTCTGTTCACAACCACAACCGGAAGGGGGCATCGGCGAAGAACGAGTCATGTTTGCTCCGTTTCTCATCGAAACTCCAGTACCTCAAAACTACACCGGCTTACGTTTCGACTTCGCGACTGGCCTGGAAACCCCAGATCGCTCCGAACTCTTCTGGGCCAAGCAGGGCATTGGTCCTCCGCTCAATGAAAACGAAGTCAACTATCAGGATATGACGCTCGCACTCGCCTCGGGCGGAAAATACTTTTCGACGACAACCAAAGTCCCCATCCGCTTCATCAATCCCGATATCAACGACAGCACCGTCGGCCTGGGCGACCTCAGTATCGCAACAAGATTACTGATCATCGATGGCGACCACTGGAAATTGACCCAATACTTCAACACGATTCTGCCAACCGGCTCCAAAGCCCGCGGACTCGGAACCGGACATACCTCATTGGAACCTGGCTTTCTGGCTCAACTGAAGTGGACCGATAAAACCTATTTCTTCGGCGACCTGCGCTATCAATTCCCCATTGGAGGCGATCCCGTCCATTCCGGTCAGCGATTGATGTACGGCTTGGGCATGAGTACCGTCCAATACCAGACGGACATCTTTGCAGTCATGCCAACCTTCGAACTCCTCGGCTGGAGTGCCCTCGATGGAGCCAAAACACTGCCCAGCGGCTTTGTCGTCGACGTCGACTCCGAAACCGCAGCCGTCCTCTCCACAGGCCTCCGCTTCGTCCTCGGCCCCGCCGGAGACCTCGGCCTCTTCGAAGCCGGTATCAACACCGCCATGTCTCTCAACGACCGAGCCCTCTATCAAACACTCACAACCATCGACTTCCGCTTTGTGTATTGATCCGCTAATTCAAACCGTAGCCCACAACCGGTGCCATGCCTGCATCGCACAGCAGGACAAGCATGCTTCGACATAGTTTTCTCATTAACCCCCAGAGTGGCCCCCCCCGGGTGGCACGCCCAGAACAAAGTGATGGGCGTGGTAATAAGACCTGTGCATAACCAGGGTAGACCAGAGAATCTCACAGAGTTCTCTGGGTGGCGCAGCCACAAGAGGAAACATTCTACAAGGGGCCCCGGGGGACAGGGCTCGCTTCGGGCGGGTGGCTGGGGTCGCAGCGCAGCGAAGCCCCCAGATAGCTGAGCGCCCGGCGCCATGCTCACACTTCTGCGAGCATACAATAACAAATAACGATCTGAGATCCCCCAGAAACTCAATTCGTCAAAAACCCTCATCGAGCAATTCGTCGGATCAAATCGTTTATGCGAATCCTATGAGTTCCGACCATGAAAGTCTGATGCTGTCTCGTAGAATCTGCTTGACATCGCTATTGAGACGGTAAAGACTGAGTTTGCTCGATTTTGGTCTCATGCTTGAGGAGTTTGTTGTGCTTCGATCTATTACGTTGTTGTGTGCTTTGGCCTTCGCGTCAACAGCTGTCGCGGAAAATAATCAATCACTCTCTCACGAATATAAACATGAAGGGACGGTCTACAAACGGATCTTCATTGTCACGGAGACGGCTCGAGATCGAGCGGACAGGATTCACTTGATCTCATATCCCAAAAACAACACCGCTCAGAAAAGCTACTTTTCGGGAGATCTCAGTGTCAATGGGGATACCTGGAACATCAAATGGGATGGCGGTGATAAAGAGCGATTTGTCTTTTTGGATGACTCCGGCGAAGCGGACTATAAGATTACAGTCACCCAGATGTATGGCGATATCACTTACACGGCCGTTTACGATTTTACCCGAAGTTATCTCAACAATTCTGATCAACGGTACTTCAACAAAAAGTTTCGACGGTAGGTTTTCGGTCCGCTTTTGTTGATTGAAAAAGCGGGTAGCCCAGCCGCTTCGGCTGGGTCGATGAAATCCCAGATAGCCGGGTGCCATGCTTGCATCGCGCAGCAGGGCAAGCATGCTTCGACATAGTTTTCTCATTAACCCCCAGCTCCGTAGGGTGCGTCCCGACGCACCTTGCTTCCCAAGTTTCTGATCTCATCTTATTCACAATCTCGGGTGATGATAAAAAATCGGCGGGTGGCTGGGGTCGCAGCGCAGCGAAGCCCCCAGATAGCTGAGCGCCGGGTACCACTGCTGGCTTGCCCAGCAGTGTTTCTTTCGTAGATGAATTTCAGAATCAAACAACGGGTGGCTGAGGTCGCATCCGGATAGCCCAGAAAGATTCTTTCGGGGCGGCGCAGCCGCAAGAAGTCTGCTAAATAAACGATCCTAAAACTCAGACAACAAGGAGCAAGAGACCAAAGGAGACTGGAATCGAAGCACAGAGGCGTAGCTCCGTAGGGTGCGTCCCGACGCACCTTTCACGCCCGGTGCCATGCATGCATCGCCCAGCAGGGCAAGCATGAATCGACGTACTTTTCTCTGAAACCCCGGGTGCCATACTCACACTTCTGCGAGCATGCAATAACAAATAACGATCCAATATCCCCCAGAAACTCAATTCTTCAAAAACCCTCAACCCTCAAAAAACCCGCTCATACCAATTCCGATACCACTGCAAATCAATCCCATGATCCGTCACCCGATCCCGCCGAAACGTCAACGAAACCACCAGCTGATCCTCCCCCTGCGTCCCCAGACCCAACTCCATCAGCATCAATAACTCACTCCGCGAAATCACAATCGATTCCCAACCCCCTCCACCAAACCGCGGCTCAATCACCTCTTCCGGACACAACCCAATCAGCACATACACCAAACCCCCATCCTCCGACCCCAGCAACTGCTTCCACGGCAATCGAAACTGAGCCCGAAACCCATGCACCCGTTTTAATCCCACTCCCCGCCCCGCCTTCACCTGCACCGGCTTCATCTCCCGACCACACCCCGCCATCTCCGCAGACCGCACATACAAATCCACCCCACAATCCAAATCCGGCACCACCACCTCATAACCCCGCAACTGAAACTCAGCCACCACCACATGCTCAGCCGCCCGCCCCAACAATCGACTCCCCGCAACATCAACCATGAAAAATCACCCCTCCATACAACACACCACAGATGCGCGTTTTAGAGTTGGTCATACATAAAAAATGTCGGTTGGAAATAGAGAAAACACGTCGCATAATCGTGCCACGGCTCTGTAAGCCGTACCGTCGTTGATACAAAACGTAGCCTGATGTCCAAAAAAAAGCCGGGTGCCATGCTTGCATCGCGCAGCAGGGCAAGCATGCTTCGACATAGTTTTCTCACTAATCCCCAGAGTGGCCCCCCCGGGTGGCACGCCCAGAACAAAGTGATGGGCGTGGTAATAAGACCTGTGCATAACCTGGGTGGCGCAGCCACAAGAGGAAAAATTCTACAAGCTCCGTAGGGTGCGTCCCGACGCACCTTGCTTCCCAAGTTTCTGATCTCATCTTATTCACAATCTCGGGTGATGATAAAAAATCGGCGGGTGGCTGGGGTCGCAGCGCAGTGAAGCCTCCAGATAGCTGAGCGCCGGGTACCACTGCTGGCTTGCCCAGCAGTGTTTCTTTCGTAGATGAATTTCAGAATCAAACAACGGGTGGCTGAGGTCGTAACCGGGTGGCCCCGAAAGATTCTTTCAGTGCGGTCTTAGAATTTACGCTCTCACACCCCTCATATTGTAGCGTATGAGCGTTATGTTCATATTGCTGCACCCCACTTGTCCCGTTTTTGTCCCTGTTGTGATTTTCCTTTTCTGGAATGGATTCTACACGGTTTCCCAGGATTCCTGCTAACATCAACGTGCTCAGTATGACACAAGAACTATTCATTTTCATGATCTCCGAATTATTGAATGATGACTCATAAGAGTCGTTTCAGTTTGAAAATTTAAAATGGCATTGGGCCACCAGATCAAGTTCTGATGGCCAAACGCCGGCAATCTGTTTCTTCATGAGGATTCCAACCCCATCGAAGTGTTGGGCATTACTTATTGTGGTAGTGGATGTTGACCGGCTTACAACAGGCATGTGATTTTCATTTCTGTTTCCGTATTTTCATGGGATTACTGATTCCCCTGCGGAGGATCAAAATTGATGTCTTGCATGAACTTTTGTGATTGAGCATCTGAGAGCTGGTAATAAACCGCTCCCATGGAATGATCCGATTTGTGCCCCATCCAGCTGTCGATCGCTTTCTGAGGAATTCCGGAATTGACAGCGTGAGTTTCAAAAAAGTGTCGAAAACTATGCAAGACCAGGCCGTTGGACTTTTGTCCGACTGGAATCCCAAACTGGCGTGCAGTTGCCTGAACACGCACCTTAAGGTTTTTTGGATTAATGGGATGATCCCCCTCTGGATACTGATGACTCGCCTGAGCGGTCAGGAACCATGGTCCAGGTGTGGGGTGATGATGCTCCAGAATGCATCGCAAATTCGGGTGAATCGGAATCTTGCGAGAATCTCTGGTCTTCGTCTCGGCTCCTTTTCTGGACATGATATGAATCCAGTTATTCTTCAGATCCACGTCTTCTTTGCGGAGACGTTTTAATTCTCCGCTGCGAATCCCCGTGAAGGCCAGGATCGCCAGCATAATACTTTGTGAAGCAGATAAGCTTTCTAATATCTGGTAGACCTGCTCCAATGTGGGGACTAATCTCCGACAACTCGATTTCACGCTCGGGATCTTAATTCGATTAAGCGGAGATTCTTTGAGTAAATGTCGACTGACGCACCAATTCAAAAATTGCTTGATGACCATTGATTCGTGATAGACCGTAGCAGGAGCATGAGTTGAAGCACGATGTTTTCGATACTCATCAAAATGCAACGGTTTGATCTGTGCTAAATTACGAATCCCTCTGGCTGCACAAAACTGAATGAAGGTGTTGAGTTCGCCACGATACCGCTCTTGTGTGGATTCTGCTCTTTCCTCAAATGCCAGTTGGCTCAGGTAGAGTTCCTGAGCATCGCAAAGACTGGTTCGTGCAACCTCCTTTCGAAATTCACCACTGGTAAGATTAGCAGCCAGTTGTGTAGCTCTTCGTATCGCTTCTTTCTGATTGCTTGTTTTGAGACTTTTCCGGCAATGTTTTCCCTCATGGGAAAATTCAGCGGTATAAATTTTCTTTTTACCTCGGGGAATAATTTTCACCCGATCTGCGATCAAATAATTTTTTATCATGATTATCTCCATTCAGGACCGTTGTAGAATCGGTCCAAGGTTTTCTCAGGCCAGAAGTAGATATGTTTTCCGCGTTTTCGGAAGGTTCCATCAAAGCGTCCTTTCTGAATCCACTCGTAGAGAGTTTTCCTTGCAACGTTTAATTCACGAGCAAATTGATCGACTGTCATACCGAACTTTGAGACATTTGGATCAGATTTCCGAAAGGCTTGAACCGCCCGTTCGATTTCGGGTTTTGAAGCAATATTCCTGGATCCGTTGCGAGACATCGTTTCGTCCTCCTGACGATAGTTGAGCAATGATGACACTCGGCACCCGAATGTCTGACTCATCCCACTATCTCGAAGAGTCCAAAAAAAAGGGGGGCGCATTTCACATGCCCCAGGGCCAGCGGGGGACAAAGTGGTTTGTCCTGTGCGGACTTTGAGCAAGAAGTGTTCGTTCCAGCCGCAACCGCTGCGTTTCATAACGGGGCTGGTTTTCGCGAATGTTGCTTCAGCAGCGATAGCGTGAACCGATGCAGCCAGGCTAAGATCTCGGTCAAACGTCGCTCTCGAATGCAATATTCGTCTTCGCGATACGTGAAATCCAAGCTCCAGTGTAGGCGATTTCGATGCTCCAATGACTTCGCACCGCATTAACGAACTGCTTGACGACTGTTAGTAAGCTGCTGAAGAAGTACCGCGTTTCGGTGATCCGATTGCCGTTTCGGGTGCAGATGAGTGTCGCGAGCCGATCGTCTGCATTCCACTACAATTGTCTTGCCCTGGTAATTCGGCCAGTACGGGGAATTGCACATACTATCGTCGCTCGATGCGGCCGAACCCCTCCTCTTCGGTTATATGTCATCGATCGCAACGATCGCGTCCTTGAGGTCGAACAGCTGCAAAATCTCGATAATCGCAGTGATTGCGTTCGTTTTTTCGTCCGTAGCTCGTTGGGCCAATTTGATCCCGTCAATCCATGTGGATTGCAGTCTGCACCGTGGAACATCAGACACTCAACAAGTGCAGGGGGACCAAGCCATTCTCGTGGTCAGGGCTGCGACGCAACCGATGATCAGGAGCTTCTATTCAACCCGCTCTCTATGAATTCACGTGATCGTTCGCAGAAGAGTTAGCGAAATTTGCTCATGTCTTGGGACTCGCCATTTGCCAGTCTTTTGTACTGTCGCTGTAACTTGCTAATTCGGCCAGAGTCCAATCCGATAATCATGGACATCAGCTCCAGAGATATTCGACACTTACCAACAGGACGTTTTCTGTCTGAATAGCGATTCGCAATAATCTCAGACCAGTGATGAACCTTAAACATGCTTGCGTATGCTTGCCATTTATGTTGATCATTAAACCTGTGTTCGGCGGAATTCCGAACATGGCATTCGTAGTCAGCTGAAGCCATTTTATCCTTAACCAGAACAGGTGTATGAAACGGAGTCTTCGGTTCCGCTGGTTTGGACATCATTTCAGGATCCGTAAAATCAAAGTAGTCCCAGTGCGGCCCCGAAGGTTCAGGAAGTTCCCAGCTCAGCATGCCTTCCAACTGCCACTTTTCACAGAATCGATCGAAGGCTATTCTGAAATTATCTATTTGCAATGGTTCAATACGTTCATAATGGAATTCAGAGTTGAGCCGAGGAATTTTTGTTGTTTTCTTGAGCGGGAATACATGATCGCTCCCTTCTGGTAACTTCTTCCATTGATCACGAATGCCATCTCTGTCAGCTAAGAAAGAGGGATGACTGATGAGCCAACCCGCGGCACCAAGTAAGCGATCAAGAATTTCTTGATGCTTTCCCGTCACGTGACGAATTTGCCTTGAGCAAACAGAACCTAGCGGTTCCGTCCATTCGCTTTCAGCCCGGGGCCTCAATTTCAATAATTCGTTGTTCAAACCATCAGAGAGTGGAGCAAATTTGATGGCGTTAAATTGACTGACCCCCAGTGTTCGATGAAACTGACACAGAGTGCTGAACTCTGCTTCGATTCTCTGCTCTGCAGGACTCAAACGGTAGTACTTGTTCAAAAGGAGATAAAGGTTCCAGTCCAGGCAGAAAATCACTTCGTTTTCTGCCAGTCGATCGCGAAACCATTGTTTATTTTCATCCACTAGCTGATGGAATCGTCGATCATCGACGATGGATCCGACTCGAAAACTGGAAATGCCTCGGTTTTGATTTTTTTCAGCAATCCGCTGGAAATCTGCAAGTACAGACTGGCTCATTTTCCAATCGGCATCCTCTGCCGCTTTCGCATGTAAGTTCGTGGTCGTGTTTTGCATCCTGCTCACAGCCTCCGTATCTCGTCTCTAATAATTTCTACTGTCATTTTCCAAAATTGTGGTTGCACTGTTCAATACTGATTTTTCGATTTTGTCCCTTTCTGTGTGGAATTTTGCTGAATCCAGTCCCAGGCGATCAATTGACCGATCAACTGGGAGATGTTTTGACGGATTTCGTCAGAATTTGGTGGGGGTGTTTTCGATTTGGGAGAACCTTTGTCGGGTCTGGGCATCCGGTACCTTTCTTGAGGAAATGGACGAACGTGCGAAGACTGTCAGATAAGCCTTCGGCGTGAAAGCAGTTTTGAGCGGTTGTGTTACCGACAATTAGAAACAGCAATTGCCTGTGTCTGAAAGAGTCCCTGAGAATTAAGACTTCTCTCTCATCTAATGATGACACATTTTTCGCGATTATTTAGCGCTGCGAGCAAAGCGTACCGGAGTTTCGAAACTTTGCATTGAAACTGCAAATTGACCGGAATCGTCGGGAGCCAGCGAGGCTCAGAGAATCAGTAAAAACTCGAAAACGCCTGTTTTTAAGCACGAAACTGTAATTTACGGGTTACCAGTTAAGCGATTGCTGGTATCCTCCAGCAATCGCCAATTCACTTTCGAGTAAATTAGCTGTTTTGTTCTGATGGCTAAATAAAAAATTCAGACCACACTGGTCAGGGTGTGGTCTGAAAACTAAACCTCAATCTTCTCCATTCTTTGAATTGGCGATCATCAAATCATTCGCCAGAAGACTCAGACAGAGGTCGGCATCGTTTGGCATGCCACGTAACCAGCGAGTGAACTGGTGCAACATCAGCCCGGCGGCGATGTTGGCCGTGTAGATGGTGCTGCGGGCCGTGCACTGACCGGACTGGGCATCTGACTGCTTGAAGAGCGTGCTGCTGTAATGCTCTCGGGATTGCTGATCTGTGGCGGTCAGGATCCGCATCGATTCTCCCAGCATGCGGCCATCGCTCCAGAATTCGCAGCGGTCCTGGAGGGATCGCCAGATGGATTCTCGGGTGCTGATCCGGTCGACGCAGCAAAAGACGACCGTTCCGATCTCCATACGGGAGCGGAAGCGGTCGGCGATCGACATCACTGCGATTGTGGGATCGAGTTGCTGAATGCGTCGGGCCGTGGCCTCGACTTTAAGCTGTTCCAGATCCTGATGGTCGTAGCCCTGTGTGGTGATGTTCGTCGGCTCGACCTGATCAAAATCGATCAGTTGCAATCGCGGGACACCCAGAGCGGCCAGTTGCAGGGCGACCTGACGTCCAATCGCTCCGACTCCGATCACGGTCGCCTGCAGCTCTTGGATCCGCTCTCGGGGAACGAGGTCGGCTTGTCTTATAAAGCGATCGGGATTGTTCATGCATTGAACTCCAAAAATGAGTGGGGATTGTCAAACAGGTCGCCATATTCCCAGAGCTCTTCCGGTTCCATGAGGTCCGTCCAGTTCTGGGATTGGTCGACCACGTTCTCGTCGTACTCGTCCTGCCAGGCCGCATAATCGGTCTCAGCAAACGGTTGCTGGTAGTCGATCGAGGTTTTGATCCGCAGGCGGGAATCCTGCATGCGGTTCCAGCGGAGCTCGGCGTAGCGTTTGCCTTCTCTGGCCAGGATGAACATCACGGCCCAGTCGCACTCCCCGAAACTGGTCTCCATCGTGTCCAGGTCGGTGGGGCTAGGTTCCGGGGACTCCCCCGGATGCGTGTGGATCCAGATACGAGCAAACTGCTCGGGTTTCAGGCCGCGATCAATCTGCTGATCGAAGTAATCGGCAATCGCGTCTTCAGCAAAGCTGACAGTCACCGCTGTGCAGATCTGCGGCAGCAGCACCAGCTCTTCGACATACAGGAGATCGTCTGCAGAGGAGATTCCGAAGCCCCCCACTTCAGTCGGGCCGGCATCGCGCAGGTAAATCAACTTGGCCCAAGCGGTCGGGCTGAACTTCAAGGCCGGTCGATGAAAGCGTTTACGGCGAGGCCGTCTCTGCAGGCGTCGTGGGAGGGGTGATTTGTTGGGGGTGCGTCGTTTCATAATGGTTGTCCTCGTCTTCTTCGAGTTCAGTTTCAGAAAGGGTTTCGTAACAGGCTTCGCAATAGCCATCGGTCAGGCAGTTGCTGCAGAAGTCGTGGTTGCATTCGTTGCACGTATTGAGGCAATCGCGACAATGGGGTGTCGAGCACTCCTCACAGGATTGCAGGCAAGAACCGCAGAGTGAGTCGTGGCAATTCCGACAGCAATCACAGCACTGCTGGCAGTAGGGATCTTCACAGCCACTGCAGAGGGTGAGGTCGTCATCGCTGCAACTGGTTCCGCAATCCAGACAGGGGGTGCCGTACCACTCTTTGAGCGTGACGTAGGCTGAGTCGTCGTTGTAGGTATTAAGCGTGTTAGCGACGATCAGAAAGAAATCGCAGAATCGTCCCTGAGCGAGTGCCGCTTCGATCCCCGACTTCGCTTCCCCTTCGCAGAGGATGCCATCGGAAATGTGCGGATGGACGAAGTCGGAATTGGCATTCGAGGGCGCGGGGTCGAGAGCGTGGATGTCATAACTGGGACCAGGTCCATCATTTGTCCAGTTGTAAACAATATCGAAGCGACCAAGCGCGATTCCTTCGAGAGTGATTTCGTCCGTCACGACTCGCAGGATGCCGTGTCGCAGATCGATGCTTACTTCCGTGAACTCGCTGGGGAGAGCGATCAATTCTTCATAGATCAATCTCAAGTCGGGAGTCACAACTCGTTGTGTTGACGATTGTTCGAGATCTCGCGTCCGTTGTCGCAGATCGGTAGCCAGACGTTCCATCGTGAAGATCAGACGTGCGTTGATCATCCATTCGGCCATTTGCCACTCGTGATCTTGAGCCAACTGCTTCTGCCGCAGTAATCGCTGGAGGCGATTCCAGTCCTTCTCAGGGAGATCAATCTCCTGATTTGACGGATCGACCAGCATTGCCTCTCGCATGGAGATCGCGGCTCGCAGGGCAAGTCGCTGAAAGTCATTCATAGGGAGCCTTTTTCAAAAAGTGTTTGTGGAAGAAAAAAGGGCCGGGCAGCCAGATTCAAAACCTGACCGCCCGGCCCAAAAAACCTCAGGGAGTACTCAATCTCCCCAGTAATTCATCAACGCCCTGCAGGAGCAAAACAATCTCTCTCAGTCTCTCGACGCCCAAGCGACTGCCCAGAGGCACCTCGTGCCCCTTCGATTTTGGTGGGAGTGAGGGAGACGCGGTCGCCTTCCTGGAGGATGTAGTCTGAGCTGACTGGTTGGCGGTTGACGCGGATGAGATAGTCGGCTGCGAGGCCGTGCTTGAGGCGTTGGTCAACGAACTTGGAGATGGTGGTCTCGGGTTCGATGGTGATGTAGTCGGCGAAACCGCCGCCGTCGTTGTTGATGTAGAGAATCTTCAAAATAGGCTCCTTGTGTGAAAGTCATGAGGTGTAAAGGGTCTGTCATTTTCGTCGAGTTCGACGAGTTTGATGACGATTCAGGCGAATGTCTCCGCCTTGGATGTTGCCGATCAACAGCACGGCAAAGGTGATCCCGAAAGCGATAAACGACTCGGAAATCCCTCCAATGATGCCGGCAATGATCAGCGAACCATGGAGATAGGCGGCATTCAGTTTGTGCCGAGCGGACATGATCCTCCTTGTGGAGTTTGAGACTTGAGGAATTCCGGAGACATCCAGCAATCCTCGGGGAGTGGATGTCGCAACCGATGGACGCCGACACTGTGCTGGCGATCGAGTTCATCCCAGTCGAGGATGGGAATGTCGTCATCGATGACATCGGGGTAGAGAGGGACGAATCCCCGTGAATGGATCGTGCTGACCGATTCGCCGGTGGCCCGGGCGACGGCCCGATCAAGATCGCGTTGGCGTATGGGACATTCAAATTCTGAGCAGTAGTGATTGTGAGAAGTCATGTGGGTTCCTTAATTAGAAAAGTGCATAAAAAAACTCCCGCAAAACGGGAGTCATGGAGCTGACGGCTCCACCGGGGCAGTCGTAGGGTGGTAAAAATTGACTGACGGATTGTGGGCTCCTGCAGATCGCTGAATGGTGACAGAGTGCAAGGAGCAATACGTAGATGAGGCAGCGAGCCGCCTCAATAATCTTCTGGCATCAACACGGTCGTGAGGGAATGATCCGATTCCGTGATGATCCAGAATTTTTGCTGATCTTCAGAGTGATACACCGAGAAGAGACGGCCACCCGATTCCAGAGCCTGGTCGTTGGCATGCCGATCTTCCGGACAGCAGTCCCCCCAGTCGCCATTCAGATGACGTTTGAGAGCAACGAGAACTTCGGAGGGAGGCAACTGGGAGAGAGCGTTGGGGGTGATGACGATCTGGCCGGAAGGGAAGCGTAAATGGCCAGAAGACGAGGAATCAGCAGAGTCATTGAACGCGATCATAAAACCTTTCTGTTCAATAGAGGGGGAGATTGGGTAAATGCATTCAGGACGAAGGAATGCATCGGAGACAATAATTGCAGAGTTGTTCGTAAGCAGAAGCCATACAGCAGATTCAGTAATCAGCGGTTGTAAATCGGTATGCTGAGACCGGAAGATCAGTTCATGAATTCTTGTTCGCAGAGACAGAATGCTTCCTGCTGAAGATTAATCGATCTCCATCACCTTATAGTGACACGTTTTTGGCGATTGTTTAGCTTTTCCCGAAATGATTTCAATAGCAGCCTGTCGTCTCAAAAAAGTGAATCTGCAGTGTTCGCTGATGCCAGTCGCCACAGGTTTTCAGGAGAAAAAAAATGGCAGTACTCAACAACCACATGTTCTTCTTTGAACTTAGGTTTGTTGAAAAGGGTGGCAAGCCGCAAAGAGAGTCGGCCCAGATAATGCCGACTTATGAGTAGCGAAGGAGACCGAGATAGCGACTCCAAGCATCGACTGAAACGAACAGATCTCAAAGGCTATACAAAGCACCATTGCGAATCCGATTCCCGAAGCGGAGTCTCTGCAAACCGAAAAGCTCCTGCGGCAACTGGCCCCGAAACGTTTTTAGGAACTGCTTGATTCTGCGAGTCGTGAAATACTGTTGATGCTCAATGCCCTGCTAGCCCAGTTGTGTGAACCAAGTTGGAAATCTGCGTGATGGCTCTCAGCAAATGACTTCCTTCTCCTCGATTGACTGTTCTGGGCAAAACGGTGCTCGAAATGAAAGGGCTTAAGGATTAATAGACCTCCATCACCATATGATGAAACGTTTTTATTAATTGTTTAGCGAATGCCTCAAACCTGTCGAACTGGCCCGATCATCGTCGATCTGTTAACCAGTAGGGCGTAGATTCGAGTCCCTTCCGGGGAGGACTGCAATTTGAGTATCCGTCCATGCCAGCCCATCCGCATCAGCCTTGAGCAGTATATAAGCACGGCGAACTTTCTGACCGGTTCCCCTGAGTTTGCGAATCACCTCAGCGCAGACCTTCTGCTCGGCATCGGTCAAACGAACGATATACTTTTTTTCACACATCACAGAACCCTCCTTGGATTGAATTAGCGCCGCTTTCTTAATTCAACGCAACTCTAGTTTTAAAACATGACAGACCATAGACTCGGCTGTAGAAGAATACGCCATTCAGGTCTTCTGTGGCTTACTTTTTGCCGAGAACGCAGAGTTTGAGGTCACTGTAACCACTTCAATATCGCGTCGCTGGCGATCTCAGCACCAGCATCCAGCATGATGTCATGACCGGATCTGGAGATGACGAGGACTTCGCCGCCCGTCATCTCCTGTAGTTCTCGCCCGACCTCGACTGTAACCGTGGGATCATGTTCTCCGACGAGTATCAGAGTGGGGATACGTCTGGGCTTGGGAAGTTCCAGAGTCGTGACGTCTCGAAACAGGCGAGCTGGTTCGTCCTGCGTTTGGATTCGGCAATTGGCCTCTGCTTTGATCACTGTTGGCGTATACTTCGAAAAAAAGTAGCGGTCTGTGAACCGAGTTAGATGGTAGAGAGCCGCCGCATTCCCGGTCAGTAAGTAACGGGTGGTCCGCAGTGGGAATTCAAACAGCAAACGCCATTGCTTGCTACGCACCGCTCTTGGTAATGGGACGGCAATCAGTACGGCTTTCGTGATGTCCGCTCGGGAACTGAGGGAAATCGCGAGCAGGCCGCCCAACGAATGACCGATAACGACCTTCTCGCCCTCGATCTGGTTCAGTGCCTGATGGGCGTCTTCCAAAAAATCCGCATAGCCGACATCGCTCTGTGGCGTGAGACGGTTATCTCCGTAATGGCCACGCAGGTCGACTAGTCCAACAGGGTAACCGGCTTGGTTGAAAGACTGTCGAAATTTCTCAAAAGCCCATGCCCCATGATAGACGCCGTGCAGAAACACGAGCGTGGGTCTCTGCGGATCGCCATTGAAAAGGATGACTCGGCTTGGTGAGATGGGGCGGTCGTCAGACATTAAAACCTTTATATTCAGAGCTCTGAATATCAGGAGGACAAAAAATGGTTGAGATCATTTTCTCCATTGATACGATTTCACTCCGTTTCCAGTTGCCTTACAAGCACACGAAACATCTTCTTCCAACGCCGTTTAAACTTCACAGAATGGGGGCTGGAACCAGTGACGAGTTTAGTGATCTGAGGTAATAGATAGGGAAATACCAACACGGCGGTTAACATCAGGAACAGCGATTCCGCATCAGCATCGGTTGGAAGCTGCCCTTGCTCCTGCTGTTTTTGCATCGCTTTGATCTGGTGCGCGTAGTAGCTGCTCCGCAGGTCCGCATGGATCGGTTGCTCGATGTCCGATTCCAGCGATTCACGCAGCAGCATTTTCATAAACTGCGGATCGCTGGCAATCCGTCCGGTCCAAAGATCGAATAACCCGTTCAGTTCCGTCGGCAAGTCCTCGAGCAACTCAAAGCGTTTGGAGAAAACAGATTGCAACGCTGCCTCGAAGAGCTTGTCCCGATTCTCGAAATGGCGGTAGACCAGCGATTTATTCAACCCCGCCCGGACGGCAACCTGCTCCATCCTTACACCATCACGTCCACGTTCGGCAAACTCAGCAACGGCAGCTTCGAGAATCGCATCATACGAAGCGGGCCGATCACTTTTGTTCGATTCACTTCCCATCAACAGGCTCCCGCGATGATCGGTTGCTTATCCTTCGCAGGGACCACTCGTTCTTCATCACCGTCGGCGGCGTCTCGCATATTTTCGATAGTCACGCGGAAACTCCTGCGAAGAAGTACCGAGAACAATGGCATGAAAACGAACGCAGCCCAACGACGCTTCGGAACCACCTCCCACCAGACCCGAAGCCGTGTTCCTTCTGGAACAGGTTGCACCATCCAGCCTCCTTCCATCTGAGCAAAAGGAAACGGGAACCCATCTCGTTCCGTAAGGAAGTGCAGGTCCAGACGCATTTCTTCATCATCGATTGAGATCACTTCTCTCCAGCACTGTCCTTTCTCGTCCTGGCATTCTCGGACCGGACGCTCATCTTCCGTCTCCTCTTCGACCATCGATGCAAGCACAACTGACGGTGCGTGATGATGGATATGGCCCACATCTCGGGTGACGTTCCATAGCTTTTGTGGCGAAGTATCCAACCGATACTCCAGACAGTGCCTCAGCCAGCCAACTCTTGCAGGGTCGTTACTTCGATAGCTTCGGTCGATCCCGATCACCTGAGCCAGGCCGCATGCCATTACGACCAATGCGACCATGCTGACAATCAACCAGCCGATCGTTGAGAAAATGCTAGGTGAAATGAAAGCCAACACGACAGTACCACCTACCCAAGAAAAATCGCCCAGAGAAGCGAGCATCGACAATAACTGGGGCTCCCTCGCGATCGTTGCTAAATACAAGAGCAGCCCGGCAAACGCCAGCAGTCCCCCCCCAACAATTTGCAAAATGATCGAGTTCTCGAACCCGATCATTCCTCCCACCAAGCCCGGCGAGAAGGTCATCAGAAAGCCGGTGATTGAGGAAAACGAACAGTTTACCCCTAAAGCCGTTCTTAACAGGCAATCGTTCATAGTTTAATTCCGCTATTTAGAAATCTTAAGTAACCTGACAATACAGTAACGTTACCGTTACTGTATTGTCAGGCAGAGATTTCTGATTATAAGTACATATTACCCAAAAAAGTGTTTCATGTTTGTCGTTTTGATCCTTATGTCAGTTTTAGTCATCGATAATGATTAGCATGTGTGTGTGATTAGAAAACAGTAGGAAGTTCAATAAAATGCAACGCTGAGGATGACTTCCGCGATACCTGTTTACCCATTAGCGGTATTTGTTATAATTCTAAAAAATTTACATTTGCGACGAAGAACAATAATCTAAATTACCCATATCCTGTGGGATATTCTGAGGACTCATGAGCCAACAGCTATGGTACGTTCGAGATTGTTCGCTGTTTCGGCGTTTGAGTGAGGAACAACTCATTCGGTTGGAGCGACGCGCGAGGATTCGGGAGTTTCCCCGCAATAGTGTCATTTACTTACCATCGGACGAGGCAGACGGTGCCTTTCTACTCGGACGTGGTCGTGTCCGGATTTGCTCAAATACCGCCGAGGGAAAACAATCCATACTGGCTTTTATTGATCCTGGTGAACTCTTTGGTGAATTATCCCTTGTGCAAGGAGGCGAACGGGAAGAACGTGCAGAGGCAGCTATGGATTCGACCGTAATTTTGTTGCCGGGTGAAGAACTCCGGCAAATTATGGAAGAATCGGCGATGTTGTCTTTGGGGGTGACGAAACTGATCGGTTTACGTCGTAAGCGGATTGAACGACGGCTAAGGAATCTTCTATTTCGCTCCAATCGCGATCGAATTGGTCATCTTTTGTTAGAGTTGACGGAGCAGTATGGAAAAGTAGTGGAAGATGGAGTGCACTTGAATATCAAGCTGTCCCATCAGGAAATGGCGTCTATCATAGGGGTGACACGCGAAACGGTTACCACGCTACTGGGGGAACTGCAGTTGGAAGGGCTCGTTAAGGTCAGTCGACAGAAAGTTATCATCAGAAATTTACGCCGGCTGGCTTCAATTCTCGATGTAGCTGTCCCTTCACTGGCTGTGGGAGCGGAAACCAGATCAATACCAAAACCGTTTACTTCTCGGCCGTTACCAAGTCAGGGAGGCGTTGACTCATGAAAATTTCCTGGACACTTAAAAGCTGTGTGAAGCTGTTCACAGAACCACAAACAGAAATGACCGATACTAACATTCTATGGCGGCAACTTCTGAATCGACATGCCGGTGAGGATCAAGTCCATGAGTAAATCTCGAAACCTAAAGGAAGAGTGGATACCGTGCCCACCCGGAACACTTCCTTCTTTGGCTGGGAATGAACGTTCTCGCCAGCGAAGGCAATTTCTTGTGCGTGCTGGCAGTACTGCAGGTGCCATTGCGCTGGCTACCGGTGCTGGCTGGATGGCTCTCCAAAAAGAAGAGCCATTTGAAGATCCAGTCTATTCAGGGATAGCCTGTTCTCAAGTTCGGGAACTGGCACCGCAGATGATGATGGGGAAACTCGAAGCCAAACAGGCAGATCAGATCATGGCTCATGTTGAACAATGTGATGAGTGTCGAGCATTGATAGAGTCTATGCAGTCGAAGTCAGTTAAAATGAGTCATGTGGAATCTGGAACCGCTTGCAAGTGCTCAACATGTCGCCGCGAGAGTCTCACGATTGCGTTGGGCGAAACAGCCCCGCCGTTGCCTATTCCAATTGCATAGTCGAATGCTAACGCACGTCGCATCTGTTGGCCGATTCACGGAGTCGAGTACTGAAATCCTCCGATCTTAATTAAAGCAGACGGTATAGGTTTGCCGTCTTATTTTCTTGATCTGGAGGATACAATGTACCGAATGACAATCACTCTACTCGTCACAGCTGCTGTCTCATTGAATGCAATTACGATGGCCCAAGATCATCGATCATTGTCGTACTTGCAGAATGCATCGTCCGTTGACTGGACGACAACACCCCAAACAGCAATTCACCTTCAACAGGTGACTGGACGGCCACTGTTAGTTTATGTGACCGCAGATTATTGCGGGTATTGCCGGAAGATGGAGCGTGACACATGGTCCAATGAGGGAATCGTCCGAAGGATTCAGGACAAATTCATTCCCTTGAAGCTGGATGCGAAAACAGATGCCCAAGTTGTATCGCGACTGGGAATCAAGAGCTTGCCAAGCACCATCTTGTTCAATAGTGTTGGACAACACATTCAAACGATCACCGGATATTCCCGTCCAGAAGCATTATTGCCAGTTCTCGATAATGTCAGTACAGGATCCGCATCTGCGTCGAAAAGAAGTCACGCAAATTCCGCGATTGTCCGCTAATGTTTCTTTCTTCCTGCAAAGATCCACACAAGAACGATCATCGAGAGAGAAGTTAATTCAATCATCGGTACTTCGACTGTGGTGAGGATCACGAATCCGACGCGTTGCCAGTAAAACTGTTGCTGCCTGGGAGATACTTGTTGTTTCCAGATCAGTTGCTCGTGAACTGTGATCGTTAACGCGATCGACAAGGCGACTGACAATGTTGCAAGTGTACCAAGAAACAATAATTTGCGATCAGTAATTCTGGACAGGAAAAAAATGGGGGGATGAGGATCACAAGCCATGACAGGTGACAAGCGATCAAAGCCTGCAGCGGTGGTCCGCATCCCCATGCTCCACAAACAGAATGTCCCCACTCTCCAGGCCAGTTGGCAATGGAGAGTGTTCCTGACAGAACGAGTCCCCATACCAGACCGAGTAAACAACGTCTGACGAGAATGGATACCATTGGAACCTGATTTCAGCGACTGTCAGAACCTGAAGGTGCGGAACTTTCTGTTGAATCCGACCCTTGAGAATTGGAGTCCGCATCCTGAGAATCCTTTGCCTCCGGACTTGGAGCCGGTGAAGTGGATTGATAATCAGAACAACCCGCGAGAAAAATTGTCATCGTGAAGACACAAAACCAATTGAACATGTGAGACATAGAGAAGCCTTTCTTGAAGTAATATTTAACACCGTAATCTTTTTGATCTCAAAACACACAGGTGAAGATTTAATTATCATTTGCAAACACGAAGTCGTCTCCTTGAGCGGATTGATGGCAATCAATACACATTCCAACGCGACCGCTAATTCGCATGTTGTTCATCGTTGAAACTCTTCCGTTTGACTCATATTTCGCCCAGTACCAGTCTCCCGCATCGGGAGCAAAACCCTTTGAGCGGTACATTACGGTGACAGCCATGAGAGTCTTTCCTGACTCATCGTAATTCTCTTTCACGAGGATAGAACCTGATTGAAACGCGTTCTGGTCTGCTGCAGCTGTGCGATTGACATATAACTTGACATGTTTGCCATGAGGACTGTTCCCCGGATATCCATCAGAAGGAATGCCAGGCAGAGAAGCCCAATTCTGATACTGCGCCTGTTTGAGAAAGCCCCAGAATCGATCATCAAATGGGGCTTCATTTCGTGGTGCACTCCCTTGAGTATTCTGATTTTGTTGCTGCTGAGGAGAGTTTCGTGTGCCACTTTGAGCCATCACGAATTGTGCCAGTCCTAAGCAGAGAAAAAGCCCAGTCACTGCCAGTATCGATTTTGAATTACGAATCACTTGAATGCTCCAGTCAAATTGAGTTTGCACGGCAGAAAGTGCCGCTGGTGTTACTTGAATATTTCCCCTTGGTTTGATTCAATTTTGTTCTCCAGATTAAGCCGCGTCTGTGCCTGGATTCACAGATGCAATAATTTCTGTATGAGACGATCAGAAGGAGATGGCGCTACTACCGAACAGTGATTACTCAATTCACAGGAGCTGAAGCATGACAGAAAAAATGTCCATGAAAATTTCGGATCATTCTTCCCGTCTACAACACTGGGTGAAACTCATAGTGATTGGGACTGGAATCGCTATAGTCATCATTGCAGTTCTTCTGAGGATTGGACCTGAGGAGTCGTCATCGACTTCGCTTGCACAGTTTCAGCCCAGAGTTCTCGAGTTTGATCTCTCCAATGCAATCGTGGATGTTCGAGAGATTCGCGGAGGTGGACCGCCCAAGGACGGCATTCCTGCTCTGACTCATCCTGAAATGATAACTGTTAAGCAAGCCATTTATCTCAAAGCGGAGGATCGGGTCATCGGTGTGGTCATTGAAGGACAGGCTCGAGCATATCCGCTGGCGATCCTGAATTATCACGAGATTGTTAACGACACCATCGGCGATATTCCAATTGCAGTGACATACTGTCCTCTGTGTGATTCCGGAGCGGTCCACAATCGCCACACACCACTAGGCATACGAAACTTCGGCGTTTCAGGATTGCTCTACAACAGCAACGTTCTGATGTACGACCGCGGTGGAAAGCCGGAGAGTTTGTGGTCTCAAGTGAAGACGAAAGGGATATCTGGTCCAGCCGTTAATAAGCAGTTGACAGCGATTCCCTGTGAACTGACAAGATGGGGGACTTGGATCGCCAGACATCCAGACTCACTTGTACTCTCATTAAATACCGGACATCAAAGAAATTATACACGAAACCCGTACGAAAGTTATTTCGCGAACCAGCAATTGATGTTTCCAGTTACGCCTGTCGATAACCGACTGCCAAATAAAGAGCGAGTACTCGGAGTCTGGATCGATGACATTTACCGAGCCTATCCGGAATCACTTTTTACGGAAGGTCAACAGGAAATATCAGATAAAATCGGAGGGAAAAGTCTAACAATCTTGTTTGATCGAAAGTCGAAAACCATGCGAGTACTATCTGCAGAAGAGGGTATTTCGTGGCTGTATTCCTTCTGGTTCGCATGGTACGCACTGCACCCAGACACGACAATTTATAATCATCCGATCCCTGCGGCTGGCAATGACCGCTAACTGCGTCGGGAATAGTATGCGGCGATTGACTCGGGAGAAAAGCCGCACAGGTACAACATAATGCAGATCTGATTGGCCCATGTATTTCTGATGACTCCAAAACGCTTCCAACGCTTGGCCGAAGTTGGTGCTGTGGAGGTAGTAATTGCTACATTCCCTCCGCTTTTTAAGCGACGGCTGAATTCGAAGTCCTCCATCAAGGGCCAGTTACGGTATCCATTCAGGCGGAAAAAGTCGGACGCTCGCATGAAGAGCCCCTGATCCCCATAGGGAAGCTGAAGCAACCTGGATCGCAGATTCGTTCCCCATTCGATACACCGATACAGCCACCCCGGACTATCGATTTCAAAACGAAATGCCCCCGCGATGGCACCGGATGCCAGAGTTTCATTGAGCTCTTGGCGAAAGCCAGTTGGCAATCGGGTATCAGCATGTAGGAAGAGGAGAAATTCTCCGCGTGCCAATGCTGCACCTGCATTCAACTGCCGCCCTCTTCCGCGCGTTCCCTGAACGACACGGCACCCCAATTCTCGAGCCAGTTCTGGTGTGCCATCTGTGCTACCGCCATCGACAATGATAACTTCACAATTCGATTCATTCAGTAAAGGGGCAACCGCTGATTTTAGATTATGGGCTTCGTTCATCGTCGGAATAACAACAGACAGCATTCCGAAATTGATTTGAGGAAGACACTTTTCCAAGCTGGCACCGATTCGTCGGCAGGTAACAAGGTCCTCGGGCAGATCGACATCACTCAAGATTGGCAAGAGGGCGTATGATAGACCGAGTTGCTGGCAACGCTGTTGCGATTGAGCTAAGACATGTTCTGTTCCCCAATCGATGTCGTGAAAGAGCCCGTTACATTTTCGCTTCAAACCGATCAAGTAGTAGCCACCATCTTTAGCTGGTCCAAAAACAACATCTACCTGAACCAGCTTCTGCCAGGCGAGATCGAGAACGGCTGGAGAGAGATCGGGGCAATCAGTTCCTATTACGACAATGTCCTGAGCACGTTCGTGAATTGCATCGGCTACGGCTGATGAGAGACGTTTGCCCAGATCCTTCCCCTGTTGAGGACGACGAATCGAAACGAACGTGTGATCAGCAAACAGGGAAGGAGTTCCTGCATCACCTGCATGTCGTACCTCGACATTGACATGGGACGTCCTGGAATGTTCCTCGGCGGTAATCAGTGTCCGTTGCAACAAACGTGTATGAAGTTCCGCAGCTTCCTCCGCACCGATGGCGGGGATCAGACGGGTCTTCACACGCCCCGCTTCGGGAATACGCGTCATAATAATTAATCGACGCTCGCCGTATTCAGATCGCGGGGCGATCCCTTCAGCATTTGAGCCAACTTGTGTCTGTATTCCGGCAAGGTCTTTCTGCTCTGTGTCCATTACTTAGGTAGCTTCTTTAACTCTGCGAGAATCTTTGCTCCCTCCAGACGTTTGGAATAGTCAGGATTGCTGTGAGCGAACTGAATCTTTCCTGCTTGATCTACAATGTAGACTGCTGGTACTGGCAAAGCATGATGGTTACGACCGGAGGCTTTCTCGAGATCAATTCCAAATTTATTATACTTAATGAGGGTCGTCTCACCTACCTGAAACGCCAGTCCGAATGCACTGGCAGCTTTAACGTCAGAATCAGAATATAATGGGAATGGTATGTTCAGACTCTCCGCATTTGCCTTAGAATTTTCAGCTGTGTCTGGACTGATCGCAATGACCTTGGCACCGTGTTCGACGATTTTGGGGTGGATCTTGATCAGATCCTGGAAATGCCGAGTGCAAATGGGACACCAACTCCCTCGGAAGAAGACGATCACGGTGGGAGCATCTTTTTCAATCAGTGAGTGAAGAGAAACACCCTCTCCTGAGTTGTCGTGAATGACAACGTCTGGAATCTTCTCTCCAGCTTTCAGAGGGGTAGTCGCGTTTGCGTCGATAGCAATTTTGGGTTCTCCACCCCAGCTCATGTTTACAGTACAGCTGGTTGTTACCACTACCGCGAATAACGTTGTCATGAATCGAAACATTGTTGATTTCCTTTCGCACATTATTGATAAATCTGAATACCTCAACCTCATACTAATTCCTCAGCGGGTCCACGCGAGCCACTTCTGAAATAGAGATTTAACGAACGGAGTGAGTCGGGTTCGATTATATTGATCTCCCAGTTTGCGGATGGCTTCGATCTGGGTGGGATAGGGGTGAATAGTTGATCCGATCTTTTTCAGGCCCAGGCCGTGGGTCATGGCGAGCGTGATTTCTGAGATCATTTCTCCGGCGTGCGGCGAAACAATCGTGGCCCCGGCGATCCGATCGGTTCCTTTATGGGTATGAACTTTGACGAAACCCTCGGTATCTCCTGAAAGGATTGCTCGATCAACATCGGCAAAATGCTGGAGAAAAGTGTCGATGGCGACTCCCTGTTTGCTTGCCTCCCGTTCCGACAAGCCGACATGAGCGATTTCCGGCGATGTGTAAGTGCACCAGGGAATGGTCAGTGCACTCGCCTTCGAACGTCCCATGAACAGGGAATTTTGAATGACAATACGGGCCATAAAGTCAGCCGCATGTGTGAATTTGTAGCGTGAGCAGACATCGCCAGCTGCGAAAATATTGGGATTGGTCGTCCGCAACCGATCATCAACTTTCACACCGGTTCTCAAATCGAATTCAACACCGAGAGTTTCCAGGCCCAACCCGTTCACATTGGGAGCACGTCCAACCGAGACCAGTAATTGATCAACCGGTTCGTCATACTGTGTTCCATGGGATTCGACAGACATCCAGATTTGACCGGATTCACTGCGGAGCTTGAGTTCCTTGCCACAGCAAAGGAGTTGGACTCCGTCGTTCTGCAGAGAACGACCAACGATTGCGGACGCATCGGGATCTTCGATGGGTAAAACACCGTGTTCTGCCTCAACGAGCAGAACTTCAGAACCGAGATTTGAGAAAGCCTGCGCCATTTCGCAACCGATCGGCCCTGCACCAATCACCCCGAAACGACGTGGAAGCTCGGTCAGGGAAAACAGAGTTTCATTTGTCAGATACGGAACGTCCTGTAATCCGGGAATTGGAGGAGCCGATGCCCGTGCTCCAGTTGCGATGACTGCCTTTCGAAATGAAAGCGTCTGCTCACCAACCTCAATCGTATTCGAACCTTTGAACCGTGCCTCACCAAGAAAAACATCCACTCCCAGATCTCGAAACCTGGCTGCGGAATCATTAGGACTGATCTGGGATCGTAAGCGTCGCATCCTCTCCATGACTCGTGCGAAATCAGCCTTCGTCCCATCGGGAATATTTATTCCAAATTCATCCGCATTGCGAATCGTTCGAGCCATGCGGGCAGCACTGATCAGCGCCTTGGAAGGGACACAACCGACATTGAGGCAATCCCCTCCCATCAGGCTTCGCTCAATCAAAGCAACCTTCGCTCCTAAACCAGCCGCTCCGGCCGCTGTGACCAGACCAGCCGTTCCGGCACCAATCACTACGAGGTTGTATCGTCCACTCGGCTGAGGATTGATCCAGTCCGGAGGATGAACATCCGATTCGAGTTTACGATTGTATTCGTCATAGGGTGTGAGCGGTGAATGGTTCGACATCTCACCTCCTGAAATTGCCAGAGAACTTCGATCTGTATCCGCTACGTTGGCATCATTGATCATGACGTTCCTTGTATCTGATGGGAATCCGTATTCTCGACTTCAGACGCAGCGCATTTCGTATCGCGGTCGATCTCGATGGAATCGTTGTCATCCTGAACAATTCTGAGAGTCGAGTTGGGACGAATCCATCTGACGAGTTTACGCAACAACAGGGGCATCACCCCTAACAACACAAACGCCACCATCAGTTGCGGAGACAGAATTCCACTCACTCCTTGCTCAGCCAGTGTTGCCAGTTCCGGGACACTGGCTCCGGCGTAAACATACACAGCCGTCCCCGGGAGCATCCCCAGTTGGCTCACCCACCAGAATGTCCTGGCTCGTATTGGCGTCAGTCCCATTACGACATTGATGACAAAAAACGGGACTGCAGGAATCAGTCGGAGCATAAACAGATAAAAGGCTCCTTCGCGTTCCAGGGATTGATTGAAGGTTTTTAACCTCTCGCCAAATCGATTCTGGATTGGCTCCCGAAGAAGATATCGGCTCACCAGAAAGGCGACCGTAGCCCCGGTTGTCGAGGCAAAGCTGACCAACACAAAACCGCGTGGAAGTCCGAAGAACCAACCGCAAGTCAACGTCAACACAGTTGCACCAGGTAGCGACAACCCGGTTACCGCGACGTAAATCGCGAAGGCGACTCCATAAACCATGAGAGGATGCTTTTGTTGAAAGGCCTTCAACTCAGCTTCTTGAGCCGCCAGATTTTCCAGCGTGAGAGCTTCACCAAACTGGGAATAGCCGACAGCAGCGGCAATAACGATCCCTGTTATCAGCCCCAGCTTCTTCCACAGACTCTTAGAAGACCGATTCTTTTCAGCCATGTTATTTCGAACTTTCATCTGTGTGTGCAAGACTTCCCTGACAGCTGGAACCACACCCGGCCGTGCATCCGAAACAGTGTCGGCCAGTCACAATTTTTCTGTTCAGAAGTTTCAGCAGAGACTCATCATCCAGATTCATGATGTTGAGCCGGCCTGATAAAAGTTCGAGATCGAGCATCTGGTTGAAGTCGCAGTCGTAGAGATTTCCCAGCCAGTCAACCGAGAGCATTGTGCGGCACATTAAGCCTTCGATTGTCGCGGGATTGAACGCTTCGATCATCGTTTGCATGTAGGTCTCATATTGCTCCTGCTGCAATAGCTCGGCGAGAAACCGACTGATCGGCATGTTGGTAATCGTAAAAAGCTGCGTGAATTCAATTCCATATCGTGTTCGTAACTCTCGTCGATAATCAGCCTCAAGACGCTGTTGATCCGGAGGCAAAGAAGGACCCAGGGGATTATAGACCAATGACAACGATAACCCGGAATCGGGAACGCCATATCCCAGTGTATTGAGTTTCTTCAACGCTGCGATCGATCGCTGAAACACTCGATCTCCACGTTGCTTATTGACATTTTCCTCAAGATAACACGGTAGCGAGGCCACAACTTCGACCTGATGTTCCGCCAGGAATTCTGCCAGATCCTCATATCCAGGAGCCTGCAGAATTGTCAAATTGCAGCGGTCAATGACTTTCCTGCCCAACTTATGAGCCTGAGTGACAAGCCGGCGAAAGCTGGGATTCATCTCAGGAGCACCTCCGGTGATGTCCAATGTGTTGACATTCGCTCGCGACAGAAACTCCAGGCAAGCCTCTGCCACTTCTGCAGACATATTCTCCTTGCGATCCGGCCCGGCATCCACATGACAATGTGAGCACGTCTGATTGCAGACGCGCCCGACATTCACCTGCAATGTTTCAATTCCGCTGGCTGTAAGTGCATGAGTGCCCAAGCTGGTCAGGGTTTCCTGAAACCTTGGCAACTCATTTGAACTTTCGAGTAGTTTTCGCTGATATTCTGGACTGGCCAGCCGATGGCCTTCTCGTACCAATGTTAAATTCACCATCGTTCCCTCTATTTCGTATTCAAAGGTTCCATAGAAGATCCAAGTAACGAATCTTTTTCCATAGAAATCGAAAACTGCAATTCCGTGCGGCGGATATTGACATTCCATGGAGCCCTGATTCCCAGACGAACACGGTCACCGCGGATCTCCAGAACTCGTGTCTCTGTCACTTCATCAATCATGAGAGATTCTCCAGACTTGCGTGCTAAAACTAACATCTTATTGCCCTCCCTGGTTTGTTAATGCATCGAAGTGATTAGCAGCACTCGCCGTCAGGTTCACAACATGGCCCAATAGATTCTGTTGTCACATCGTAATCTTCACCTTTGGATTCTCTGGTTGAACGTATTTTGCTGCGTCGACAATCAAAGGGGACTGCATCGTTGAGTGGGATTGGAGTGAGTGGTTCAACGGCTTCGAACAAGCCTGCATAAGGCGATTGCTGTAGCAGATGGAATGTCTTGTCGCACACTGCCATTCTCATGCCCCGGTTGTAGGCGTGACCGTCATCGTCCTCAACCTTTTTGAAAGGTCCGCGGTAGATTACCGCCTGATTCCGTTCCAGACATGGCCCTTGTTTACCTTTATTGGCAACGACTGTTACAGATCGAAATTCAATTCCATCGACAGTTCGCCACGGCTCTGACTGCCGTTTGACGAGTTCTATGCCATGAAATCCAACCTCTTCAAAGGCTTGGAGAAATTGCTCCTCCCGAAAAGCCCCGGAAATGCATCCGGACCAGAGTTCGGGATTTTCCTGCAATTCCTGAGGGACGTCTTCATCGGAGACAATGTCGCTGATTGCCGCTCGCCCTCCTTTTTTGAGCACTCGGAAGATCTCTGCAAAGAGTTGTTTTCGATCCTGCTGCCGGACGAGATTGAGCACACAGTTAGAGACAACACAGTCGACGGTATTGGACGCAATCATCGGCTGGTCATGTCGCAGACGTTCCTCAATATTTCGAAGCTTTAACCAGCTTGATGGGTCGGCAATGGGATGTTGGCCCAACTCTCGTCCCAACAGATCCAGATCCAATTGCAGATCTTGGATCATCCCGTAGCGAAAATCGACATTATCGTAGCCGAGACGTTCCGCAACCTGCCCCTGATGCTTACGTGCCAGAGCAAGCATCTCCAGATTGCAATCGACCCCAATAACACGGCCTCGCTTTCCCACAACTTGAGACAAGATGTAGCATAATTTGCCTCCACCAGAACCCAGGTCGACAACCGTTTCGCCTTCATGCACATGACGGGTCGGATCGCCGCAGCCATAGTCACGCTCAAGAATCTCCTGAGGAATCACAGCAAGAAAGTCGCCGGCATACTCGACTGGACAGCATAACAATTCTTCTCGTGCCTGAGCTGCTGCCGCATAGCGATTATAAACTGAGGCTTCCGCTGTATTGTTAGCATTCGGATGAAAAGCCTTTGACATCTCGTTCTGGTCCTTCCTGAGATAGCAACTTGATCAATAATTACGATGCAAATGGTGCACTCGCTCACTTCTCTTAATGTATGTCGCAAGTGGTGTCTGCTTCTGTGACCACACATACATTTCGATAAAAAAATGATTCGGCTCCCAACAAAGCCAGCCAGAGCAAATGTTCCAGTGGAGCGATTACAAAGTGAAAGAATTCCTCCCCGTGATAACCCGTTCCCAAAACGTTCGATTCTGTAACGTGATATAGTATCCAGAATCTTATGTAATAGGCGAAAATCAACAGCGAAACTGCCGTCCAGGCACGACGACCTGCAAATGGGAGAAGCGGAATCGCCCATGTCCAGTACCACGGATTCAAAGTCGGCGACAACGCCCAGAACCATGCAATTGTGAGAAAAGAAACTCTCAACCAATACATGCGATTGTTATTTTGCACCGCTCGTCTGAGCAAGATTGCGACTATGGACATGAAAATAATGAGAGTGATCGCTCGCGCTGCAAGAAACGTAGCCTCCGGTATCGGACACTGTAAAATCGCGGAAAGCTGACTTGCGATTTGCAGGCGAAGCGATTGAGGAATGATTACAAACCAATGTGATCGGGAAGTTGAGTCGGTCAAAGTAGAAAAATCGATGTCCGGTCGTAGATTCTCAACAATGACCATAAAAAACAGATCATTGATTTCCCAGCGAGACAGAAATGTCACTAAGCCACTCTCAGCAATTATCGCCGAATCCTCATCTGTTGGCATTAATTCACTTATTTTATCAGCTTCAACAGGAGCGATAATTCTGGTGGTCGCCGCAGGAGCGGTCGCCAGCATAGGTACCAGACTGAATCCCGCGATCACTAGCAGACTGGCAAAGTATCCAACAGCGATTCTCCGACTCAACGTGCAACTTACCCACAATGTCAACACAGGGATAAGAATGACAGGATAAAGCTTGGCACCGACTCCCAATCCCAGAAATAGTGACGAGCATGCCAACCAGAGCAGTTGCCATTTTATTTGCGATGCTGCAATACCGATAATCAATGCCAATATTGCTGCAGTCGTTAGAAAAACCGCAATAGAGTCAAGATGACCGCTGTTCGCGAATTCTTTAAGCACAAGCGGACACCAGCCATAAAGGATCGCCCAGCCAGGATGTCGATTCATTCGTCTTAGAAGAAGGAGAACCAGTAATAACGTACCAAGGTCGAAAGCTGTCAGCACTGTCTTCATCGTGATGACTCGCTGGTAGAGGGAAGCATTGTCTGGAACCACGAGGGACGCAGTCCCAAAGACGGCTTGCGACACCGGTGGGTAGACAGTGATCAACTCACCAAAATGAATCCTGTTGAGTGTTTCGGACAATGATCGTGATGAATCCTTCAAGTTCGCTAGTGATGTCAGCTCTGCACTGCTTGACTCTTCCCGTTGCGAATGAAGAACCTGTTGAGGGCTCAGGCGATAGGGATTGTCCCCGTGTGAGACCACGGCACCGTCCCACAGATAACGATAAATATCAACTTCCTGAATTGGGTAGGAAGGAAGAAGAATCAATCGAAATATTGCCCCGCCCAGAAACACAAATCTCGATATTGCCAGATAATTGTTTCCTCGCAGAGCCATTCGCAGACTTACGATATGCAAAACAAAAGCTGTGGACAGTAGCCCTAACACCAGGAGGATCGGTCGTTGTGAGAATTCGGAGTTAAACTCAAAGCGAGAACTCAAACATGCAATCACAAAATAAATGAAAGCTAGGGCGATCAGTAATCCCCATTGAATGGACTTGATTGCCATCGTGATCCCAGCCCGATTGGAAGTGTTAATTGGCACTTTTGATGCTGTAGCTGTCACCGTTGCCACCATGTCAGCCAGCGATATCGAGCAATTGTGTACAGAATCTTGTAACCCGCTTTGACTGATCCGCTAATCGTGCCACTGATTTTGCTCTTTCCAACGCGGCGGCGATACGGCACGGGAATCTCATGGCATCTGAGTCGGGCGACTGTCGCTTTGATCTGCATTTCCACCGTCCAACCAAAATTTCGATCAGACATCCCGAGTTTCTCTAGTGCTTGCCACGTAATTGCGCGGAATGGGCCCAGATCCGTAAATTTAGCCCCCCAGCACAGCCACATCAGCAAAGGAGCCAACCAGTTTCCAAACACCGCAGCAGGAGGCATCGCTCCTGGTTCACGTTCACCCAACATTCGAGAACCAGCTACAAAGTCGACCTGCCCCTGTAAAATTGGTCTCACCAGTAAAGGCAGCAAATCTGAATGATCGCTATAGTCGCCATCAATGAAAACGACGATTTCGGGACGTGAATCCTCCGTTATCAGTTCACGGATTGCTTGTATTCCTGCCAGACATGCAGAGCCATATCCACGTCGGGGTTCGGTAACGACAGTGGCTCCGTGTTGCACGGCGATTGATGCTGAGCGATCAGTCGAACCATTGTCTACAACCAGGATCTGTCCGACTTTGGGCAGATCCTTTAACACAAGTGGCAGGGAGGCTTCTTCATTGTAAACCGGTATGATCACCCATACATTTGCCAGATTGTCTTCCAGAAGCTCTGGAGAACATGAACTATGGTCAACAGTAGTGATCATGATACTTCTCTCTACGACAAAGCACAGGAGAGACTTCCATGCCTCCTGTTAGAGCAGAAATTCCCCGACAGGTTTATCTTGAACCGGAACCCTGTGAGGGTGTGCTGCGAGAACCAGATCCTTGCGGTGCAGAATAGGATGGTTCTGGTGTGGGAGAGGTTGGATTGATTGAGGGTGCAGGCTGTTGTCCGATCGTTTGCGGCCCATTATAACTTCTCATGGCTGACCCTTGTTGGGGTGCATTCCCCGGTCTCACGCCATGACATGGGCTACTAACTGGAAACTGTGGTTGCCCAAAGTAGCGGGGTTGATAGTAATAGGATTGGGGCATCATTGCTGAACGTGGAAACCAATAGCCATTAGATGGCTGGTGATAACCATAGTTACGATAGGCACTTCCGCATTGGCTGTAAGCAACGGAAGTCGCACAACCAACGACCAACAGAACAAGTCCAATTCTTACTGAAATCAACATCGAATGCTCCAAACATGGTTAAGACGGAAGGGAATCGTTTCGGCAATCTTCAGCAAAGTACAATAATGTTAAATACAATCGCGATGTGGTTCTGTGATTAGATTCACAGAGCCACATCGCGTTAACAAATACCGGAACATTCTCGAAACAGGTTCAATATCCTTTCCCTCACATCGCTTCCCAGCGGTACTGATCAGCGTGACCCGGAGCCTTGAATCATAGAAGGAGGAGACGCAGGTTGAGAATATGTCCCAGACCCCTGTGGTGCTCCGTAAGAAGTGCCACCGTGAGGAGTGACGGTACCTCCCGGCAAAGGGCAGTTGCCACTAGAACAACTCCCTCCGCATCCACGGGACGTATGACAACCTGCGATCATCGCACTGACGAGAAGCCCACACACGGAAATCCAGCGTAAACGATTCATAACGCATCCTTTCGTTCGTTCTATTTATCATCGCGGAAATCCAATACCGCGATCGCTATAATTCTGTATCGGCCAGACCACATGTCATTGTGTGTGAAGCGATTCACATTGAGTTTAAGTAAAGACAATTTTTACTCGCTCTGTGAGTGAACACAATTAACGACGACTTGAACCACGAACCTTTGCCTGATCATTCAGACCCCAGTCATAATCCAGATAATTGACTCGCGCCTGGCCGCTGGCAGTCAACGCTTGCGCTTGATCGGGAACATACGGAGCGATCGTTTTCATCTGAGCCGCAGTGTTACTCCCAAAATCCTCTGCAAACCACTTCATAATCGGAGAGACCTGAATCGTGCCGCTTGCGGTATCCGCTGTAAACTTTGTTGGATCGGCAAAAAATGCCTGAGTGTTCAGCGTGAGTTGTTCATCGAGTTTACTGGCTGTATAAGCTTCATTATAAAGTCTCGGACATCCAATGGAGGCACAGACGATGGCAAAGTGAATTCTTGGCTCTCCCATTTTTCGCAATACTTCGTGTTCGATGGCTTCTAGAGAATACGGTTGACTCCCAACGAGTAACTGCAAGTCCTTCCAAATGTTATAGCCATAGACCTTTGCCGTGTGATTACGAATACTTGTCGTGGGATACTCCCGCAGTATCCCCTTGACACTCACTGCATTGTAAGCATTAATCCAGAATGCGAGCTTGGCTTCCCGGGTCGAATTTGTTGAGAAAGAAGCCGCTGAAAGTTGCTGAATGTACGTATCCAGCAACTGCTGGTCGGCCGATGAAGCTTTCCAGGTCGAGTAGTCCACATATCCATTGTTATCGACATACTTGGAGAGCAAAGAATTCCATATTGAATGATCGATTTTGTCAACCGGCACCTGCTGGTTGGCAGGAACATTCCGCCCCACAGTGATGGTGGGACCAGCCAGTGTGGTCGTGGCCCACCATCCAGCAAGGGCGATTCCGATTGTGATGACTCCGATGGCACTACGTTTCATTTTGAACATTCCTTTGTGTGATTCTAGTGAGATGGTGTACTATTAGCCCGATCTGATTCGCAGCATGTGGGCAACTTCGCGAAGTATTGACAGAGAGTCGATTGGCGTCTGTGAATCTGCCCACAGAGCGACAACTCATTAAAATCTGGCAAATTGGAATTGTGCCGATTCCACAATTCGTGAGTCGACACTTTGAAGATTTGGGTGTTCAAATCACTATTCTGAATTTCTTGCTCAGCCCGATAGCGATGCTATTCGCTTGGCCGAAACGCTGTGGTTCGCAGGGAGGCACTGCTTGGATACACTACTTCAAGTGCAAAACCTGACACCACAATGATTTATGGCCATTTATAAACTCAGAAAAGGGAGAGTTGATCAGGTTTAGATTCGATTTCGGTTGCATTTTTACCGTAAAAACTTTGCATTTTGGCAAATTGTCGATCTGTCACTGCCAGCAGACGCACGTATCCTTTGGGCGGCAAGGCTCGCTCCAAGCGGGATTTGTGCGTATCGGCTATTTCTTCGCTCACGCAAAATCTTGCATACACAGAGTATTGCATTTGAGTGAAGCCATTATCAAGTAATAAATTGCGGAAACGAGTGTAATTGCGACGTTCCTTTTTCGTTTTCACAGGCAGGTCAAACATGGTGAAGAGCCACATGGATTTGTATCCTGAAAATGTGATTTCACGCCGGGGCATGGGCGAAGTCCTCCGGCAATTCGAGTTGATCAGAATTTCCCTGAATGATCGACACGAGCGAAGACGCGGTCCGGCTCAGAGCATTGAACAGGCTGCGTTGCTGCTGGCTGATCAGAAACGAACTCAACAAAGAACGTAATAAGCAGGCCCGCACTTCCTGATTCATTTCCGGCGTCTCGTCATAATCATCGACCAGTTCGGCAACTGCACGATCGACAATAGGGCGGTATGGCTCCATCAAATCGTCGGCCAGACAATAAGCGTTGTATTTATTGTGGTGATGCAATCCCAGAGATGGGTGCAGGCCGGCTGCGACAATGGCTCGAGCGGTGGCTGCCCGCAGGATTGCGTAGCCATAGTTGAGGAGTCGATTATGATCGGCTGCATCACGATCCCGTCGGAAATCGCTGCCGAAAAGAGCTGTCCAATATTTGCGGGCGGCTCGACCTTCGATATTGGAGGGATCGCCCGAGCGGATTTGAGAAATCAAAGGTCGCAAGCCGGCATCCGTTTGCAGGCGAATTTCCAGTAAGGTGGCCTGCATATGCACTTTGGCTTTGATGATCTGTTTCCAGGCTTGCTTCTGCCTGGGTTTGGAAAGTTCCAATTGATGCCGAAAGCGTTCGTTCTGGATCGAGTTTCCATCGAGTGGCAGTAAAATTCCGATCGGCATGCGGGAGCGATCGCAGGTGACGAAGGTTCCGCCCGAAGCCGCCAGTTCCGCAAGCACGGCCTGGGTATAACTGACCTGAGGATGAGCGACGACCAGCACAGCCACATCTTCCAGAGGGATCCGTTCGGATCTCGGTTCGGATTCAATTACCAGCTGTCGCCGTTCAATCCGTAGACGAGCCGGTACTTCCGAAATTTCCAGAATACGATTTCGCATGGTCCGGGATTCCTCAATGGAGAACCCGACCGTCCGTGTCGTTAATTTGATTCCTACAACAATTGTGAACTCAGGGGGCTACCAAATGCAATAATAAACTTCTTGCCATAGATATTCAGTAATTGTACGCCAGTCTTCACAATATATCAGTTCAAGTGAAGTCTTTATTTTCATGCAATTCCCCAATTGGTGTTATTTCAAATCTTCTGCTTTTTCTTTTTCTCAAAGACTCCATTGTTCTGATACGGGGTGGATTCAATTTTGAAATGCACGGGTTGATGGAAAAAGAGTGACATTCGTGAGATGGTTTGTTTTGACCAAACGACCATCAATCCTACTAAGAAGAAATCACGAATGTCACACACGCATCTTACTGCTGAGGAACGTGATTCCATAGCGCACATGCACGCCCTGGGACACTCTCGAATAGAAATTGCGCGCGAGTTATCCCGAGACCCCAGCACGATCTCCCGAGAACTGCGGCGGAATTCGGATGCGACCGGGAAGTATTTCGCCGGGAAAGCCGACCGCAAAGCGCGACGGCGTCGACAACTCTGCAAACTCCCCTGGAAACTCAACCACGCTCCGCTCAAAGAATTCCTGCTCGATAAGTTGTCTCTCAAGTGGTCGCCGGAACAGATTGCAGGTCAACTCTTGCGACTGCATCCTCGGGAGGCCAGAATGCGAATATCCATTGAGACGATTTACGCCTGGATCAAAGCAAACAAAAAGCAGGGCGGCAACATCTACAGGCAGCTGCGTCAATCGAGAAAGAAACGCCGCAAACGCTACGGCACAGGGATCTCCAGACGATGCGACCCGACCAAAAAGCCAATGGATCAGCGACCGGTTTCTGCACGCAATCGTTCGCGGATCGGGCACTGGGAATCGGATACCATCGAGGGTCAAAAGGGGACCGGCTACATTGTCACGCATGTCGAACGCAAGACCGGCTATCTTGTGGCGAGCTATCTGCCGGACAAGAAAGCATCGACGTTGAACGCGGCTTCGGTGTTTGCGTTTGAGGGGTTGCCATCGTCATTGATTCGAACTTTGACGACGGACAACGGGAGTGAGTTTTCGGGTCATCGAGAGTTGGAGCAAGCCCTGCATTGTGCGATCTATTTTGCTCCGGCTCGCCAGCCGTGGCAACGCGGCCAGAATGAGAACACCAACGGGCTTCTGCGGCAATACTTCCTGAAGGGGAGCGATTTCCGTAAACTGAAAGCCGAGGATATTCAAGCGGCTGTGATGGAGTTGAACAACCGGCCTCGCAAAAAGTACCAATTCAAATCACCACACGAACTGTTCGAACCCAAAACCCGTGCATTTCAAAATTGAATCCACCTAACACTGTTTCTACGTAACACTCGTTTAAGTTCTTCATTGGCTCCTCCATCCAGCAAGGATTGGACTGATTCTTCATTATCTAATTGGGTTATCGTACCTGCGAGTTCTCTAAGAGATGCATCCCCAAGAGTTGATTCTTTTTGTTTAATCTTCCCTTGCAATACATAAATCATCTCTTGATTGTGATCAACAAAAAGACCATCAATTCCACGATCATTGGGTCGATCACAAATTGCGTCATCTGCCTCGATGCCATCAAGTCTAAATATGTTTTCCAGAAACCAATTGAGGAAAGCGATTGACTCACCTCGTCCTTTCTCTTCGTAACGTGACAATAGCTCTTTTAGATTTCTATATTTTAAATCATCACTCTTCATAATTACTTACTCCAACTTTTAAGGCAAA
>NZ_SJPG01000002.1 GCF_007859715.1 Rubinisphaera italica
ACAACAGGGACAAAAACGGGACAAGTGGGGTGCAGCAATATGAACATAACGCTCATACGCTACAATATGAGGGGTGTGAGAGCGTAAATTCTAAGACCGCACTGAAAGAATCTTTCGGGGCCACCCGAGGTATCTTCATTAACGAAAATACGACTGTCTGCTCACCCGAAATTCGTAGCCATCGCGTGTGCTGTCGACGACAAAATAAGTTCGACGAATATCGGTTGCAGACCGATTGGCATAATTGTGTTCGAGTTGGGCGAGCATAGCCTCGGTTCGCGGCGGATAGAAATGCAACACTCGGGAAGCAGAGACATCGATACTGGCTCGACGAAATAAATCCTGATCAGCTGCCTTCAATTGACCTCCCTGCCAGGTCATATACATGCGACCTTCATTTTTACCCGATGTCGTTTTACGAATCGAAGGCGGGTTCTGTGTCAGATTCGAGAGATACACCAAAGTTCCATCGGCTTGAATCGTTCCGAGTTCAATGCCGAAGAACTCCAATTGTTGAGCATAGACCTCAAGATCTTTCTGACTGGCAAACTGAATGTACCAGCGTTGTTCGCGAGGTAAGCCCGACTGTCCGCCATCTGCACCTAATGCTCGACGACCGGAACCTTCACGGCTGCCGACGTTTCCACTCGACTGGGCATCGGTTTCGTACTGACGCAGCATTTGTTCGGCAGAAACATCGGCCAACTCGGTTACGCTTTCAAAGATTTCCTCGACTTCCACGTCTTCCTGCTGCACATCTTCGAGAGACGCATCGGGCACCGGGTCTTCGGGAGATTCGACCAGCAAGGTTTCATCGACGGCTCCGTCTTCCACCCCACCAGGAAATTCAATCAGCTCGACAGGAATCGGTTGAGAGGTTTGAGCAGGGCGATTGAACAACCAGGTCGCCGTCAAAGCAGAGACACAGACAATCAGACCAATCACCCCGGCGATCAAAATGGAGCTGACACGATCGTATCGCGTCACCCGCATCTCGGGAGCATAAATCGTTGAAGAATCGTCGCGGCGATCAGCCATGTAGGTGTTTCGCTAGGGCATTAGTATGGTATTGGATAATACAAGCACGAAGCGCAAGCGAGTGTGCGTTTCAGGTTGACTCACTCGCTTGCGCTTCGTGCTTGTAAAACTAAATTCTAACTCGGTTTAATACTATCTGGATTCATTCCTCGAATCCAATCTTCCAATAAAAAACCCCGCCTAATTGAAGACGGGGTTTTGTTTTCAGCATCTTTGCAATTCATCACTTGATGAGATTACGCAGAGAGATAGCCATTGGCGTCGAGGTAGGCGACAACTTCCTGAGCCAGTTCGTCGATGCTTTTTGTATCGGCATCGAGAGTAATTTCGGCTTTGGCTGGTTCTTCGTAAGGGTCATCGATACCTGTAAACCCTTTGATTTCGCCTGCACGAGCCTTCTTGTACAAACCTTTAGGGTCACGTTCTTCACAGGTTGCCAGTGACGCATTCACATAGACTTCGATGAATTCGCCTTCGCCCATAATTTCGCGAACGCGGTCGCGGTCGGCACGGTAGGGAGAGATGAAAGCCGTCAGCACGAAAATGCCGGCATCGCTGAAGAGCTTGGCCACTTCACCAATTCGGCGAATATTTTCGGTTCGGTCATCTGCAGAGAAGCCGAGGTTTTTGTTGAGCCCCATACGAACATTGTCGCCATCGAGCACGTAAGTGTGAATTCCCTTCTCGTGCATGAGGTGATCGACAGTGTTTGCGACAGTACTTTTGCCAGCTCCGCTCAATCCAGTAAACCACAAGATGGCACTTTTGTGCCCCATCAATTTGCGTCGCTCGACTTTTGTCACTGTGTGGTCGTGCCAGGTAACGTTCGTAGCTTTCTGATCAGTCATCGGTTTCTTTCACTTGATTGTCTGAAAATCACAAATTCGATGCCCACAGGCATCATCAGTACAGGTATTTTTGTCCGAAATACAATAGAATGAGCATGTTAGGGAAAGATTTTACACGTGGAAAGCCCGTTTCGTCTCAAAATAAATACAAATTGACCTGAATCGTACCTCGCTCATAAAATGAATTGGGAACCGTTCTTGAAATGAGTCGCAGAAATCAGTCAGACTCAATTCAAAAAGCGGTTTAAGACCGACTGTTGCAGCCGTAAAGTGGATCTGCCCGAACAGGACCGGATCACTCAGCAAGAATGCCGCGGTTGCCAGCCATCCATTCACCCGGCACCAACGGAGGAATGCGGCCATGGTGAGAATAATATCTGGTGATGACCAGTTGAAGAATCTCTTCGCGGGGCTCATCGAGAATACGTTCTACACAGAAATCGGCGTGGCGGATCCGCATGTCGTCGATTATCTCACGCAACTCATGCTACGCTTCGTACGCAACGACAGCATTTTTAAATTTCGCGATCCGACTGGAAAACGTCTCGAAGAAATCGCGGGAATGCTGATCGAAGCCGAGAACTGCCGGGATCGTCCCAAACGGGAAATTCATCGTCACATTGGCGATTTCACGCTCTTCTGGTCAGGAGTCTATCCCGAGGCGTTGAAATTCCTGAAAGGCTTTGATCGGAAAGACCATCTGCTTGATTACCGCGAACAGGGTAAACGCTCCTACTACATCGCCAGCACGTTCGAGCAGGATCCGTATGAGAATGAAGCTCCCATTTTGCGACGTTTAAGTGAACTCTACGATGTCTGCACGAAAGGCTTGTATTCGGTTCGCAAAGAATGGGAACTGAATTATTGAGAATCAATCGCGCGAGCATTAAGCAACTCGGTTGCCGAGATGATTCTTCTGAATCGCTTTCTGCATGCTCGACCAGACCTGAAAAATGGAGACTGCGGACATGCACTGCATGTTCGCGGATCCTTTCATTGGACATTCTTTCCGATAACTGGCGGCACAGGGAACCTGAGCCTGAATCAACTGATGATGCTCGCCCGGTGGCCCGGAGCGTTCTTTTGAAGTGCAGGTGAAGATACCGACGACCGGAGTTCCCATACCTGCTGCCAGATGCATGGGTCCGGAATCATTCGTCAAAACTATTTCCGCGGCCTGTAGAACCAATGCCAGTTGTTTGAGTGAGGTCTTACCTGCCAGATTCAAAACTTGCTGATGAGGTGATTTCTGCCGGACAAACTGACAGATGCTTTCCGCGTCCTGTTTCTCGCTTGCGGTCCCGACGACAACCAGCGACATGCCGTATTCTTTGCATGTGCGTAATGCGATTTCTGCAAACGAGGCAATCGGCCAGCGTTTTGTTACCCACATCGCTCCGGGGTGAATTACAAAAAATGGCTGCGGGATTTCGTTGATCAGATCATCGACGACTTGTCGATCGGCTGGTTCAAATCCCAGTGTAATTGATGGAGCGGGACCGGATTCCCCGAGCGCTTCTGCAACTTTCCAGTAACGGGCATGTGCGGGAACTTGTTTATCTGTTTCGGGTAACAATCCATGACAGGTTAGATGAGAATACTCGCGAGCCGTTTCGAGACCAATGCGAAGTCGCGAGCGGGTCGCGGCTGTCATTAATCCTGTCCGAAATAGCCCCTGCAAATCGAGTGTTAAATCATAGCGTTGTCTCCAGATTTGTTTCAGGAGATTGAAGTTATCAGTCAATGTTCCTTTGCGATAATAAATCAGCACCTGATTCAAATCGGGATGCCCTTCGATCAGGCCCGCCAGTTCACTGCGGATCACCCAGTCGATGGTCGCATTCGGAAAACGCTTTTTCAGGACCGGCAATAAAGGCAATGTCTGAACAACATCTCCCAGAGCACTCGGCTTGATGATCACAATCCGTTTCGGGTCGATCTCATTGAACAGTTTGACGATCCGCGAATCAGACATAAATCAGCACCGGCCAGAGAATATGATAGAATTATCCGACCATCATAATCGCAGCCGTTTTTTTGAGGCAAGATCAACTCAAACGACGCGAGTCAGCAGGATTTGACAGCCATCATCAGTCTCGGACTCGATTACAACCTCAGGGCAACTGGCAGGCAACAATAGGGTTGAGCCCGTTTCACAACGGTAACTTGTTGCGTCAGTGGCAATTTTACAAGCCCCCTCAAGCACCATCAAAATGCGACATTGATTTTCTTCAGAAATCGTCCGCGAATTCGGACACGAAAAGCGTTCCACCTGAAAGTACGGGGAATCGATCAGAAATTCGGACTGATTGGAATTATTCTGCGGACTCAAGCCGGAAGAAACCGGTTCCACGGGACCGCATTCAAAATCGATGCATTCCAGAGCTTCTTTCAGATGCAATTCCCGAGGCTGGCCGTTTTCATCAACCCAGCCCCAGTCATGAATGCGATACGTCAAATCGCTGGATTGCTGAATCTCAGCCACAAGGATCCCGTCTCCAAGAGCATGAATTGTTCCAGCGGGAATGTAATAAACCTCGCCTTGTTTCGGCTCGATACGATGCAGACAGGACGTGATGTTTCCGGCAGCAAGGGCTTTGACGAAGTCGTTTCGAGTAATGCCCGATTTTAGCCCGGCATACAGCCAGCTGTCTTTTGCCGCCTCAAGGATCACCCAGGCTTCCGTTTTGCCGTTTTGTTCTCCCGCAATTCTCATCGCCTGATCGTCATTGGGATGAACCTGTAGAGAGCTGGCTTGATGGCTGTCCAGATATTTCATCAAGAGCGGAAACTGGTTAACCTCGCTGAATTCCTCAGGAGACTCTTTAACTAACTCATTCAAAGTTTTACCTGCATGAGGCCCCGATTGAACGACGCTTTGGGATTCCCCCATGTCGCAAATTTCCCAGCTCTCGGCATAGTCCTGGCGTTCCTCCAGAGATTTTCCCAGCCGATCCCCAAGTTTTCGCCCTCCCCAACGTCTGCATTTGAGAATGGGGGTAAATTGTAGCGGTTCCATGCAATCCAATTCCCGCCTGACAGGCGGAGTCCTATTCAGTGTGAGTTGTGTCATGCCGCAGATTCTATCTCCGGTTCACAAATACGGAAATAGATGATTATCTGTCTGTTTTCTACTTCGTGAAACAGTGCCAGAGTCTATGGAAATCAAAAAAACGATCTACTTTTGCAAACTTCCTGTGAAATCATAACCCGACGCGTCAGCGAGGGGACGGCATGAAATTCTTCATCCGCGACCTCTTATCAATTTCCCTCGTTCCCAAAGTCCTCCCTGAGATCTGGGAATAAGTTGTCCATGACAAGCACGTACACAACGGCTGGCGTTAGCAATACTTCAGTTCTAACTTGAAAATCCTGTCAACAGACAACCGTGTGCAGGAACAAGCCCAACATTTTCATCGACTTTCAGCCCGGCATCTGAAAGCATGGACTGATATTCATCGAGCCGATAGCAACGTCCCTCACAAACCGAAAATAACATTGCCGAGTAAGCAGCGACCGGACGAGGTCCCGTTGAAACGGGAGGAGCTCCCTCCGGAATGGAATCCAGGAAGGCATCAAGAATGACAATTCGTCCCTGAGCAGGAAGTTGGCTCGCAAAATGTTTGACGAGTTTGCGGGCATGCTGCTCGCTGTAATCGTGCAGGATATTTGCCATCAATACGACATCGGCTTCAGATTGATTCTGATACGTGTGAATGTCATCGAAGCAAAACTCGACCCGGTCACTCACACCCGCTTCAGCGGCATATTCTTTCGCAACTTTTAACGGTGATTCCCGATCAATGATTGTCGCTTTGAGGTTCGGAAACTTCTTCAACAACTCCAGGGAATAAATTCCGTGCCCACCACCAACATCCAGAAGATGTCGACAAGAGGAGAGATCAAGTTGCTGAGCAACAGCTGGTGCCACATTCCGTGCCCGTGCCGCCATCGCCCGCGTTAACGCATCCGAGATTTCAGGATCATCCAAAGCAGAAGGCCCGGCATCATCATGATAGACAAAGGAAATATCACCGCCCGGGGAATCCTGTTCGAGTCGGGTAATCATCATCTGGACATCGGCTCCCAATGCTCCCAGTCCAATGTAACCTCGCAGATTAAAAGGGGATTCCGGCGAGAGTTTTTCTTGACCATACGCCGTCAGTTCGACGAGATTATCCTGGTTGACCTGCAAGACGTTTAGAGCACATAACCCAGTTAATAACACTGTGGCCGAACGTTCCTGCAAACCGAGTTTTTCCCGCAAGGATTCGTAAGAGAGTGGACCAGCGGTCAGGAGTTTACCGACATCAAATCGCGTTGTTCCAGCCACCAATAACTGCGACAAATAAGCGGCTCGCAGATCATCAAGTAGTTGAGTGGGATCGAGAATGGAATCGGTGTTAAGCATGTGAGGTCATTCGCAAAAGAGTGAGTCGATTTCGTCAGGCTGTGCCTGACCTGCAACTTTAGTCACGTATCCCAAACGACTGTCTCAACAGGTCTTCGTTGCACTTGCCAAACCAGTGAACTTTGCCCGTTTCGATATTCTGAAAAACCACCTGAGCCGGGCTGAACAGAGCGGGATCAATTTTATAGAAATCTCCATTGGCCGCTTTGAAGATTTCCGCGAAAGGTCGCCCATAATCTGTCGATGCAATAGAAGGAACTTTCGGGCCAATTTCTTCAATCGAGGCGTCGTCACCGGTCACATAAAGAGTGATCATACCGCCATATAAAATCGCATCGTTTGTCCGTCCAATTGCAGTAATGGTATCAACTGCGACAGGAGAAAGTGGAGCGGTGCCGGTTGCGGATTTAATGCGATGGATATCGAATCCCAGTTCATACAACTTATGCAGACCTGTTTCGACCGAGCGGGCATTGATCTGCAAACTTCCTGCAATGCTGGATGTTGCTGCCACCAGCAGGATCAGATTCCGTGGTTCGACTTTCGCTTTGTGAGCAATTTCGCGAACCACCTGAGAAGTCGGTAGCTGATCCGATTCGAGGACTCCCACACTGCAATAAAAATGTTCGGTATAGCCGAGCCGATGAAACAACTCTTCCCGACCTGCATTGGCCCGCATTGGCCCCGAACCCATGGCAAAATAATTTTCGGTTTTCACTTCCCAACCGGCATACTGGCTGAACAGGCAGGCTCGCACCGGAAAATCGGTCGTGACCTGAATCATCGGCCAATTCACAGATCCGATCGTACCCGTATGAATGGTCACATCGGCCAACCCGGACGTACAAACCTTTGCCAGCAACAGCCCGGCAGACAAACTTCCCGAGGCTTTCACTCCAAAGTCAAGAATCCGAGCTCCGCAGTCGAGTTCTTCGATTTCTGTTCGGAGATCTCCCGGATTTTCGACAATGCTGTCAACAAGATCCCAGGCTCGGGCATTTAAAATTGTCGCCATAATGGGGCTTCTAAGTTTTAATATGAGAGGGAATGCGAATTCAGATAGAAAATAATAAATCCGCACATAATTGGAGAACGCAACTCATCAAAGAAATCAACATGGGTGGCATTACTTACGTAATGAAATTCGATTGTATTTCAGTTGACGTTCTAATTGTTCAGGATTTCCAGGAATGGAAAGTCTCGCGCTCACCATCTTCGCGACTTCGCCTTCCTGAAACAACCGTCCCCCCAGGCGATTGATCGATTCTGAGCCATCCCTGCATGTCAAATCTACAAATTCCAGTCAATTTGGGGCATTTTCGTCGGTCATTTTCTTCAACAAGACCCCATTTTAAGAATGTCTTGACCGACTCAGCCTTGTCGCTTACTTTTCACATCCCTTCACATTGAATGGATTCTAGGCAACGACTGTTTGCTTTGCGGATCCAAACTTTTCCTACCTGTTAGTCCTCCCTCATCACGAATGGTTTGTTGTTTCCAATCTGGAGATGATGCCCCGTTCCGTCAGGATATGCTCCATGTCCGAATATCATCGCGACGCCTCGATCCATGAGATTCCGGTTCGTCCAAAAATGTACCCTGTCACAATCACTGATCGTGAAGAAGCGGCGTATTGTGCTCCGCGCATCGGCTTTATCTTCTCGCTAATGATCCTCGTGATCGTCTGTGGCTGTTCAGATATGAACCTGATGATGCCCACCATGCTGAAAAAGATGGAATTCAAAACGGCTCAGGGCAACGACAAGGGCGATTCCTTTGAAGACGATTTCAATCTCGATCAGCCGAAGGTGATCAACCCTCCGTTTCTGGGCGAGTATGTTGTCGTTTCAGGTTTGAATCTGGTCACCTTGGAAGGGGTGGGTTTAGTTTCTGGCCTGGATGGAACCGGAGGCGATCCGCCACCATCACAATATCGAACCGAATTGCTCAAAGACATGCGACGACGGGACATTGAAGATCCCAACCGCATTATCAGTTCCCCATCGACTGCTCTGGTCATCGTTCGTGCCTACTTGCCGCCATTGGTTTCGCCGGGCGAAAAATTTGATATCGAAGTTCGATTGCCTGAAGGCAGTGAAACAACCAGCCTGAACGGTGGCTGGCTCCTTGAATGCAAACTGACCGAACGGGCCATTGTTGCTGGCAAAGGAGTCCTGGAAGGAAAAGCCCGCGCCAAAGGGAGTGGCCCCATCCTGGTTTCAACCGGCGAGGATTCTTCCAGCAGCTTGCTGAAACGCGGTCACATTGTCGGCGGTGGTGTCGCATTTGAAAATCGAGATATGTATCTGTTCATGCGAAACGAATTCCGCAGTGTGCGTAACTCGACACGTGTTGCACAAAGAATTGGCGTGCGATTCTTCAGTTACGACAGCTATGGAAAACGCGAGCCACTTGCCAAAGCTAAAACCGATCAGAAACTCGTTCTGAAAATTCATCCCGCTTACAAAGACAACTTCCCCCGTTACGTGCAGGTGATTCAGAATATTGCATTCCGCGAAACCGAAATTGAACGCCAGGTTCGACTCGAGCGACTTGAAAAAGAGTTGTTGATTCCAGAAAAAGCGGAACAAGCCGCTTTGCAGCTCGAAGCGATTGGCCCTGATGCGATTCCCATGCTCAAAAATGGCCTGACGGCTGACTATTTTGAATGCCGTTTTCATTCCGCCGTTGCGTTGTCCTATCTCGGCGAACCTGCCGGGCTCGAAACACTGTATATTGCGGCTCGGGATGTTCCCGCATTCCGCGTGTTTGCTCTAACCGCAATGACCGTCGTTGAAGAAGGAGAGACATTCGCCTACTTACGTCAGCTCATGGACGAACCTCTTCTGGAAACTCGTTATGGGGCATTCCGCGGGATGACCACGATTGATGAGAACGAACCATTTGCACGCGGTGAACTACTCAATGACCAATGTAAACTCCACGAGTTGAAAATTGGTGGCGAGCCGATGATTCATCTGACACATCGGCAGAAAGCCGAAATCGTTCTCTTTGGCGACAAACTGCAATTCCACACTCCACTCGCGTTGACAGCGGGACCACATATCATGGTCAATAGTGCTCCCGGCTCCAACGAGGTGGTCATCAGCAAGTATCGCATTGGTGAACCCGATCAGCGAAAGGTTGTCTCGACGAATATCGCCGATGTCATTCGCGCTGCTGCCGAAATGGGAGCCAGTTATCCCGATATTGCCCAGATGCTCGTTCAGGCCGAACGCCAGTTGAATCTGCCAGGTCCAATTGGAATCGATATGTTGCCAGAAGCCGGTCGGTATTATCAGCGACCAGACAAACCCGATGGGAATACACCTCATCAAGCCAATAGTAATGGTAAGAAAACCAAAGTTGGTCGTTCTAACATGACGCCGAACCCTTACACCAAAATCAGTGAAGAAAACGAGGAGGAAGCCACCAAGCCGATTCTCTCGACAGAAATCCTGGAAGAAGAAATCATCGAAGATCCGACTGCGACCGAAATTGAACCGGATGCAGACGGCGAGCAGGAAATGAAATCCGCAGAAAGTTCGAAAGAACCTGAACCGGTCGAACGAGGATCCAACCCGATTAAACGTCTGAAAACGTTCATGAAACAAAAAACGCACGGGGAACTGGTTTATCCCGAGCAGGAGGAAGAATAAAAACCGCAGGCCTGTCTACAACAGGCATCGTCGTCCAGCCCTCAAAACCGCAAGTGTGGTCTCGAGGGCTGACTCCGTTTCTGTTCGGTCCCCGCCGAACTGATTTTATTGTCAGAAATCCGTCATGTTGAAATCCCTGGAAGTCTTCGGCTTCAAGAGCTTCGCCGACCGCACAACATTTGCGTTCGCGCCGGGGATTACGTGCGTTGTTGGGCCGAATGGATCGGGAAAAAGTAACGTTGTGGATGCGATGAAGTGGCTGCTCGGGGATCAAAGCCCTAAGAGTCTTCGTGGCAAGAACATGGCTGACGTCATCTTCAACGGCTCCCGCTCCCGCAAAGCCAGCGGATTTGCCGAAGCGACGCTCACCTTCGACAACACACAGAACATTCTCGCGGCTCCCTACGATGAAGTTCGAATCACGCGTCGACTTTATCAGGGGGGCGATTCGGAATATCTCATCAATGGCGACACCTCCCGCCTCAAAGACATCCGCGATCTATTCGCTGGGACCGGAGCAGCCACCTCTGCTTACAGTATTATTGAGCAGGGACGCGTTGGTCAGGTTCTGCAGGGAAATCCCTCCACCAGACGTTTACTGTTCGATGAAGCCGCCGGAATCAGCCGCTTCAAATCTCGCCGTGTCGATGCCGAACGAAAACTCGAACGAGTCTCCCAGAATTTATTGCGTCTGACAGACATCGTCGATGAAGTCGAAACTCAGCTCAACGCCTGTCGCAGTCGAGCCGGCAAAGCCGCCAAATATCGCGAGTTCAGTAGACAGTACGATGCTCTACATCTTGGCATTATCGCCGACGATCTTCGCATCCTTTCTGCCAGAAAACAGGAAGTCGTTGGACGAGCCGAAGTCGCTGGTCAGGAACTCGCAGAATCCCAGGAACGACAATCGGGCATTGAAGCCGAGCGCGAACAGTTACGTAACCGCTATCGACAAGCTGACGAGGATCTGCAGGAAACGGAATCGAAACTCTCGACCTTGATGCAGCAGCGATCCAGTCTGCAGACCTCCCTGCGGCATCAATACGAACGCGCCCGCGAAGTTGCTGGCGAAGCGGAACTGCTGCGCAAACAACGCTCCGAATTGAAGCGACGTGTTCACGATATTGACGACGAGATTCGCACAGAGAACGAACTTTGCGAAGAAGCTCGGCAAGCGGTCGCGAAAAAGCAAGCTGAGCAGGAATCGTGTACCGCTTCATTGCAAGAGCTTTCTCAAGCCATTGAAGAAGCTCGGCAACAACAGCACGAGCAACGTCGACTGATGGGTGAACGTCAGCGGGAACAGGCGACGGCTGAAAGTCAGTTGAAACATTTGACGAGTCGTCAGGAAACCATTCTGACTGCTCAAAAACGACTGCAACAGGAACGCGTTGACCTGCAGACGGAAATCGAGCAGCGTCAGTCAGCCGTTTCCGAAGCGGAACGCGTTTACGGCGAAGCCGTCGCGAAGCATAGCGAGCACAAACGCCGCATTGATGAAATCCTCAAACGTCGTCGCAGCCTCGAAGAACAACTTTCGGCCATCGTCACTCGGCAAGCCGTCGACCGTGAACAGCGTTCCGCCTGGGAAGCGCGACTCGGGTTACTCGAAGATATGGAACAGCGTCAACTCGGGTTGAGCATCGGCGTCCAGGAAATCCTGCAACGCGCTCGCAAGAGCCCGCTTACGCCCTGGAAACATGTGCTCGGAATCCTGGTCGACTTCTTCGAATGCGATCTCGAACATGCTCCTCTGATTGAAATCGCCCTCAATGGCAGTTCGCAGATGGTCGTTGTTGATCAACTCGCTCCAGTTCTCGAATACCTGGATCGTCAAAGCACACAATTTGAAGGTCGCATCAGTTTTGTAGAATTACCTCAAGGGAAATCGCAACCTTATTCTACCCAGCATGTCGATGAAGAATTCCTGCAAACGCTGCAGCAATCGTCCGATGTCATTGCACGAGCCGATACGCTAGTTCGTTGCGAAGATCTGTATCGACCACTCGTCGAACGACTGTTACGAAATACCTGGATTGTCGATTCACTCAATTCTGCTCGACGTTTTGCTGTGCAGGCCCCGCATGGAACTCAGTTTTTAACCGAACAGGGTGACCTGTTCGGTCATGATGGAGTGATTCAAACCGGAACCATTCAGGCGGAAGGTTCTGTCGTTTCACGGCGTTCGGAAATCCTGCGGATTCGACAGGAATTAACCGCTCTCTCTCGTCACATCAATCGACTGGATGAAAAGACGGATGAATTCGACGCCCTGTTAAAACGTCTCGGCGAAGAATTGGCGAATGCGCAGGAATGGATGGAGTCACAAACGGCTGAACTCTCTGAACTGAAACAGCAACTGGTCACTCGAAAAAGTGAACTGGAGAGCGTTCTCAAAGATCAATCCCGCATTGATAGCGATCTCGAATCGCTCGATAAACAGTTCACATCCGTCATTGCAGAACGCGAATCCCAGCAGCAGGAACTGACTCAACTCGCCGAGCAAATAGCCGAGTTGAATCAGAATGGCGAACATCTGGTCGAGCAGGTAACTAACCTGCGCGATCAGGAACGCCAGATCAATCATCAGCACGATCAGGTGAAAGTGGAACTGACAAAAATCCAAGAACGACTCAGTTCGGTCGAACTCGTTTTCAATCGTCTGCAAAAAGATCGCGAACTGCGAGAGGCTCAATACAGCGAAGCAATGTCGCGTCAGGATGCCGCCTTACAGAAACGCAGCCGACTCGAATTGCAAATCCTGAACGCTCAATCCAAACTGGCGGAGCTATTCCTGATCGGCGAACAACTACAGATCGACGCTCAACGATCTCGACGTTCACGATCAGAAATTCAGGTCAAGCGAGATCGCAGTAACGAACAGGCACGTCAAATCACTGATAAACGACGCGCTCAGGAAGAGGTCGTTCAGGACCTGCGCATCGAACGCCGCGATATCGACACCGAACTTGACGGCCTGCTCGAAAAACTCGGCGAAGAATACCAGGTCTCCATTCCCGAATTAATTAATGCGGGCGTCTCTTCCTACGAACCTTACGAAGCCTTCCGACGGGGAGAAGAAATTCAGGCACTTGAGTTGATCACCCATAAAACTGTCAGCGAAGACGATCAGAACGATACCGATTCCGAAGTGGAAGAAGTCCTGAGCGAAGTCTCTGCTGAAGAAGGGGAATCTACGGATCAAACGGAAACCGAAGAAATCATCGAAGACGAATCTGATCTCGCCGCTGTATTGGCACAGGCTCCTGTCTGGGCCTGGCAATCGGCTGAGGAAAACTTCGAGGATGTTCGCGACGACATCGACCGGGAAGTGTCACGACTTCGCAAGAAAATCAAAGCCCTCGGTGCGGTTGATCCTGAATCTTTACAGGGGCTCGATGAACTTGAAAACCGATTCCGTCACCTCAATACTCAATTGCAGGATTTGAAACACGCCCAGGCGACGTTGCAGGACATCATTCGCAAAATCAATAACGAGAGTCGACGGATGTTTGTCGAATCCTTTACCGCCATCCGCTCTCAGTTCCAGGAACTGTTCCGGCAACTTTTCGGCGGTGGCGAAGGGGATGTAATTATGGAAGACGATTCCGATCCGCTCGAATGCGGCATCGAAATTGTCGCGCGTCCTCCCGGCAAAGAACTCCGCAGTATCAGCCTGCTCTCTGGTGGAGAAAAAACGATGACAGCCGTCGGCTTGCTGCTCGCAATTTTCAAGAGCCGCCCGAGCCCGTTCTGTATTCTCGACGAATGCGATGCCGCTCTCGACGAAGCGAACATCGACCGCTTCGCCAACGTCATCAAACAGTTCAAAGACAAAACCCAGTTCATCGTCATCACCCACCGCAAACGCACTATGACCGCCTCCGACCGCATCTTCGGTGTCACGATGGAAGAAGCCGGCATCTCGAAAAAATTGACAGTCCGCTTCGAGGATGTCGGAGAGAACGGCGAGATTAATACATCGCCTGAGAACAAGGCGGCTTAAATCCGATGAGCCATGCGTCCGTATTCTCATGATGATGAGACTGAGTAGGCGACATTCGTCTTATAATATCTCATGGAGAATATGTTCTGCGGTCATTCTTCCGGACTGCATCGCTCCATTGATCGATCCATTCACCCGATAGTCCCCACTCACCAGAATATCATCGCGCAGCTTCACAGGTTGCTGTGGAGGATTGAATGCGGGTGCAGTGAAATTCGGAAGCGCATAAGGAATCCGATAAGTGCGCAAATGCTTCCAATGCACAACCACGCTCCCAAACCATTCTGCCAGCTTGATCTGCACATCTCTGAGTAACTCATTGTTATTTTCTGGAGCATCAAGAACCGTTACAGAAATTAAGGACTGACCTGCAGGAGCATATTCAGCAGAGACCTGACTCGGCACACACAGATTATTAATCAATCCCGATTTCTCACCATAGAGCACCAGAATCGGTTCCTGAACGGGAGGTTTTTCTGCAGAAAAATAAAGGCAGGTGACCGAGCGGGGCTTCCGCTTCGATTGAAGTTCCGGCAGAAAAGCTTCCGCCGCAGGCTGCTCCGTAGCCACCACAACGCATCGACTAGAAATACGTTTCCCATCAGCAAGAACGACATTCTTGCCCTCAATTCGATCGACCGTTGTGCCGAGCTGAATCGAGTCTTCAGGCAGATGACGGCCAATTTGCTCCGGTATTCTCTGCATACCTCGTGCTGGCAAAGTGGCTTGCCCCTGGCTGAACATTCGAAACACGAAATACAGCATTCGAGCAGATGTTTCTAATTGAGAATCGAGAAACACACCACCAAGAAAAGGTCGAAAAAAATGGTTGATCATTCGGTCTGAGAAGCCGAGTCGTTTCAATTCTTCAGAAGTGCTAATATCAGTTCGCTCAAACAGGTCTTCAACAGATCCTTTTGTAGAAAGAGCTCTTAATTTACTGATCAAGAGCTTGTCCGAGATCGTCCCAACGCGGGCAAATGCTGTTGTCATCAGATCGAGCGGTCTCTTCCATGGATCAGAAAGTTTCTGAAAAGTCCCGTTCACACGAATCAATGCTCCGGGATCAAATGATTTCAGATCCAGCTCTTCGTAATCGAGTATCGATTGAGCTTCAGGATAGGCTGTCAGAAAAACTTGAAATCCTCGATCCAGCAGATACCCATCCATTTCGTCAGTCGCCACTCGACCTCCCACGCGATCCGATTTTTCCAGAATGATCGAGTCGATATTCTGCTGTTGAAGTCGGTATGCGCAAGTCAAGCCAGCAAGTCCGGCACCGATGATAACTACGGGATCACTCATGTGTCTTTTTCTTGGAAAGTTTCTGATTCCTGTGAGACCCGATACTGGCAATGAAAATCAATCCGAGTCAGTCTCAAGAAAAGCTCCGCATTAATCACGGGAGGGCATTAGCCCTTTAAAGAAACGATACGGAGCCATCAGGTTATTTTTAAGCGAGACGGTTTCATGATTTGCCTGCGCCAAGATGATGGTTGAATCGTCCGTGCTCAGATTTTCAGAATTCAGTGACCGTAATTGATGCAGAAATTCGTTAAGAAACTCAGAGGGTGAAGTGAGGGGGATCGAATTCGCAAGTTCCATCAGGCCTATTGTGTTCAGTCTCTTTCCTGACGAGTCAAATGCTTCACTTAAGGAATCTGTGTAAGCCAGAAAAAGATCACCGGGAACAAACTTCAAGCGAATCGAGTTAAATTCAGACTTCTCGATCACCCCAATAGGCATATTGTTCGAAAGATCTGCAGAGGTTTCCTCCTTCATCGACTGCCAGAGCCCCGTCGACGCTCGGTAGATCAGAGGATTGGGGTGGCCAGCATTGCAGATGGTCAGAGATTTGGTCGGCTGGAAGTAAGTACTGATAATTGCAGTTGCAAATCGACCTGATGACGAAATGGATTCAAACTCTTCATTCACAGCCTTCACAAGTCGCGATTGATCGATGTGATTAATATTGCGACGCATAATATCTCGAAGTTTGGAAGCCGTCGGTGAGGCTTCCAAACCATGACCACTCACGTCCCCGAGGATGAGCCGCGTTATTCGACCAGATGCACAGGAGGAAACATAATAAACATCGCCGCCAAAATCTTCCTCTCCGGTAGGTTGACTGTATACCAGTAAATCCAGGCCCGGGACGCGAAATTGAGAACTTGTCGAAGAATTTCCACCCCAAACTTCCATACAGGCCATGGTGGTTGTTTGTGGGGTTTGCTGATTCATGAGGCCATTTTCCAGGACGATTCGATGCCGTAATCGATATCACGTATTTATCGATGATGATTTACAATTGTGCACCTGGTTAGTTCAGGTTCAGTCAATTACTGGTCATTTTATTCCCAACCTGGACGAAACACAGGTGGGCACCAGGAAATTAGAATCAGATTGCCCAATCATTAGCCAACTACGAGCAAATAGTATGACGAAACCTACAAAAACTTCGAATCTTCAGCAGGCTTCAATTCCGCGCACTTCAAAAGAGAATACGGGGCGTCTGCAAAGTCATAGTGCCACCATTTACACCAACATGATTGCAAGTAAACATGCACGCTGACATGGTTAACGGATATGTCGTACAGAGTATCTATGCTTGATCGCCAGAAATCATATTCCGTCTATCAACCAGTGGATTGGTCCGCTTAAAACTTCGGGTTGTGTGCCACTGGCCTCGCCAGTGCAAATCGAGACTAATACTGAAGTTACAATGCACTGGCAAAGCCAGTGCCACCCTAAAATATAATTGGAAAGGGCACTAATTGGCTGAAAACTGTTGAAGCTTGCGCTGGATTCACCTAAACGCGCTCTTTCTTATTAGAACATTCCAAATGCAATGTGCCTTCGTATGTGCGATTATTTCCCTGAAATGTTGCATTTGTTCAGGCGGAACGCGGAAGACTGATTTTGAATATGCTCTAGAATTCGTACAACAACTTCTCAATTATCTATACTAAAGTACTTATGGCGGGCGGCACAGTTAGACATGAACCATGCATTTGTACAGAAATCCCGCACGAGGTTTCGATTTAAGGATCAAGATTACCTGTGAACTGCGTATGGCTTAGCCGCCCCAAATTATTCTTTTCTGGGCATGCGTGTATACTTCTTTATAAATTCGGCGTCCGGCAGTTCCGCAGGAGCATCCCAGCGAAACTTGTAGAATCTTTCTCCGGGCACTTCAATCGTTTGCTCACTTCCGACAAACCGAACGGTTTCTCCCCACCAACTTTCGCCGGCCTGCTGATAAACGATTTCTCCTGATAGGGGATGCTGATCGACAGATTTCACTTTTGGCTTTAAACCAAGGTCTTCATCCAGCTTGAATAATTCCTCGGTCATCTCGAAACGATAGACTTGAGTATCGGTCGTTACAAACAATGATTTCCCGTCCTGAGCTGGGGATAAATCGTGGCCGCCTTTCGTTGGCAGATTCCATTCTTTTTCAACGACCAGTGACATGCGATTGTCTGTGTCAGTGATTGCAACCAGAATAAGCTTGCTGTCACCTAGTCCCCAAAGACGAGAGCGTTGCTTGTCCCAGTAGACGCCGTGGGCTCCATGGAGTTCCAATCGGGCGTCTGGGTTGTTCGATGTTGCAATATCTTGATAAGAGTAGACGACAATTTCATCGCCGCCATAACTTGACGCGATTGCAATGTGTTGTTGTGGCAGCAGGCAGGCACTGTGAGCATTGGTCGCGAAGGTGTGGAAAATACACTTCCTGTCACTCCGCTGAATTATCGCTACGCCACTCGAGGACGACACCACCAGTATAAACTTGCCGACAGGTTTGCAGTCAGCCACATTCACAAACCGAGGTTGCATCGCTTCGGGAATCTCAGTTGAATCCGATGCCTGCCAGTTCCATTTGTGATTCGGGGACTCCATCCCTTCGGAAGTGGACTCGATCATGAAAACTTCAGCTTTCGAGCAGCAAATCAAATCGTCAGTGACAATCGCTGCTTCTTCAGGGCAGTCAGCAGTAAGAGTGCAAAGAGGCATACAAATGAAGACGGCCAGCATCCTTAGGGATTGATACATATCTGATCTTTCACTTTTCGATCAACTCATATTTCGCAATGACACTCGGCGCAATAAAAAAAGATGACCGATCAGGAATGACACCAAATTCCCGACCGGTCATCTCATCGCAGGAGACGAAGTTGTTAGATTTGCCAGTGCCTGGCAAATACTCTTAACGAATGAAGAGCATTTCCTGATAAGTTGGCAGTGGCCACATATCGTCGGCTACATAGTCTTCGAGTTCATCGCAGTATTGGCGAACAAAGTTCATGGCTGGAATGACCGAATTGCAGTAGTAGTTCGCTTCTGCAATCGAGTCTGCACAATCATGATTGCTCATCGCTGTTTCCAGATCGACAATGCTGTCCTGAAGTGCTTTGACCAGTTCCGTGACTTTATCGAGAGTATCGGTATCGAACTCATATCCGATCAGTTTCAGGTTGGCACAAGTGGTTGCCAGCTGACTCTGGTAGCGAATCGCAGCCGGGAAGATCATTGTGCGAGCCATCTCAATGGTAGTGTTGGCTTCGACCTTGACTGACAAGCAATACTGTTCGAGGTAAGTTTCCAGACGACTTTCCAGTTCCCGTCCAGACAAGACGCCGTACTTGGAAAACAGGTCTTTGATGGCTTGTTCCTTCAGAACAGGCAAGGCATCAGCAGTCGTCTTCAGGTTCAGTAAGCCACGTTTTTTGGCTTCCTCGTGCCATTCGTCAGAGTAACCATCACCATTGAAGACGATTGAACCATGCTTTTCCATGATGTCTGCAAGCAATGTCTGCAGGGCAGAATTGAGTTTCGAAGGATCTCCAGCTGTTGCGTTTTCAAGTTCGGTTGCACAGTAATCCAGAGATTCTGCAATAATCGTGTTCATCGCAACCAGTGGGCCAGCAATAGATTGATTGGACCCGACTGCTCGGAATTCGAAGCGATTGCCCGTGAATGCAAATGGGCTGGTTCGGTTTCGGTCCCCAGCATCTTTGGGCAGTGGGGGGAGAACATCGACACCAACTGTCAAAGTTCCACGTGGAATCGACGAATTGGCACCGCCTCCTTTGATCTGTTCAAAGACATCGGTCAGCTGATCACCCAGGAAGATCGAAATGATCGCTGGAGGAGCTTCGTTAGCACCGAGTCGGTGATCGTTACTCGCAGAAGCGACCACGGCTCGAAGCAGTCCCTGGTACAAGTGAACGGCCCGGATAACGGCGGCACAAATCAGCAGGAACTGAGCGTTTTCGTGAGGTGTTTCGCCAGGATCAAGCATGTTTCCTTGCGATGAACTTCCCATTGACCAGTTGACGTGCTTTCCAGAACCGTTCACACCAGCAAATGGTTTTTCGTGCATCAGGCAGGTCATGCCATATTTGGTGGCGATTTTACTCAACACCATCATCACAATCTGCTGATGGTCGGTCGCGATATTGGCGAACTCGAACATAGGAGCAATTTCGTACTGACCAGGTGCGACTTCGTTGTGACGAGTTTTGACAGGAACACCCAGTTTGAACAACTCCCGTTCACATTCGAGCATATAAGCCAGAACACGTTCTGGAATGGCTCCGAAATAATGGTCGTCGAATTCCTGGCCTTTTGGTGGTTTCGCACCGAACAGGGTTCGGCCACAGTTAAGGAGGTCTGGTCGTGCAAAGAAGAAGTTACGATCGATCAGGAAGTATTCCTGCTCAGGTCCGGCTGTTGAAGAGACCAGAGCTCCATCGGTTTTACCGAACAGGGCCAGAATACGCTGTGCCTGAGTGTTCAGAGCCTGCATGGATCGCAGAACGGGAGTTTTCTTATCGAGAGCTTCACCGGTCCAGGAAACGAAAGCCGTTGGAATGCAAAGCGTTGTTCCGTTCGGGTTTTCCAGAATGTAAGCCGGGCTGGTCACATCCCAGATAGTGTATCCGCGAGCTTCGAATGTCTGGCGAATACCACCGGTTGGGAAGCTGGAACCATCTGGCTCACCTTGAATCAGCTGGCTGCCACTGAACTCGGCAATGGCACTGCCATCACCACTGGGAGTCAGGAAACTATCATGCTTTTCAGCAGTAGATCCGGTCAGGGGATAGAAAACGTGAGCGTAGTGAGTCGCTCCCTTTTCGATCGCCCAGTCCTTCATCGCCGAGGCGACAATATCAGCGGCAGAGGAATCGAGCTTATCGCCGGACTCAATAGTTTTCATCAGTGACTTGTAGATCGGCTTAGGCAGGCGGTCTTTCATAACCGCCTTGCTGAACACATTTGCGTTGAACAGCTGCTGAGTGGTTGTCTGGGTAAAGTTCATCGGAGGGGAACTTGGTTGATAATTCGTAACGGCAGTGATAGCCGCCTGTCGAGCAGAACCACTGGAATTAATAGTTACTCCGCCTGCACCGGTTGGAACTTGGCCATTTGATTGTGATTTACCAATTGTTGTAGAACTCACTGTGTGGTTGCCTCTCTGAGCCTGTGCCGGATACTGACGTAGCGGCACAAAGATGAAAAATGGGTGTCCGCTTCCTTGCCATGATTTTCGACGACTGCGTCGTATCAAGTCTATTTATTTGCATTGCAACTTATATGCCGGACGGTATTTTGTACTGAATACTGTGAATTTTCTCGCAATAATGGACTTTTGACTAAAGTCAACAAGTCGATGCCGTGCATGCAATATAAGCACGAGTGCCTAATATATAGCAGGCCTGCTTCGGGAGTAATTTCACTTTTCCCTGTATTCCCAAGGAAAACACGATTCAGACTCGACAGAATCACGCATGCAAACTATCGTGCGGGATTCACGAATATGCTGTTTTGAGAATCAGGTGAAAAGGAGCTTCTCCGCGTGACCGGTTATTTGATGTTATTGTTGCTTTCGTTCCTTAGTTTTATGCTGATCGTCATTGTCCTGCTTCAACGTGGGCGAGGTGGGGGATTAGCAGGAGCTCTGGGCGGAGCTGGTGGCCAGAGTGCATTCGGCACCAAGGCTGGCGATGTCTTCACAAAAATTACAGTCGGGATGGCCATTATCTGGGTGTTGGTCGCAGGCTTCAGCATCAACATTATCAGTTGGTCCCGAACGGTATCCTACAAAGGTGGAGCTGACGTTAATCCTAGCTTGATCCCAGGAAAAGATGACCCCGCAGGAGAAAACACCGATGTTCCTGCACTTGGCGATAATGCACCAATGCCAGGTGAGATTGGGACGTCTGATCTGGAATCGTCATTGCCAGAAGGCCTGAGTATCCCCTCGGGAACTTCGACAACTCCAGAAATGAAGCCTCCGGCTGCAACTCCGACTGAAACTGGCACTTCCGAGACTGCACCACCCGCCGGAACGACTGCCACTCCTTAAATATTCAGCATCATCAACTGTAGAGATATTCCGTAGGACAGGCTTCCAGCCTGTCCTACGGAATATCTCTACAGTTATTTTCTAAACAATCTATAATCAGCGGGTAATAGCGAGGACAATTTCGTGATTCTGAGTATGACGGGTATTGGACGTTCGCGTCATCAGGATGACCAGATTCAGGCGACTGTGGAAGTTCGCGCGGTCAACAATAAGTATCTGAAACTCAATTTGCGATTACCAGATGCCCTGAACGGAAAAGAATCCGAGATCGATCGGCTCGTCAGGAATTATCTCGAACGCGGGACGATTTCGATCAATGTACAACTTACCTGGGTACGACAGGTCAGTCCCTATGTGATCGATGAAGCGACGCTGAATCAATATGTGCAACAAGCCCGTCAAGCAGCTGAGCGGATACACATTCAGCCTCCGGAAAGATTATCCGACTATTTTTCACTACCAGGAGTCATCGCCGATCAATCGGCCTCACTTGATGACGAAGGTGAAGAAGAATGGGCTGTCTTCCAAGTGGCGCTCAAGTCAGCACTGGAACAGCTCAATGTCTTTCGTACAACGGAAGGCCAGGCAATGTCCGATGCATTATCTCGATATTGCGACGAAGTAGCGGCTTCGGTTACTGCAGTGCAGGAACGCTCGCCATTGGTTGTGGACAGCTATCGGAAACGGGTCAAAGATCGCGTGAATGAATGGCTGTCCGATCAGGGTGTGCAAATCGAAACGAATGACATTCTGCGGGAAATCTGCATCTTTTCCGACCGCTGCGATATCACAGAAGAAATCACCCGACTGCAGAGTCATGTCAGTCAGTTTCGCGATTTTCTCCAGGAAAAGAACTCCGCTGGCCGAAAACTCGATTTTCTGTGTCAGGAAATGTTCCGGGAAACGAATACGATCGGCTCAAAGGCAAACGACATCGAAATTTCCCATCGCGTGGTTGACATGAAGGCAACCATCGAAAAAATCCGTGAAATCGTACAGAATATCGAATAAGAAGCGGCACGCGGGCAGAATTCGACAAAGCTGATTTCATTTTTAGTGGAATCATCGTAAATTGCTGAGGATTACGCTAAGCTATGCAACTTGTTGTGTTGCAGAGAGTTGCTCTGGATCTCTCATCTTTTTGAAACCACTTCATAAAATGGACCGATTCGTGAATAAGTCGGACAACTCGAAAATCGGTTTCTGTGTGGTTGTGATTTCCGGTCCCAGTGGCAGCGGAAAGACGACTGTCGTTTCGCGCCTCGAAGAAGAATCGCCGGTTAAGCTGGTGAAAACCATTTCTGCGACGACACGACCGCCACGCAAACACGAAGTTGCTGGTCAGGATTATTATTTTCTGAAGCCAGAAGAATTTGATCAACGTAAGCAGAATGGGGAATTTCTGGAATTCGCAGAGGTTTACCGCACTGGTTACTGGTACGGGACTTTGAAATCAGAAGTGGAACGAGCCCGGAACTCTGGGGGTTGGGCCTTGCTGGAAATCGATGTAGAGGGGGCATTGAATGTGATGCGGGAATATCCCGAAGCCCTCACGATATTCCTGACCACACCTTCAGAAACAGTATTTGAACAAAGACTGCGAGATCGCGGGACCGAGGATGAAGTCGTCATACAAAAACGGCTCGAAACGGCTCGAAACGAACTGAAATTCGCAAGTCGATACCGATATACCGTCATCAACGACCGGCTTGATCGAGCGGTCGAAGAAATTAAAGATCTTTTTTGTCAACACGCCGGGGAGTGCTGCGAGCATGCTTGAAGAACTGAAAGAAGAAGTCATTGTCAACAAGGTCGGTGGTCGATTTAAGCTCTCGACGATCATTCAGAAGCGAATGGTCGCTCTGAATCGGGGCGCTCGTCCACTCGTCGAAATCCCGACCAAGAATCTGATGAAAATCGTGATTCAGGAAATCCTGGAAGACAAAATCTATCTCGATCGTACGGGAAATGTTGCCATCAAAGGCGAAGTCGCTCCCGATGTGGAAGAATATTTTGACGCTGGCCCAGGCCTTGATGATTTGGCATGACACAAGCTCGTGCGGAAATCCTGGTCGGCATCAGCGGAGGAATTGCCGCTTACAAGACGGCTGATCTGGTCAGTCGTCTTGTCAAAAAGGATTATGCGGTAACGGTCATCATGACGGAAGCCGCCCAGAAATTCATTGGCAAGGCGACTTTCGAAGCGCTGACGAATCGCCCTGTCTACACCGACTTATTCGCTCCCCGGGAACATTTCCTGGGGGAGCATATCGGCTTGCCTCGACGAGCCGATTTACTCATCATCGCCCCTGCAACGGCTGATTTGCTGGGAAAAATGGCCCACGGCCTGGCTGACGATCTGTTAACCACAACAATTCTCGCAACGACCTGCCCAATTCTGATTGCTCCCTCGATGAACTCCGAGATGTGGAACAAACCAGCCGTCCAGAGAAATCTGAAACAGGTTACTGATGATGGTGTGAATATCATCGAACCCGACGAAGGCTGGTTGAGTTGCCGGGTGACTGGCAAAGGCCGAATGGCGGAGCCGGATCAGATCGAAGCAGAAATCATCAAACGGCTTGCACCTGCGGTATAATTGCTACCCAATATTGATCTCCGATTCAATTCCCTCTTCCTGAGGGAGAGGGCTAGCCCGGATTTCTCACCCGGGGGTGGAAAAAGGCTGCCTGGTTTGGGATAAGTTGTTTTCTCACAACAGCTTTCACCCCAAACGACAGGCAGCCTTCTCATGACACAGTGTTCCACAAAGTCCCTCACT